>NZ_SCKZ01000004.1:119653-367265 GCF_004100365.1 Glutamicibacter sp. HZAU | reverse complement strand
GCGCAAGCAACGACGTTTGGGGAGAATGACCCCGATCCAATTCGAGGCTACAATGATCGAGTCTGTCGCTCTGGCAGCGTAAACCTGGGTGTCAACCAAACCATCAGCAGACCCTCTTGATCCTGTTTTCGCACCGGCCCCGCGCCCGATGCCGGGCATCGAGGAATGCCACGTTGAACCGCGGGCTATTGGTCAAGAACGCCGTGACACGGTTCCCGTCAGTATCGAACAAGTTCGCTTTCGCCCCGGGATGCAAGGGCTCGGCCCGCAAATAGATTCTTGTCCCGGGCGGGTAGTCCTTCAGCTCGATCACCTTGCTCGCGTCGATCACCCACGCGTTATCACGTTGGACACCGTCAGCGTCCAGGGCTGGTTCCCAGAACTTCTTCTCATCGATCCACCGGATGAACCGTTCCTTGATGACCGGCAGCGAATACGAGGTGGAGAACTGGATCCCCAGCGAGTCCAGATGGTGCAGGAACTCGCGGGAGGACCCGGCGCTATCGGTGCGGACCAGGAGCTTCTCGCCTATGAGGTTCCCGTGTTCGTCATAGAAATCATCCGGCAGCTGGGCCAAGGCCTGGGTGAGCACTTCGATATGCGAGGCCGCTGAATTCGCGCCGCGGTTTCCCGGGCGCCGGTGCACCGCGAGGACTTCTCCGGTGCCGTTGGGTTTGCCGTAGTCAGCCATGGCGATCATCGGTGAGAAACCGTACCCGCCTATATACGTGCCAGCACTGTGTTCCTTCTCGGAATGCACGTGCACCAAGGAGGCATCGACATCGATGATCAGAGGGTTGTTCGCTGTGGCCTGCCGGGCAGGGTTGCGTGGTCCGGCTCCCGTCCAGGCTTTGGAACGCAGGGCCCGGGTCATGGTGGCGAACCCGTAGGAGAAGGCTTCTGGTTGCTCCTTGATCCGGTGCATGAACCTGCTGACCGTGGCATCGGACGCCACTGGGCCGAAGAGGTCCGGCGCAGCTCGAAGCTGGTCGATGTCAGTGGCTTGTTCGCCGCCGGCGGCCAACGAGAGCGCCAGTGCTCCGAGGATTCTTCCTGGCCGGTGGGTTGCGGTGGCTGGCGCGAACTGGGAGAAACGGTCTTCGCAGACCCGTTGGAAGTCCAGTGCGTTCAGGAAGTTGCTGAGCACCGACAGGCCAGCGTGGGACACCAGGGCTTGGCTGGTGAGTTGGGTCGGGAGGGCAGGGAAAACTCGGGTAGAATGGTTCACTGAAAAGGTGATCCTTTGAACGCGTATTTTGGAAGCTTAGACACTCCCATTTTCCCAGTTCAGATCACCTTTTCATCTTTTAAGTCAGTTAATGACTACCCGTCTCCGTGAAATTCCCGGGTTAAAAGCCCTGATCTCGGTTTTCAAGCCCTGATCTCGGTTTTCGACTTATTTCGGTGCTGGTCGTTGGTGGTCAGCCCCAATCCGCCCTGGTGGCTGAAGTGCCTGAGGGCAGTGGGCTGAAGATAGCGTGGGGCATTGTTGATGGCGTTCGTGGAAGAATAGTCTTGCAACATCGATTCTTCGCAAACCTCGACTTTTAATGGCTCGATGACAGGCCCCTAATACGGGGCGGTTAATTCAGGCATGTACCCCTTAGTCCTAAAGGGTTCAGCAAATTTGCTGATTCACCTATTTTCTCGCCAGTAATTCATTGCCCTTGTATAGAATTTATCGAATTCTGCTGGCGTGATATTTCCATGTCCGGGTATTTCGCCGTCGTATAGGACGAAATTTCTGGTACGCATACGGCTCATACCTTGTGTCTCTTTCACTCCTGCTGCCGCTTTGAATGGTGTGTAATGGGAGTCGTAATGCATAGTATCTGAACGGCTTTGGGTATAATAAACGAAGTTTTGCGGCCGGAGTTCTTGGTAGTGTCGTACCATATCAAATCGTTCAGGAAATGCATCTGCTAGCATCTGGGGATTCCAGCTAGGCCAGACTGTATCAAAGTATCGATTGACGACTTTAGGCAAGTAGTTGCTTATGACCGTCTGCGGGTCCTGCACGAAGGCTAACGAGCCTGGAACCATGGCCGAAAGTCTAAGAGCCGCGTAACCACCACCTGATCCGCCAATGAAAGCAACATGTTTTGCCCCAACTTTGCGCTGGGCTTTTTCAATAACCTTGAGAATCGGAATAGACGGATCCCACCCAGGCCCACCTAGAAACCAGGACAAGAGCATATTTTTATCTGGATCAGATTTAAGCGTAGGATCAGCAAAAGCTATTAGGGCTTTCGTCTTGGTGCGAAGACTATTAACACGCTCAAACCGTGGGTAGAAATTTCGTTCTGCCATATTTGCGCCATGCAATGCCACGATGAGTTCATCATTACGACCAAGTAGAGATATGAAGTCTAATGTTCGACCTGAGCCTATCGGCACCGTGTGCACAGCTTTCGGCTGCCCGTCTAGACGCAGCGTGCCAATATTCCTTTGGTGGACTAATGGTAATTTATAGAAATCATCAAAAGATTCTTTTAGGCCCGTTTTGGGGTTGACATTAATCGCCATAGATTTTCAATGTTCTTTTCTATTATTTATATTTCTATTTCGGTCCAATGTAATACTATGGTATTCGCAATTGAGGCCGAAGGGGAGGAGTAAGGTACTCGTTTAACGGAGAGCTTCGCAGGCAGAGAAAATTTAATGGTTTGGTGAAATGTGACCGGGGGTCAATCTCTAAGAATTATCAATTTTCGGATTATGCGCTTATCTCAACTTGCGCCAGTTGTCGAAAGCTTTTGCGTAGAATGAATCGAACTCAGCGCTGGTTATCTTTCCGTGGCCTTCGTGCGTTCCATCGTAAGATTCGAAATGGTACAGACCGTTTCGAGAGACGCCGTTGCCGTCTTTGACCCCGAGCGACTTGGCGAACGGTAGAAATTGGTCTCCATAGTACGTTTCGTCTCTCGTGTTTTGAACGCAGTAGACGACATTCTTAGGCTGCACGAGACGGTAATAGTCAGTGACTTCGAAAGATAGAGGAAAGCCTTTTAGAACACTCTTCATGTCCCATCCTGGCCATGCGACATCGAAATATGTCGCTAGGTGTCTATTTGACGCATCGAATGAGATTCGTGGATCTTGGATAAATGCTAGCGATCCCGGGAGGAGCGCCGCGGCTCTTAAAGCTGGAATTGCTCCGCCGGAACCTCCGATGAAAGCGACGTGCTTAGAACCAGTCTTTCCCACAGCGCGGCGAATCACCTGAAGAATGTCTGTAATCGGATCCCAACCTGGCGTGCCAAAATACCATGACACGAGCATCTTTCGTTCCTGATCAAGCTGAAGCGTTGGATCAGCGAATGAGATCATCGCTTTTGTTTTTTCTGAGACGGAGCGAATTCTCGTGAACCAGGGGTAGTCTTTTAGCGTCCTTGGCATAGCTCCATGGAATGTGACTACTAGTTCATCGCTTGCGCCCAAGTTCGCGTAGAAATCTAGGGTCAATCCGTTCTGCAGCGGCACTGTATGCACAGCAGTTTTTTGCCCATTGAATCTTAGGGTGTTAATGCTGCGCTGGTGTACCAGTGGTACTCTCAGTCGAGGATATGTTCCTTCTTTCAGGCCTGTTCGCTCGTTGATCTTTAGTTCCAAGGGGGGCCGACTGCCTATTCTTTGTACTAGGTTGCGTTTGTCCTCCGAGAAGTATATCTATTCTGTTAGCTTGTGCGACTTCACTTACCTTAGAGCGTCGCAGACCAATCGGTTGGGGTGGAGGTTTTTAGTCCCTGTACCTGTCAAGTGACGTCTTGATGGTCGATAAAACTACCAATTTGGTGCGCGAGTAGCATGAAGATTGTCCTGGCTAAGTGCTGCAGACTACTTGAATATCCCTCTCGGAGCTACGACATGAACCGCCAACGTTCAGTTGGTGCGAAGGCTGCATTGTCCTGCGGATAGCATCGAATCAATTTAAAATTGACCGGAAAATTTTCGGTTGTCGCGATCCTGGAACCTTAGTTAGATCTTTATTGCGGATAAATCAGTACGATCGAATCATGATGAACCAAACTGCAATATTTATCGATGCCGGCTTTCTACTCTCACTTGGCGGTCATCGTGCTGCCGGAACGACCTTGCGCTCGGCCTTCACAACGCATTATGAGGCGTTGGTGCGGGGGATCGTGCAAACTGTAAAGAAAAACACAGGTCTAAATAATTTACGTGTGTATTGGTATGACGCATCTAAAGACGGGCTCTTCACTGAGCAACACAAGCGTATCGGCCTCATACCAGGAGTAAAAGTGCGATTAGGGCGCATTTCTTATAATGGTGAGCAAAAAGGCGTGGATCTACGGCTTGCACTCGACCTAGTTGGAGTTGCGCGTAACCGTTCTGCATCTATCGCATACTTAGTTTCCGGTGACGATGATCTGGCAGAAGCTGTGGAAGAGGCACAAGACCTCGGTATGAAAGTCGTCTTGCTTGGTGTCGCCAAATTAGACAGCCGTCTTGGTGTCGCCTCAGTTGCAGAACACCTAGCATTGACCGCTGATTACATTGAAACGATTCCAGATCATCTGCTGGACGGCGCCTTTACCCAAGTGCTCGAGTGGGATAAAAACCATTCCGAGAAAACTTCACTGATCGCTAAATCGCCGGCAGAGCGCGCAACCAAGCCCAATTTAGAATCAACAGTCCCGACGCCCGCGGTCATGTCGAACAAACCTGCAATCAAATCATTTGCAGAAGCCGTACCTGAAGCTGAGGTGGTTTACTCAAGCGATCGAGAAAAATCGGGGTATCAAGGTCCAGCGGCATACGAACAAAAGGAACTCTCAGTTGCCGAAGAAATCGGTGCCAAGGTGGCGGAGTCCTGGCTTGCGTTCACCACTCAATCCGAAGTTTTTGACCTTCTTGCCGATAAACCGCAGTTGCCACCCGAAATTGATCGGACGCTCCTCAAGGATTGCGCGCAAGTGCTAGGGGAATGGAAGACTGATCAGCAAACCATCCGCCGTACGCTTCGCGGCGCCTTCTGGGAGTATCTGGACAGAATCGTGTGACGAATCAGTAAAATCCGGAAATCTGCGTTCGCACGCTAGCTAAGGTAAATTTATATCGTGACTTCTCAGCAAAAACCCTTTTACATCACTACGGCTATTTCATACCCGAACGGTAGCCCGCATATCGGGCATGCTTACGAGGTAGTGGCCACTGACGTTATGGCTCGCTTCAAGCGTCTAGATGGTTTTGATGTCTTCTTTATGACCGGAACCGATGAGCACGGCCAGAAAATGATGCAAACCGCAGAGAATCTTGGAATCACGCCGGCTCAACTGGCTCAGCGAAACTCGGATGCATTCCAGGCCATGAATGATGAGCTGGGAACTAGCTACGATCGCTTCATCCGTACCACTGATGCGGACCATCATGCGGCGGCACAGGAACTCTGGCGCCGCATGGAAGCCAACGATGACATTTACCTGGATAAGTACGCTGGTTGGTACTCGGTACGCGATGAAGCCTTCTACACAGAGGAACAGACGGAAGTTCGTGAAGATGGCATCCGCTATGCCATTGAAACTGACACCGAGGTTACCTGGATAGAAGAAGAGTCATACTTCTTCCGACTGTCCAAGTACCAGGACAAGTTGCTGGACTACTACCAAAACAACCCTGAATTCGGCGCGCCGCGTTCTCGCTTCAATGAAGTAGTACGTTTCGTCGAAGGCGGTCTGACCGACCTTTCCATTTCCCGTACAACCTTTGACTGGGGCATCCCAGTACCGGGCAATGAGAAGCATGTCATGTATGTGTGGGTCGACGCACTCACCAACTACCTGACTGGAGTTGGATTCCCAGACGTCGATTCCGCTTCCTTCCGCAAATACTGGCCGGCAGATGTCCACGTCATCGGCAAGGACATCTCGCGATTCCATGCGATTTACTGGCCTGCATTCTTGATGTCTGCCAAATTGCCGTTGCCGAAGCGCGTCATGATCCACGGGTTCCTGCACAACAATGGCGTGAAGATGTCCAAGTCCTTGGGCAACACCGTGTCTCCGGACGATTTTGTGAACCGTTACGGTCTGGATCAGGTACGCTACTTCTTCCTGCGTGAAGTCCCCTTTGGTGCCGACGGCAGTTACAACCATGAAACCATCGTTGCCCGAATTAACGGAGACTTGGCAAACAACTTCGGCAACCTTGCACAGCGTTCGCTGTCGATGGTCGCAAAGAATTGCGGGGGAGTAGTACCAACCCCTGGCGAGTTGTTGGAAGCCGATCAGCAGATTCTTGATGCGGCGGGCAAGCTGTTGGAGATCAACCGCGACGCTTTCTCCCGTCAGGAATTCAGCAAGGCGCTTGAAGCCATTTGGCATGTTTTGGGCGACACCAATGCCTACTTCGCGGAGCAGGAGCCCTGGAAGCTGAAGAAGTCCGACCCTGAGCGGATGGCCACGGTCCTGTATGTGTCTATTGAGATTGTCCGCAAGGTTGCGTTGCTGCTTCAGCCGGTATTGCCCCAGGCAATGACCTCAATGCTCAATGCATTGGCAGTTGGAGAAGGTTCTGCACGAACCTTTGAGTCGTTTGACAGCTTGTTGGTTCCAGGAACTGAGCTTCCGGCTCCTTCACCAGTGTTCCCACGTCACGAAGTACAACAATAATTGGCTTTCTGAGCGTCATTCTAATGCGGTACACGTGTGCTACGCAGGAGCTTGCACGAACAAAGCCAATAATTCTAAATACGTTAGAATGGTCGAGGCTTGATTGACTTAATCGAAGATTTGTTGCGATTGCGGGTTCAAGCTAGGCTCACTAATTTGAGCTCGCAATTTAGCAAAGCACGAGAAATACTAGAAAGAGGGGCATAGGAAATATGCAAAAACTTGTAGTTGTGGGCCAGGGATACGTCGGTCTTCCACTTTCCCAGGGCGCCACTCATGCAGGACTTCAGGTCACCGGCCTCGAGTTGAACCAGACGGTTGTTAAAGACCTCAATAACGGAATCTCGCATGTTGACGATATCTCTAATGAAGACCTTTCTGTCCTGCTTGAGAAAGGGTACCGCGCAACCAACGATCCAACCGTCATTGCAGAAGCTGACGTTGTTGTTATCTGCGTTCCAACTCCACTTGGTGAAGCGGGCAGCCCAGATTTGGGTGCAGTTATCGGCGCCACGAAGACCATCCGTGACAACCTCAATGGCGAAACCCTCGTAGTACTCGAATCTACGACTTATCCAGGTACCACTGAGGAAGTTTGCCTGCCGATCCTGACCGAGAACGGTGCGGAGCTAGACAAGGATCTGTTCTTGGCGTTCTCTCCAGAACGTATTGATCCAGGCAACCAAACCTACGGATTGAAGAACACTCCCAAGGTAGTCGGTGGAATGACTGTCGAATCTGGTGACCGTGCGGTTGCATTCTACAGCCAGTTCATTGATTCTGTGGTCCGCGCTAAGGGTGCCAAGGAAGCTGAAACCGCAAAGCTTCTGGAAAATACGTACCGCCACATCAACATTGCGTTGGTCAACGAAATGTCCAAGTTCTGCAACGAAATGGACATTGACCTCTGGGACGTTATTAACGCTGCGAAGACCAAGCCCTTCGGTTTCCAAGCCTTCTACCCAGGTCCTGGCGTCGGTGGACACTGTATCCCAATTGATCCAAATTACTTGAGCTACTCGGTTCGCAAGTCACTCGGTTATCCATTCCGTTTTGTTGAACTTGCCGAAGAAATCAATAACTCGATGCCACGCTACGTTGTTGACCGAGTACAGAATGTTCTGAATGATGCCGGTGTCGCTTTGAAGAATGCCAAGGTTCTTCTCTTGGGAGTCACTTACAAGCAAGATATTGCTGACCAGCGTCATTCGCCAGCGTTGCCTGTCGCGGAAGTATTCCTGGAGCGCGGTGCGGACATTTCTTTCCATGACCCCAAGATCGAGGAATGGTTCGTCGGCGGACAGTCATTTAAACGAGTAGAGTCACTCGACGAGGCTGTTGCTAATGTCGATGTAGTGGTGTTGCTGCAGAATCACGCTAGCTACAACCCAGATGCCTTGGCAGCATCCAGCAAGGCATTCTTCGACACCCGTGGTGTTTCTGCTGGTGACGCTGCAGTGCGCCTGTAAGCCGAGTGATATTCGGATGATTAGAAAATTACGAGGTTTTCAGCCCTGGCAGGTTGCTGTACTTGCTGCGAGCGTGTTAGGATTCATTCTCGCCATTTTTGGTGGCCTGCTGAAATTGAATGTAGTCGTTGTTCTCGGCATCGGGGTTGCGGTTCTCGGTACCTCGGTACTACTGCTGCTTTTCAGCCGTCAAACTTGGCGTCAGTTAAAGAAACTTGACGCGAAAGTCGGAGAACTATCATATGGCGTCGCTTCCATCGATCTATCGCCGGCTCCGGTTACTTCGGATGGTACTTCTGCACCACAATCGGCAGGCACCGTCCCGGCAATCGGACTCGATAACGAGTGGGCACGTCGAATGCCGCACATTCGGGCTGACATTGAGACTTTCGCACTTCGCTCCAAGAGCATTCGTATCCGAGACTCGATAGCACTTGCCGCTACAAAGGGTGCGCTGAAGTATAGGCCGCTCCGGGAACTGCTTGCAGTTACTGATATGGGGATGATCGACCGCAATCGCTTGGAAGCCATCCGTTCTTGGGATAAGGACATGCTGCTGACTCTGGCACGCCTGGCAGCTAACCAACGTGCGCTTGAAAGCGACATGAAAGATTCCGCGCGCCTGTTCAATTTGGTTGAGCGTTACTTCGGTATAAAGGCACTTGGGCGTAATGACCGTTTGATTTATGTTGAAGTGCTGACGGAAAATGGCGAACTGAAGAAGCAGCGTGAAGCAATTAAACGTTTTGGAATTCGCAACAAGTTTCCAGTCCAAGGCGAACTTCTGCGCTTAAATTCAGTACACCATGTTGACGGCGGCGTTACCGAACGCTGGTTGACTGAACTTAATGGATTGTTCAGAAAAGAAGGTCTCGCAGAAGTTCACTTAGAGGGCACGGAATCTGTTGCTGCGATCGACCGTTTACACAGCAAAGCCAAAAAGATTACCGACGGTCCGAAAGTGTCCGTGCTTGTTCCGTCATTTCGTGGCGGAGAGCTACTGAAGACCGCTTTGAACTCCCTGTTAGAACAGACTTGGGACAATCTCGAGATAATTGTTATAGATGACTGTTCTGGCGAAGAGTACGAACAGTATCTTGCAGAAGCAGAAGCGATGAGTCCGAAAATCAAAGTGCTGCGTCAGCCAGAGAACCTTGGTGCTTACTGCGCTAGGAACGCTGGACTAACCATTGCACGGGGCGAGTTTATCACTGTTCATGACGATGACGACTGGTCCCACCCGGATAAAATCGCTCTTCAAGTTAGCAACTTGATTGAGAATCCTTCCCTTCCTGGAAACATGTCCTTACATGCTCGTTCCACGGATGATTTGAAGTTCTTGCGAATTAACAACAATCCACAATTCGCTCAGCCGAACTTCTCCTCTCTAATGGTTCGCCGGTCTATATTCGATGAGATCGGGCCATGGGATACGGTTAACCGCGGTGCGGACGCCGAATTCCGAGATCGGCTTGTACGGCGATTCGGAACTCCGATTCAGTCGGTAGGGCAGATGGCGCTCTCCTTCACTCGCACGCGTGAAGGTTCGCTTACTGCAGGAGAAATGAGCCGTGGATTTGTTGACCCATCGCGTCTCCTATATCTCGCAAGCTACACGAAGTGGCATGGACAGTTCGCGGATAGTCCAGAAACCATTCGTCGAGGGAATAACCGAGCATATATGATTCCTTCCACAATGGAAGCTGGTAAGCGCGGTGCTGATCTCGGTAAATTTGATGTCGTGTATGTGACAGATTTCCGGTTCCCCGGTGGGACAACTTCTTTGACCCTTGCTGAGATGAAGGCAGTTGCTCAAAGTGGTAAACGCGTCGGTTTTATTCACCTGGAATCTCCACTAAACAAAGCATCAACGCCGATTAACGATTCTCTATTCATGCTTCAGAAGAATCGACAAGTCGAGCAGCTCAGTTTAGGCGATATTGCGCATGCCCATGTTTTGATTGTGCGCCATCCATCCGTCGTGACCTTTTTGGACCGTGCCGATTCCAAGATTTCTGTCGATCATTTACTCCTTATTGTGAATAACCCTCCGGTCAATAAGGGCGGCAGTGGAATGGTCTTCGATTTAGAAGTGTGCATTGCTAACATGGACAGACTCTTTGACTCTGAAACCTACGTTATCGGTGAGTCTGATCTAACTCGCAAACTTTCAATCCCTCTGGCTCCTGCGTCGAGACTGTTAGACAGCACTTGGCCAGGTGTGATTGCGAGTGGAAGTGTTCCTTCCCCCGACTTCGAGAAGAAGCCAGTTCTGGGGCGGCATTCAAGAGATCACGCCTTGAAATGGCCTTCAACACTAGAAGCATTCCGTTCGGCCTATGTGTCGGATAGCTTCGAGACAGTATTTCTCGGCGGTGCAGCCGAACTTCGCAAGAAGTTGGGGGATGAGGCAACTGAAGGCGTATACGTTCATGAGTTTGGCGTGTTGGAGGTAGATGACTTCCTTGGCTCTGTCGACTTCTGGGCGTACTTCCACGACGACAAGCTAACTGAGTCTTTCGGTATGTCAACTGCCGAAGCCATGGCCGCAGGGAAGGTGGTTATTCTTCCAAAATACATGGAAACCACTTTCGGCGATGGCGCGTTATATGCTGACGTAAATGAGGTCGAAACCGTAATTAATCGATATTGGTCCGATCATGCTCTTTATCTTGAACAGTCGGAAAGGGCTAGAAAATACATTGCTGATCGTTATGGTGTTGAGGCGTTAATGAATCGTCTTGAATCATTCGACGATCAGGAAGTCGCCTAAAAAGTCCTAACGCCAATGGGAAACATATCTGTATGAGTTTAAACTCAATACGGGCAATTGCGCGTAGCCTTCGATTGAAGTTCGATAGGCTGCGCGCAATATCCACGTATAAAAACATGTATAGCGGCAACGTTGATGGTTTAAAGTTTTCGAAGCCTTCAGGAACGCCGCACGTATTATTTGTGACCAGTAACGGTGCCGGCATGGGTCACATCACGCGGTGTTTGGCAATAGCCAAAAGCGGTACGGCACAATTTCAGTCGTCCTTCGTGACGCTTTCTACTTCGGCGGAAGTTATAGGTGAGCAGGGCTTCGAGTACCTACATTTCGCGAGTTCTGGTACGACTGGCCAACCTGCACGGATCTGGAACAATAATTTTTACCAGTTCTTCAACCAACTAACTCGTCTAAATAAATTCGATGCTGTAGTATTCGACGGGACCTGGATTTATAGGGGACTGCGAGACGTACTCGATAAATGTCCGGAACTAAGGTTAATCTGGCTACGCCGTGGACTTTGGAAGCAGACGGCCAGAATTGACCAGCTACCAGCGATGGAAGGTTACTGCAGCAAAATTCTGACTCCATGGGATGTTGGAGAGTCTCTAGATCAAGGGGCACTGTCTAAGGTACGCACTCAAACCCCGGTTCGAGGAATCGTTCTATCGGACGGAGAACTATTACCCCGTGATGTCGCCCTTGAGAAACTGGATCTGGACTCCTCGAAGCATTACGCACTCATTCAACTCGGGGCTGGAAACATCAACGATATTTCCGACACTCGCAAGAAAGTATCCGAGGCCATTCGAAATTTGTCGAACGGTTCAGTCATTCCGATTTTAGCTTCGTCCCCCCTAAGCCAACAATCACAGTGCGAATATGATCCAAGAACTATTCGGAAATATCCCATTTCTCCATATTTGCGTGCCTTCGATTTCGTCGTATCAGCAGCTGGATATAACAGTATCCATGAATTAATTAGATGGAATATTCGATCTTTGGTGATACCAAACCTGGATGCCAATACAGATGATCAGCAAGCCCGCGCTTACGCGTTGCAGGACGAGATGAATCACTTCACTGCCATAACTGATTCTGATATTTTAACGGGTATTTCTTCATTGCTTCGAAAGGAAGCAGAGATTTCCGCCACCGAATCTGCTAGCATTAAATATTCAAAATTCATTGATTCGGGCTACGACGCTGCACGAGCTATTAGTGAGACTATTGGACCGCGCAAATGAACTTGGTCGGATGAACTGGAGGGAGGATAACTAGTATGAGAATTCAATTGTTGACTCATTCCTTCGGGTCCGAGGTTTCTCCACCCCAACGTCGCTGGACAACGTTCATTGAAACATTTCTAGCGAACGGGGTGGATGTAGACGTTGTTGCTCCCAACCGGAAATCCGGAAAAGGCTGGACCCCATACAGCGAGGCTGTATTAGCTGAAGTCAGCGGAAAATTCGCCTTACACTCGTTTGCATTCCGGTTTAAGGGTCTCCGCTGGTATTCGAAATTAGTGGCACAGTTCTTAATGATTATATTCATGATCCCCTGTGCATTACGAGCACCAAAACCGGATCTATTACTCGTAACGGTACCTGCTTTACCTACACTGGTAGCTGCATACATTGTTTCGAAACTACGCAAGCTTCCATTGGTAGTTGAATTACGCGACGCATGGCCCGAACTCATAGAAGAATCTGGAATAATCCGCTGGAAGATTGTTGAGCGAATGGCGGTGTGGAGCATCTGGCATATGCTCAACTCGGCGTCAAAGATTATAGCTGTGACGCCAGGTCATGCAGAAAAATTGATTGCTCACGGCTGCAAAAACGTCGATGTCGTGACTAATGGATACCGGTTTAATAAGTTCAAGCAGGTTAAAAGTCGAGCTTCTTCCGACAATGATCGATTGCGTGTTCTATATCTGGGCAACCTAGGCGAGAGTCAGGGTATTCAAAAGGTGCTGGATATCGCCGCGGTTTCAAAGACTTGGATGGATCTGCGAATTGTTGGCAGAGGATCGGCACTAAATGCGTTGCAATACCGAGCGAGTGAGTTAGGCCTCGGTGATATCTTTATTCCTCCGGTCAGGGGTGCAGGAGTCTTAGCTTGGTATGACTGGGCGGACACTTGCATTGTTTCATTACGTGAGGATTGGGACAGCTTTGAATATACCGTTCCATCTAAGCTCTTCGAACTAGCAGGCTATGGGTGTCATGTCACCGGTCTCGTGACTGGGGAAGCGAGAGGTCTAATCGAAAAGTATAATCTGGGGTTCTCTTATTCGGGCGATGTGCTCTCTATAGCCCATTCCTGGTTCGTAGATGTGCCGAAAATTGCGAATTGGCAACCTAATTCGTTGTCTCTGGCTGAATTCAAGGATCGTTTTGATTTCGAACGTTTAGGACATGAATACTTTAATCTCTTGAAAGCCCACGAGCAGCATATTAAAGGAATTGGATCATGAAGGCATCTCTATTAATTCGAGGGCTGACTGCTTTGTCTGGCATCGGAATAAAAGGTCTACGGGATGATCCAGTTCATTTTGCTTTGCTCGTCTCTCGAAGGCTTGCATCCAGCAAATTATTTCTTGATAGTACAAGTCGAATTCATCGAATTCTAGAATTCGATGTTCTGTCGAAGTCTGAATTTGCGAGCCGTTTGCGAAGTTCCTTACTTTTATTGGACGGAAAGCCGACTGAGGCCTTCGAAGCTCTGAATGGATTTGATGGTGCAAAAACTCAATGTGCCAGAGCTCGGGTTCACGCTTTCTTAGGCGAATATGAGTTGGCTTTGGAAGCATCACATAAAGCCGGAAAAGCAGGACTGCGACTCGCTAGACAATATGCGGCGGAAAAATCAGTGCTCTCCACTCCTGTGTTGCCGCAAACAGAGTTGTCTAACATGCGCCGTACTGAAGGGCAGCGTGTGTTGCACCTACTCACTAACTCCTTGCCGTTCACCAATAGTGGATATACGCAAAGGAGCCATAGCGTACTAAAATCTATCCAGAACACGGGATGGGAAGTCTTTCCTTTTTCTCGGATTGGTTACCCCTGGATTGTAGGGATACTGCCTAATGCGGAAGTCAACGAGATCGATGGTATTTGCTACCGTCGGCTTTTACCGAGAGCAGTGCCAGATACGGTCACAGAGCGTCTAAAAATTCAGTCGCAGATGCTAACGGAACAGACCAAGAAGTTTGAACCATCGATCCTTCATACGACCACTGAGTTTTTAAATGGCATTTCGGTCAAAGAGGTTGCCGAGGGTTTTGGTATCCCTTGGGTTTATGAGGTACGGGGACAATTAGCTGATACGTGGCTTTCTGGCTGCGGTGATCGGACACGCGACTCATTTCGCTATGTAAACTTCAAGGCCCGGGAAGCAGAAGTCGCGAAGTCTGCCGACGCAGTAATCACTCTCGGCCATACAATGAAGAACGAATTGATTGCCTCAGGAGTGGATCCAGCTCGTATACTTATTTGCCCTAATGCCGTGGGCGAAGAATTCATAGAAAATGTTCCTGAAAAGTCAGGTAGTCGCCAAACACTTGGCCTTGATGATGAGCTGCAGTTAATCGGTACAGTATCGAGTTTGGTCGGTTATGAAGGACTCGACTTGCTTGTTCGGGCATTCGCTGAACTTGTTCCAAGCCACCCTAAGTTGCGACTGGTGATCGTAGGAGATGGAGCAGAACGGTCTGCGCTTGTTGATTTAGCTGATGAACTTGGCGTTAAAGATTTGACAGTTTTCCCGGGCCGAGTTGAGAAGAGCCGTGCACGCCTATATCATCGAGCATTGGATATTTTTGTTGTCCCGCGTCGTGACCTAGACGTTACCCGTGCGGTTACCCCGCTAAAACCCGTTGAAGCAATGGCTTTTGAAGTACCGGTCGTGGCCACAGATCTACCAGCGTTGAGGGAGATCGTGGATGATGGTGTAGACGGTTTACTTTTCAATGCCGGCGACCAGCGTCACCTTGCTGAGAAGTTACGTATTCTGCTGCGAGATAATTCAACAAGAGAAACGATGGGTCGGGCCGGCCGTCGTAAGATATTAGAGACAAGAACTTGGGCCGCCAATGCGGAACGTATAACCACTCTATACCGCTCGTTGTGTGATGAGAGAAGCTAACAATAGGCATCTTTTATCGCCGTAATATGCGCTGGGTTGACTAGGTGCAAAGAAACTTTGGAAGTTGAGTAGGAATGTCGAAAATTGATGTCTGTGTCGTGGGTATGGGTTACATTGGTCTGCCCACCTCCGTTGTATTGGCCCAAGCTGGTTGGCGAGTGCATGGAGTAGACATTAATGAGCAAGTAGTCGAATCGCTTAGCAGTGGCGTTGCCACTTTCGAAGAGCCGGGCATAACGACAGCACTTAGCAATAGTGTAATTAGCGGGAACCTCACTGTATCGCTAGTACCTCAAAAGGCCAACGTATATATCATTGCAGTGCCTACGCCCATTGATACAAACAATGAACCCGACACATCCTATATACGTTCGGCCGTTGAATCTCTAGCTCGTTTGATAAAAGCTGATGACTTGATTATTTTGGAGAGCACATCACCAGTAGGAACCACAGAACTTTTACGCGATATCCTGCTTGAGTTGAGACCGGAACTTAGCAATGCAGAATTGCACTTCGCACACTGTCCTGAACGCGTTATACCCGGCAGTATGATGAAAGAAATCATAAGCAACGATCGTGTGGTCGGAGGGATCGATAGGAAATCCGCGGAGAAGGCAGCAAGCCTATACCGTTCATTCTGCCAAGGCGAAATTCATCTTACAGATGCTCGAACAGCCGAACTTACTAAACTGACGGAAAATTCGTTCCGAGATGTGAATATCGCTTTTGCTAACGAACTTTCTATCGTGGCAGATCATCTAGGTGTAAATGTCTGGGAAGTCATTGAACTGGCAAATAGACATCCACGAGTTCAGATTCTTCAGCCTGGTCCGGGCGTTGGCGGGCATTGTATTGCTGTCGATCCTTGGTTCCTCGTTGCTTCGGCACCATTGAAGACTCCATTAATACGTTCAGCGCGCACCGTCAATGATTCGAAGCCGAAGTTCGTAGTGGACAGGATCGCCAAGTACCTTCATGAAACGAACCTCAGGAGTGTGGCGCTCTTCGGGCTGGCTTTTAAAGCAAATGTAGAAGACCTTCGCGAATCACCAGCTGTCACCATCGTCCAGGAGGTGGCGAAACAGTTTCCTGATGTGCGAGTTAGTGTTGTCGAACCTCTCGTGGATGTGTTGCCACCAGCGCTTCAGGAAGTTGTTAATGTCCACCATACTGATTTGCAGGTTGCCCTCGATAACGAGCAATTGATTGTCTTGTTAGTCGATCATGATATTTTTAGAATGATTCCGCAGAGCGCTTTGGTGGACAAAGACCTGATTGATACACGCGGCATCTGGAAAGAATTGGATATCTAATCCGTGAAAGTAAAAAAACTGCTGGTAATTTTCGGAACGCGTCCTGAGGCAATCAAGGTCGCACCCATAATTCAAGCAGCCAAGAGCTCCTCCCAGCTGGAATGTGTGGTCGCGGTTACGGGCCAACATCGAGAGCTATTAGATCAAGTGATTACGCTCTTCGGAGTCGTGCCTGATTTTGATCTGGATGTATTCACGAAGGAACAGTCACTAAATCGCCTGGTTGCGCGGATCATTAATGGTTTGGATGGAGTCTTCGACGCTTGTGAACCGGATGCCGTCTTGGTTCAAGGTGATACAACGAGCGCTGTTGCTGGTGCAATTGCGGCGTTCTATCGAGGGATTCCGGTTGTCCATGCGGAAGCCGGTCTTCGGAGCTATAATCTGTATTCGCCTTTTCCGGAAGAAGCCAACCGCAAAGTCGCTAGCCAACTCGCGACACTCCATTTGGCACCAACTATGTTCAACAAGCGAAATCTGATGAACGAAGGCGTTAGCGAAAAGGACATAGTTGTTACGGGTAATACTGTAATTGATGCCTTGCTCGAAACACTGTCGGAGGAAATCAGTTTTTCCGACAGGCGCCTGAAAGATCTTGAAGCGTCGGGGCGACGCATCGTCACCGTTACAACACATCGTCGTGAGAACCATGGTAAGCGAATGGCCTCAATCGCGAATGCGATATCTGTCATCGCCAAGTCAGCCAGCGACACAGATTTCGTATTGCCATTGCACTGGAACCCTGCAGTCCGTGACCTAATCATACCTGCAACTTTAGGGCTGTCTAATGTTATAGTGACGGATCCATTGAACTATGCAGAGTTCACGAAGCTGCTTAGTCTTTCGTCTGTTGTACTTACTGATTCGGGTGGTGTCCAAGAAGAAGCGCCGAGTCTAGGGAAACCCGTCCTTGTAATGCGTTCGAATACGGAACGCCCTGAAGGTATTGTTGCTGGTTCAGTGAAATTAGTAGGAACGGACACCGAAGACATAGTCCGTGAGATGCTTATTCTTTTAAAAGACCAGGGCGCCTATAACTCTATGGCAACAGCAGTAAATCCATATGGCGACGGCCATGCTTCGTTGAGAAGTATAGAAGCCATCAAGGAACTGCTCGGGGTCGGACGACGTTCCGAGGAATTTAGTTCTTGGAATCCGAGCGAAGATCAATTAGTGCGTGCTGCGCAGATGATCCACTAGCGGTTCCCTTTCAAGTTGCGTGAGCCACTGTGTGCGCCAGTGTCAGGGGGCTTCCAAAGAGTCAGGCACTGGCAATGCCGGTTTGGTAGGCAATGACTACAGCTTGGACTCGATCCCTTGCCTCCAGTTTGGCCAGAATATGACCGACGTGGGTTTTAACGGTTGCTTCTGACAGGAATAGTTTCTCAGCGATTTCCGGGTTGGAAAAACCTTCTGCAATCAAACCGAACACTTCCCGTTCGCGCACAGTCAGCGACTCAACCGCAGCAATCAGATGATGGTTGTGCTGTGACGAATTCTTCTTGAGCATTGGCGCCATGTGGTCCAGTAATCGACGAGTGGTCGAAGGTGCTATCACGGCATCGCCTCGATTGACGGTCCGTACGGACTCCAAGAGCTCTTCAGGTGGCGCATCCTTCAGAAGGAAGCCGCTGGCGCCGGCTTGAATGGCGCTCAACGCATATTCATCCATGTCGAAGGTTGTCAGCACAATGATCTTTGGACCGTCCGCGGCCTTCTTATCCGGATCCAGCAGCCGCTCGGTAGCTTCGATTCCATCCATTTCCGGCATACGCACGTCCATCAAGATGACGTCCGCCTGGGACATTAGCGGTGCAGCCAGCGCTTCGCGACCATTGCCGGCCTCGACAATGACTTCCATATCGTCTTGGGAATTGATAAGCATTCTGAAACCACTGCGAACCAGTAGTTGATCATCGACCAAGGCAACCTTGATGGCTTCGGGTTTAGGCATTTGAATATTAGTCCTCGGTGTATGGGATGGAAACATTAACAGCGAAACCGCCCCCAGCCCGGGGGAGCGCAGTACAGGTACCTTCATATAAGGCTACGCGTTCTTTCATCCCCTGCAGGCCCTGGCCCGTGCCTTCGAGGACGATGGATCCAGCACCTCGCCCGTCGTCATTGACGGTCAAATTCAAGCCCCGGGAAGTCCATTCGATATGGACTAGGGTCTGAGTGTCCGGGCCAGCATGCTTAATGACATTCGTGAGCGATTCTTGAATGCATCGATAAATAGTGAGCTCCGCACCTGCAGGCAGTTCTTTCCGTGGGTTTCCCGAAGTATCCAGCTGGACATTCAGCCCGGACACGGCAACGCTTTCTACAAGTTCAGGTATGTTTGCCAAAGACGGAAGAGGGCGATTCTCCAGCTCCTCATCTTTTCGCAGAACGCCCAGGAGCCTGCGCATCTCTTTCAGTGATGCGCGGCCAGTATCTGAAACTGTCTTTAGAGTCTCGATGGCGATCTCCGGGTCTTTGGCTGCGGCATATCGTGCCCCGTTTGCCTGGGTGATGATGACGGAGAGTGAATGCGCGACGATGTCATGCATCTCGCGAGCAATGTGGTTTCGTTCATCTGATGCAGCCAGAGCACGCTCTATGAGACGCTCCTTTTCCAGCCGCTCGGCATGCTCACGCAATGATTTCATTGCCAGTCGTCTCGTGCGGGCCAGATCACCGAAGGTCCACGACAGGGTGACAACTAATGCAAGGCCCACGAAGGAAATCATCTTGTCGAAAGTGATGGCAGGCGTCGGATCAGGTGAATTCCTTGACGCGCCGAACATGCTGAACGTTGCCAGTAACGCGCCAATTAAACCAAGCCCCAGAGTACTGAAAGATTGCCAGCGTTTCCCGTACACAGCCATGGTGTAGACCAGAATCGGCACCGAGACCTGAGAGAACAGAATGAGCCCATCAAACGCAAGCTGCATAAGGTGGCCGGAGGCTACGACGAGGGTGACGGCCCATGGAAATCGACGCCTCAACATCAGCGGCGCGGATTGTACGACCGACAGCGTTAGCACAGCTACAAAGGATGCAGGAGTCGACATTGATGATGCCAAGCCGAGAGCTGTCGGCATGCAAAGTAGCGTATACAACAGACCGGTGATGAAATCGACTCGTCCGGGATTCTCGCGGATCCAACCATCGATACGACGGTGGGGATTGGCAAAGATCAAGTTTTCCTGCAATTCAACGTGTTAGTAACAGCCGATCCTGGTAGTGAAGCCATGGACCTTTGTATCCAAGGTTATCGGTAGCGAAGGCTGCGCGACCTCATGCCCAGGGAGGAAATTTGTCGTTTCAAATCGAAGCAATCTCATTATATGAGATGAACTCTCAAATAGCGGACGCTAGTCGATAGAATCTTTGCCATGGGAAATGTAATTGATATTGCGGTCATTCCGGGTGACGGTATTGGCCCAGAAGTTGTTGCTGAAGCCGTCAAGGTTCTGAAATTCGTCACTAACGGAGGCAAGACCGAGGTCAAGCTGACTGACTACAAGCTTGGTGCGGAGCATTGGTTGGAGACCGGGGAAACTCTGCCGGAAGAGACCTTGGAAGCTATCAAGAAGCATGATGCAATTCTCTTCGGTGCTGTTGGCGCAGCTCCCGGGGATACCCGAATTCCGTCCGGCATCATCGAGCGCGAGATGCTATTGAAGCTCCGCTTCTCGCTGGACCATTTCGTGAACCTGCGTCCGGCGAAGCTGTATCCAGGAATTGAAAGCCCTCTGGCTAACCCGGGTGAAATCGACTTCGTAGTAGTTCGTGAAGGCACCGAAGGACCGTATGTCGGCAATGGTGGCTCGGTTCGCACGGGCACCGCGCATGAAATCGCTACCGAAGTATCCGTGAATACAGCCTATGGCGTAGAACGTGTTGTCCGGGACGCATTCCGTCGCGCAGCGGAGCGTGAACGCAAGCATGTCACGCTGGTCCATAAGCACAACGTGCTGGTGCACGCTGGACACTTGTGGAAGCGCACCGTCGAAATGGTTGCGCAGGAATTCCCCGAGGTTACCCATGACTACCTGCACGTGGATGCGGCAACCATTTTCTTGACTACGGACCCTTCGCGCTTCGACGTGATTGTCACCGATAACCTCTTCGGCGACATCCTTACGGACCAAGCCGGCGCCATCACCGGTGGTATCGGCTTGGCTGCCAGTGGCAACATCAACATGGACCGCACCTACCCTTCGATGTTTGAACCAGTTCATGGTTCTGCACCGGATATTGCGGGGCAGCAGAAGGCGGACCCAACGGCAGCAATCTTGTCGGTGGCGCTGATGCTTGACCATCTCGGATTGGCAGACGAAGCGCGGACAGTTGAGCAAGCTGTTGAAAAAGAGATCACTTCACGTCAAGAATTGACCGATAATCGCACCACCAGTGAAATTGGCGATGCAATTGTCGCGTTACTGGCATAAGCTGAAAGTGACGTTTCTGGTTAGCCACTAACCAGTAGCAAATCCACGAACGGATGTTCCGCAGAGGCGTGGAGCATCCGTTCTTTGTTTATTGAACTAGGAAGTCCAGGGTAGATGGAATTCACCGAAAATCTCTCAACGAATCGCAAGAGCGAGCAGGAGCGAGCTGACGTCTTGGCTAATCCTGGGTTCGGAGACTTCTTCACTGATCACACCGCAGTCATTGACTGGTCGGCGGACGAAAGCGGACGTAACGGTGAATGGCATGACGCTCGCATCGAGCCATACGGCCCAATCGCCATGGATCCAGCCGCTTCGGTACTGCATTACGGCCAGGAAATCTTCGAAGGTCTCAAGGCTTACCGCCATGCAGACGGTACAGTGTGGACATTCCGTCCGCACGCCAATGCTGCCCGCTTGAACAAGTCCGCACAGCGCCTTGCACTCCCGCAGCTGGATGAAGAAGTTTTCGTCGAGTCGCTGCGTAAGCTGGTGGCGACTGATATCGATTGGGTTCCGACCGGTGACGGGGAAGCCCTGTATCTGCGTCCGTTCATGATTGCTACCGAAGCATTCCTCGGGGTGCGCGCGGCCCGTGAGGTTTCCTACCGAGTCATCGCATCGCCTGCAGGCAATTACTTCGGCGGCGAACTCAAACCGGTTGCCATCTGGGTCTCGAAGAACTATGCGCGTGCAGGCCGAGGCGGTACCGGTTCGGCCAAGTGTGGTGGCAACTATGCCGCTTCGCTCGTGGCCCAGCTGGAAGCTGAGGAAAATGGCTGCAAGCAGGTCCTGTTCCTCGACTCTTTCAACGACAATGCCGTTGAAGAACTCGGCGGGATGAATGTCTTCTTCGTCACCAGGGACAACAAGTTGGTGACTCCGGCGTTGACCGGAACCATTCTGCAAGGAGTGACCCGTTCATCGGTCATCCAGCTAGCGAAGGACCGCGGCATGGAAGTTGAAGAACGCAAGATCACCCTGGATGAATGGCGTGAAGGGATCGCCTCGGGCGATATCGCAGAAGTTTTCGCTTGCGGTACTGCAGCTGTGATCACCCCAATTGGTGTGCTGAAGAACGGCGAAGAGCTTATCGGCGATGAGAACGCTGCCGCCGGCGAAGTGACTATGTCCATCCGCGAAGAACTGCTGGGAATCCAGCTGGGCACCGTGGAAGACCGTCATGGATGGCTGGAACGACTGGCATAGGAATTTAATGATCTGCGACTGCGCCCGTTTCAATGTTTGACGCAGTCGCAGATCGTTTTGCATTAAACTCGAGTGCGCCATTAGTGTCACAGTGTGAGCAAATGAATTTCACTCATCATCAAGACGCAATTTAAGCGATGGTCATTCGGAGAGCAGTCCAATGTGTGCCAAGGTGATAGGCCATCGCTGAGTTGAGGACTATAGGTTGTCGGAGAGTTCATCAAATTCAGCACGAACGATTTCTCGTAGAGCTTTCTTGGCGACGGTTTTGGCGTCTGCTGCAACGATCAGTAGTACGGCAGAAGTCGACGAGGGCACATTCGTATCATCGAGAAATGCGCTGCGCGGTGTTCACAAGCACGGAGTAGCGTGGAGCAACGAAGAAATCGATCTCTTAGGTGACCTTGAGCAGACGAGCGATACCGGGGGAGTACTACGACAACATGAGGACGCTTTCCCTGTTACAAAGCTGGATGACGTTTTAGAACTGCCTGGATACGATGAATCTGCAGGCTCGTGGTTCGCGGTCACAATCTCTGGAGTGTCGAACCAACTGCAAATCATCGCCCCGGAACAAGGCCGCCCTCAACATACTATTGATATTCCAACCGGTCACAATGGCGGAATTGGGTCATTGGCATGGGATCCATCTGAGCGGCACATCTTGCTAACGAGCGCCAACCACGTCTACATATGGGAAGTCGCGAAGCCGAATGAGCTCCGGAAAGTTCTGACTATTGAGGAAGCTGAATATCTGTATGGCCTGACCCTGGATTCCAAAGGTACCGCATGGGTTGGAAGTTTTCCTACAGGGTCCGTCTTCGGACTTGATATCAAGAGCAAATCCATGAAAACCACGGGTTTGCTTGCCGAAGACACTGAGTACGCGCGAAAAATTGCGATCGACGATGAAGACAATATTTGGGTTGGTACTGGGGCACAAAAACCGAGACTATTTGTGTTTCCATCCGAAGATGTTGAGCAAATAACTGAGATCAATCTAGGCATTGAGGCAGATACCGGATTTATCAGTAGCTTGCATGCATTCGGTTCTAGAATCTTCGTAAGCGTCAGCGGCTTGTCTGAACAGCTTGTTTTCCACCGCAAATCCCACAGGCCGATTCGCAGGCTTCGTCGTGTTTGGTCGAGAAGAATTGCTTCAAACGTAGTCAGATCAGAGGAAAACTCGGTTTTCTATACCGTTACAGACGGATCACTGTTTGAAACCGATGTGCGTACACTCAAAGACGTTGAGCTCGGCTCAATCCCCGAGGGCGGGTTCGATGCGTTAATTGCTCGTGAAGACAGGGTACTTGTAGTTCAAGGCACCTCGTCAGGTGTCTGTATAACCAGTATTGATTTAGCGACGAGGATGCCTGCTGCACCGTATGAGGTGAAGCTTCAAAGCGGTAGTTTTGCCATTCAATCATTGTTGGGCGCGACTTCAGGTGAGGTGTACGTAGGGGGATTTATGGGAAGAGGGATAGCTTCAGTCAATGCCGATACGGGCGCACGTTGGACGTCACCCTCTGAACAAAGTGTTGTGCATCAAATTGAGCAAATGATTGAAGTGAAGCCATCGAAGCTATATCTGGGGTCCTATGGGCATGCCGATATTGTGAAAGTTGACTTGGAAGATCGAGACTCGAGTGATTCATACGACCTGCTGGAGCGTCTATCAAGGAAGTACCGGCAGTCACGTCCCTTTGGTTGGGCGGCGAACGCTACCTCTGTATTCTTCGGCACGGTTCCAGACTATGGTCGATCGGGTGGGGCCCTTGGCATGATTTCTCTGCGAAGCGATAAAATTTCATGGGTCCTTGACGGCGATGGCAAAGGGTTCATTAAAGGTCACTCGATCATTGGTTTGGTCGCCGATGAGCAATACCTATACGGGACAACGTCTGTACGAAACGGGTATGGAATTGCTGATACGGATGGGCCGGCAACGGCGTTTAAATTCGATATTGAAGCTAAGGAATTAGTTTGGGTTACGAAGCCAGTCGCAGACACGGGGGCCTTGTACTCTCCGAAATTGCTTAGTGGAATGCTCGTGGTTGCTGACATCGAAGGAATCAATATCGTAGATCCTGCGGATGGAACACTGCTCAGAAAACATCACTTGAGCGGAATTAAAAACAAATATCGCCGTGCAGGGTGGGCAAACGCAGATCTCGCTATTGCTGCGGGGAACCGACTTGTCCATAGTTCGTCTGGGGCCGCGACTGTTATTGATTTCGTGGCAAGGACTAAGGCGACCATAGCTAGCAAAGACGGTGAGTTCAGACTAGGAAGCCGCCTCACGTCGTTACCAGACGGAAGAGTATTCGGTGTATCGGGGGACTCAAGTTTGGCAGAACTGGATTTGAAACCTCGCGGAGTAGGGTTTTCCGCGAGAACCGATCGCCAGGATTTTTGAGCGCTGAATTGCAAGGGTCATGCCTTAGGCTTGTACTCATGCGCATTGCACGATTTGTAGTAGATGGCGACCCGATATATGGCGTCGTCGACGGTAACGATATTCATGTTCTGACCGGAGACCCATTTTTCCAGGGGATCAAGACGACTGGTGCTACGCACTCCTTGGACGATGTTCGGTTGGTAGCACCGATCATCCCTCGTTCAAAGGTTGTTGGCTTTGGCCGCACCTACCGTGAGCACGCCAAAGAGCTTGGCAATGAAGTTCCAGCCGAGCCGTTGATGTTCTTGAAACCTAATACCTCTGTGGTGGGTCATGGAGATCCTGTCACATTGCCAGCGTTTTCGAATGAAGTCTCCTTTGAAGGCGAACTTGCCGTAGTCATTGGCCGTATTTGCAAGGATGTTCCGGCCGACAAGGCGCAGGATGTCATTTTCGGCTACACGGTAGCCAACGACCTGACCGCTCGTGATGCCCAGCGCACTGATCCACAGTGGGCTCGCGCCAAGGGCTTTGACGGATCTTGCCCCCTCGGTCCGTGGATTGAAACTGAAATCGAAGATGCCGACGACCTGACCATCGTCAGCCGCGTCAATGGCGAGGTTCGCCAAGATGGAACTACCAACGACATGATCTGGCCAGTCAACGAACTGGTGGCCCGAGCTTCCGAAGCGTTTACCTTGCTGCCTGGAGATGTCATCATGACTGGCACCCCTGCGGGCGTCGGGCTGGTTACCGAAGGAGACGTTGTGGAAGTGGAAGTCCAGGGAATCGGCTCGCTGCGGACCGTCTTCCGCCGTTAGGAAACAATGCTGGAGACTGTGAGGCTCTTGATAATGTGATCGGGAGCCTCGCGGTTTAACTGCAAGTTTCCCTGCACAAGGCATAGAATGAAAGCATCATGACTGATCTATCGTTGATTCCCCTTGTTACCGAAGATACTCCGGTACGCGTTCGCTTTTGCCCATCCCCAACCGGAACCCCTCACGTAGGCTTGATCCGCACGGCCCTGTTCAACTGGGCTTATGCACGTCATACCGGCGGCAAGATGATCTTCCGCATTGAAGACACCGATGCCAAGCGCGACTCCGAGGAAAGCTACAACCAGCTTCTGGATGCCCTGGCGTGGCTGGGCATTGATTGGGACGAGGGCGTCAACGCGGGCGGTCCTCATGAGCCATACCGCCAGTCGCAGCGTGGTGACATCTACCAGGATGTCATTGAGAAGCTTCGTGCAGCTGGCCATCTCTACGAGTCCTACTCGACTCCAGAAGAAGTCGAAGCTCGCCACAGGGCGGCTGGGCGTGATCCGAAGCTGGGTTATGACAACTTCGATCGCGAGTTGACCGAACAGCAGAAAGCCGCGTTCAAGGCCGAAGGCCGCGAACCGGTATTGCGTGTTCGCATGCCGGATCACGACATCACCTTCAATGACTTGGTGCGTGGCGAGATCACCTTCAAGGCGGGATCCGTTCCCGACTACGTTGTCGTGCGCGCGAACGGCAAACCTTTGTATACCCTGGTCAACCCAATTGATGATGCTCTGATGGGAATTACCCATGTGCTTCGTGGCGAGGACCTGCTGTCCTCGACTCCGCGCCAGGTAGTCTTGTACGCATTGCTGCATGACATCGGCGTTGCCCAGTACATGCCACGCTTCGGCCACCTGCCGTACGTCATGGGCCAGGGCAACAAGAAGCTTTCCAAGCGTGATCCGGAATCCAGCCTGTTCCTCCACCGCGACAATGGTTTCATCCCGGAAGGCCTGCTGAACTATCTGGCGCTGCTGGGTTGGTCGCTGAGCGCTGATGAAGATATCTTCTCGCGTGAACAGCTGGTTGAAGCCTTCGACGTAAAGGACGTGCTGTCCAACCCTGCCCGCTTCGATGTGAAGAAGGCAGAAGCAATCAACGGCACTCACGTGCGCATGCTGGAGCCACAGGACTTCCGCGATCGTTTGGTCCCATACCTGCAGGCCGCTGGCCTAGTGGGCGAAGTGCTTACAGAACGCGAAAACGCGATCTTGGATCAGGCGGCGCCATTGGTTCAGGAACGCATTGCGCTGTTGGGCGAAGCAACCGACATGCTTGAGTTCCTCTTCAAGGCTGATGACGAAATTGCCATCGAAGAAAAAGCACTCAAGGGAATGCCTGCAAACCTGGTTGAAGTGATCAACGCTAGTGTCCAGAGCCTTGAAGGCCTTGCCGAATGGAACGCTGAAACCATTCAGGCAGCCCTGCGCACGAAACTTGTAGACGAACTGGAACTGAAGCCTCGTCAGGCCTTCGGTCCAGCCCGCGTTGGAATCTCCGGGAAGCGCGTTTCGCCACCGCTCTTCGAGTCCATGGAAATTCTTGGACGCGAGTCGAGCCTAAAACGACTTCGTGCATTCGGCGAGTCCCGCTAGAGAATCTCCAATAACTCGATGAGAAGCGCTTTGAACGCCTCGGATGGAACCAGTCCTGCAACTGTTCCAATCCGGGGCGTTCTCTTCGATATCGATGAGACCCTCGTGGATTTGCGCTCCGCCGCTATCCAAGGCTTCTCATCCTTGTCTGCTCCGGCGTTGGCGCACCTGAATGCTGAACGAATAGCTGCGATCGCAGCTGATTTCGCAGACGATGGCGCGCAGGCCTATGACAGGTACATGGCAGGCGAGCTGACTTTCCTTGGTCAGCGAGAAGTGCGGCTGCAGCGCGCGTACAGGTTGGCAGGGGCCACCGCCCCCAGCGGCCAAGCATATGCACGTTGGGCTCATGAATATGAGACGAAAGTTCGCGAGTCGTGGAAGCCCTTTGGTGACGTGCCGACATTCTTGGACCAGCTGGAGTCTCTGGGGATCCCGTATGGCGCGGTTAGCAACAATGTAGAGTCATACCAACGTGACAAGCTGCAGGCCGCAGGGCTCGCCGGATTCCAATGCGTCATTGGTTCCGATTCCGCTGGGGCACCAAAACCACACTCGGCCCCGTTCCTGGCCGGGTGTTCTGCATTGAAGAGCCTGCCGGCTCACACGCTGTACATAGGGATAACCCGATTAATGACCATCAAGGGGCCATTGACGCTGGACTCCAATCAGTGCTCCTGGACCGTGCTTCATTTCACAAGAATTTTCCTGGATGGCGGGTGAAGGATTTGGCGTTGCTCACGACTGTTCTGTCCTGATTTTCCGCGGATCGCTGGTGGAAAACGGGCCGCGGTGCTCGATTTGTGTGCTGGTCATTTGGCCGGTATAGTTTTATCTCGTGCTACGGCAGTGGCCGGAATGATAATTAGCTGAATTCCTGAAACGCCAAGTCACAATGGGATATGGTGTAATTGGCAACACAACGGTTTCTGGTTCCGTCATTCTAGGTTCGAGTCCTGGTATCCCAGCGCTTCATCAAAGAAATTTGATGAGTTGAAGGTAGCTCTTCAACATACGGCCCCATCGTATAGCGGCCTAGTACTCTGCCCTCTCACGGCAGCAACACGGGTTCGAATCCCGTTGGGGTCACCAATGGAAAACCGCGGAGAAATCCGCGGTTTTCGTGTTTTCCCGGACAAAATCAGTACTGGGCTAGCGAAATTACCTGTTGGCATGAGGCAAGATAGTTCTCATGGAGTCGAATTCAGATCTGGATAAGAGCTCAGGGCAGGAAACCGCTTCGCCAGCCGGAACCGGCAGCGAAGCCGTGAAGCATTTAAACGAGCTTCAGGATCTGCTCAGTGAGCTGTCCTTTGTTAACCCTCAGCCACGAGATGCATCCGGATTCGAAGTGCTGCGCAACAAGGTATTGCACCAAATTTCGGACTACCTGATACCTCGAATTTCGAACCTAGGCGCACCGCTATTGGTGGTTGTCGGCGGATCTACGGGCTCAGGAAAATCGACTCTTGTAAATTCCCTGCTAGGGGAACAGGTAAGCCTTTCCGGCGCGGTACGCCCGACGACGCGAACTCCGGTTTTGGCGTTCAACCCGGTTGACCAACCCTTCTTTGAATCTGACCGGATTCTTCCCGAACTTAAACGTGTAGCTGGTGGTGGATTCAATGCGCAGTGCGGAGCATCCACCAACCAAGCACTATTGATGACACCCCGCCAACAAGTACCTCAAGGGTTGGCAATACTTGATGCCCCGGATATCGACTCGGTTTCCGACGAGAACAGGGAATTAGCTGGCCAGCTTCTGAACGCAGCGGACCTCTGGATTTTCGTCACGACGGCCAATAGATACGCTGACGCTCTTCCCTGGGATCTGCTAACAGAGGCTGGCGCACGCAAAATAACCGTCTGCGTCGTATTGAACAGGGTTCCTCCTGGAGCCGAGAACGACATCGTTCCGGACCTGAAACGCCTATTGCTTGAAAAGGATTTGGATCCCTCACTGCTGCATGTGCTCAATGAGACGCAACTCGGTGAAGAAAAATTGATTCCCAGTGAGCATGTGGAACCGTTGCTTGCGTGGCTGCACTCACTGGCAGCGGATTCCGCTCAACGTCAGCGAATCGCGGCCCAAACCCTTGATGGAGCGTTGCGCCGCACCGCCGCCGATGTCAGTGAACTAATCGCTGAACTGCAAGAGCAGGAAAACCAGCTCGGTGAACTACGCACGTTGACCGACGAACGCTTCGCACAAGCCTTGGCCAGGATCAACGATTCGCTCAATGACGGCTCATTGCTGCGTGGCGAAATCCTGGCACGATGGCAGGACTTCGTCGGAGCCGGCGAGCTGCTGCGCGGAATCGAAGGTGCCATCGGACGGGTGAGAGATCGTGTAGGCGCGTTCCTCACGGGGAAGCCTCCAGCGACCCACAGGGTTGAACAAGCCATTGAATCAGGCCTGCATACAGTCTTCATTGCAGAAGTCACCAAGGCCTGCCATGACATCGACAGGTCGTGGCAGAACACGTCGTTCGGCCAGGCGCTACGGGCAAATTTGCCAACGCCGCGTCCGCCGCAGGATCTCAACGAGCAAGCATCAGAAAGCATCCGGCTCTGGCAAAAAGACGTCCTGGACATGATCCGCCAGGAAGGCGCTGGAAAGCGCAAAACCGCCCGGATGGCCGCATTCGGCGTCAACGGTGTGGCCGTGATCTTGATGGTTGTGGTCTTTGCATCAACGGCAGGTCTCACTGGATTGGAAATCGGTATTGCCGGGGGCTCGGCATTGGTGGGGCAGAAACTGCTGGAAGCAATATTCGGAGAGGACGCGGTACGCCGTATGGCCACCCGGGCACGAAAGATGCTTGATTCCAGAGCACGCGATCTCTTGGCGAAGAGCTCCTCAATCTATCTGGATGAGCTCTCTGCCACTTCGCAACCGGAGCTTGCTGAACGGCTGGGCAAGATTACCGCAGGCTTGAACGGCAAGGGGGCTCACTGATGTCCGAACGCAAGATCCTGCGGGCCGTCAGCGGCCTCAACTCGCAAATCAACAGCATCGTGGAAGCGATGCAGCTTGCCGAGCCATACCTGGAACCAGAAACCATCGATTTGGCCGCAGACGTTATCGCCCGCGCTGAATCTCGACGCCAGCTTTCCGCGGAGCATGTCGTGGTGGGACTTTTCGGTGCCACCGGCAGCGGAAAGTCAACATTGTTCAACGCGCTGATTGGCCAGGAACTTGCCACCACGGGTGTCATCCGCCCGACGACTACCGACACTGTTGCTGCCATTTGGGAACCGGATGGCGCTGGCGAACTGCTGGACTGGCTGGAAGTGTCAACTCGCCACGTCATTGAGGATCGGGACGGCCAAGCGGACTCTGCAAAGAAAAGAACGTTCGACTCCGGGCTCCTGCTGTTGGACTTGCCCGACATGGACTCGACAGCAGTTGATCACCATAAAATTGCTGCCCGGTTGGTGGGCCAGGTGGATTATCTGGTGTGGGTGCTTGATCCCCAGAAATATGCCGATGCTTCAATCCACCACGGGTATCTCAATTCCCTGCGTAGCCAGCAAGGCAACCTGTTGATCGTCCTGAACCAAATAGACACGATTGCCGAGCGCGAGCGAAAACAAGTTGTCGATTCATTGCGCGGCATCTTGGCCACCTCTGGGTTGGAGAATCTGCCCATCATCTGCGCCTCGGCCGCTACGGGTGAAGGAGTCGCGGACGTGCAGGCCAAGATTGCGGCCGCGGCCAAGAATAAGGCACTTTCCACGCGTCGACTCCGCGCAGATGTTGATCAGGTCATCCAGCACTTGAGCGAGGAACTCCAAGTAGAGAAAGTGCGCTTGCCCAGCCAGCTGCACCAAGCCGAGCTGGAGCGCGTGATCGCCAAAGCGCACGGTGCCCATTACATTGCTGATGCAGTGGAAACCTCTTACTTGCTTCGTGGCGCTTCGCGCACGGGATGGCCGTTGACCACCTGGCTGGTCAAGCTGCGCAACGATCCGCTCAAGAGGATGAATCTTGGACGGCAGCATGAAGACCCGGAATTGTCATTGACTTCTCGTCCAGAGCTGTCCATCGCAGAAACTGCGGCTATAGAACATGGCATCAATCAGTATGTCTCCGAAGCTTCTGCAGATCTTCCGGAAAGCTGGAAAGAGCCGCTCCGGGAGAAAGTGCACGCAAATACGGCGGTGCTGGATGACGGCATTGATGCGGCGATTGCCGGCACTCCGTTAGGTGTTGAACGCTCTTCATGGTGGTGGCCCGTAGTCAAGGTCATCCAATGGATGGCACTTGTTGCGGCCTTGGGTGGTGCTTTGTGGCTCGCCGGATATCCGGTTGCCGGATACTTCCAATTTCAGCTTCCGGAGGCTCCGCGAGTCGAAGGTATCGCTGTACCAACGCTGCTGGTTTTCATTGGAATACTGCTGGGCATTGTCCTGGGATTGGCGTGCTCGTTTGTCAACCGAATAGTCGCTAAAGTTAAGCGAAGGAAAGCGTTGAAGAATATTGAACGCTCGGTATCCCAGCTGGTGAGGCAGGCAGTCATTGAGCCCGTTGACCAGCGTCTGGACACCTACAACAGCTACTCAGCATTGATCACCTCAGCAGCCAAGAAAGCCGATTAGAACTCTGTGACTACAAACCAACCAAAAGTCGATGCAACAGTGGGTGACCTAGGCGAGCAAGGCATCCTGGACGCGATCTTGCCGCTGCTTGATTCAGCGCAGGCAAGTCTCGGGCCGGGCGACGACGCAGGTGCGTTGAGGGTGAGCGGGAACGAAGTTCTCGTCTCGGTAGATACCCTGGTTGAAAACCAGGATTTTCGGCTCCTCTGGCCCAGCGGTTTGGAACACAATGCTTATGACATCGGATGGAAGTCCATTGCCCAAAATGTTTCAGATATTAATGCGATGGGTGGACACGCCACTGGCGCTGTGATTTCGCTGTCCCTGCCGAAGTCCACGTCCCTAGAATGGGTGAGGGACTTCAGCCGTGGCGTTGCCGAGGCTATCGCGGAGCTTGGCGCCAAGGAACTGACGATTCTCGGGGGAGACCTCGGGAAGTCGCAAGAAATTTCCGTTACCACGACCGTTCTTGGCGAATGCGAGCATGGGAAGGTGCTGAGGAGCGGAGTCCGAGCCGGAGACCGCATAGCGGTGGCCGGACGTGTTGGCGCCGCCGGGGCAGGACTCTCTGTGCTTGAACACGAGCATGACAATGAAAGTTGGAGCAGAGCGGTACGCCGTCTGGTCCAGGCACAGTGCCGTCCCGTGCCGCCGCTGGAATCTGGCCCACGCGCTGCCGAAGCGGGCGCGACAGCCATGATGGATCTATCCGATGGGCTGATCCGCGACGCCGGACGCATGGCCAAAGCCAGCCATGTCAATCTCGAGTTGGAATCTTCCGCTCTCCAGGACTTCGCGATTCGGCTGGAGGCTGCCTCAGAACTGACGGGCACCGATCCGATGTCATGGGTACTCTATGGCGGTGAGGATTTCGGACTCCTGGCAGCCTTCCCTCAGGGAGTTGAAATCCCCGGAGAATTTAATGTTATCGGTGTTGCCAAGCCGGCCAATGGGCGTCGCGCAGTGGTGAAAGTTGATGGCAAGGTCGCAAAGCCCGAGACGGGCTTTGACCACTTCGCTTAGCTCCTTGGCTGCTGATTCGTGTGCTGGCTACGCACGGTCATTTTGAACGCGCAGCAGTTCAGAAAGTTCGTGGGCGGCGCTCGTCACGGCTTCATGGTGGATCTTGCCTGGTTGGCGGGTGAGGCGTTCAATCGGGCCCGATAAGGACAGAGCCGCGATGACGCGTCCGGACTGCCCTCGAACTGGTGCGGAAACGGAAGCAACACCCGGCTCGCGTTCTCCCAGCGACTGAGCCCAACCGCGTCGGCGGACTCCGGCCAGGATTGTCGGTGTGAAGCGCGCATGGTGCAATCCTTCCACCATGCGCTCATTGTCTTCCCACGCGAGCAGGATCTGGGCTGCTGAACCGGCCTTCATTGACAGCTGGGTTCCCACAGGAATGGTGTCGCGCAGGCCGATTGGACGCTCGGCGCTGGCAATGCACACACGGTAGTCACCCTGCTTGCGGAAAATCTGCGTGCTTTCACCGGTGAGGTCGCGAAGCTTGATGAGCACCGGCCCGGCTGCGCTGACCAACCGGTCTTCGCCCGCTGCGCTGGCGAGCTCCACCAGACGGTTTCCCAGCTCAAAGCGGCCATGCATGTCGCGTCCAACTAATCCATGATGGACCAAAGACTGGGCAATGCGGTGCACCGTGGGGCGCGAAATTTCGGTGAGTTCCACCAACTGGGAAAGGGAAGTGGGGCCATTCTCCAATGCATTGAGAATGGCTGCTGCCTTATCCAGTACGCCTACGCCGCTGCCTGTTGTCATAGTCCAAGTATCACGTCTCAGTATTTGAGATTCAAGTCCGCATACTGGAAAAGTCGCTCTGTGAAGTGTCAAAGTTGGAGTATCAATTGTTCGTAGCTTGAGGAGTGTGTCGCATGTCCGCCATGCAGTCGCCCCAGACGTTGGCAGAAAAAGTCTGGAATGCACATGTTGTGCGTCGAGGAGAAGGCGAAGGCGAAGCCCGCCAGCCGGACTTGATTTACATTGATCTCCACCTGCTGCATGAGGTGACCTCTCCGCAGGCCTTCGAAGGGCTGCGCCTCGCTGGCCGTCCACTGCGCCGCCCGGACCTGACCATTGCGACAGAGGATCACAACACTCCGACGCTGGACATCGACAAGCCCATTGCCGACTTGACCAGCCGCACCCAGATCCACACCCTGCGCGACAACTGCAAGGAATTCGGCGTCCGACTGCACTCCTTGGGCGACAAGGAACAGGGCATTGTCCACGTCGTCGGTCCGCAGCTGGGACTGACTCAGCCGGGCATGACCGTTGTCTGCGGCGACTCGCACACTTCGACCCATGGCGCCTTCGGCGCCCTGGCCTTTGGCATCGGCACCTCGGAGGTCGAACATGTCATGGCCACCCAGTCTCTGAGCCTGAAGCCGTTCAAGACCATGGCCATCAACGTCGAGGGCACCTTGAAGCCAGGCGTTACCTCCAAGGACATCATCCTGGCCGTGATTGCCAAGATCGGTACCGGTGGCGGCCAGGGTTACGTGCTGGAGTACCGCGGCTCAGCGATTCGCTCGCTGTCCATGGATGCCCGCATGACCATCTGCAACATGTCCATCGAAGCCGGTGCCCGCGCCGGCATGATTGCACCGGACGAAACGACGTTCGAATATGTCAAGGGCCGCCCGCATGCTCCGGAGGGCGAAGACTGGGATGCCGCTGTTGCAGACTGGAAGCAGCTGCACACCGATGAGGGTGCACGCTTCGACGCCGAAGTCTTCTTGAACGCTGATGAACTCGAACCTTTTGTCACCTGGGGCACTAACCCTGGCCAGGGCGTCTCGCTGTCCGAGAATGTGCCTTCGCCAGAAGACTTCGAAGACGAAAATGACCGCAAGGCCTGCGAGCGAGCATTGACTTACATGGGACTTGAGGGCGGTACACCAATGAAGGATATCCGGGTGGATACCGTGTTCCTGGGATCCTGCACCAACTCCCGCATGGAAGACCTGCGTGCGGCTGCCCAGGTCATCAAGGGCAAGGAAAAAGACCCTAATGTCCGCATGATCGTGGTCCCGGGCTCGGCGCGAGTTCGCTTGGAAGCCGAAGCAGAAGGACTGGACCAGATTTTCAAGGACTTCGGTGCTGAATGGCGCTTCGCGGGCTGCTCCATGTGCCTGGGCATGAACCCGGACCAGCTGGCCGAGGGGGAGCGCTGCGCATCAACCTCGAACCGCAACTTCGAAGGACGCCAAGGCAAGGGCGGACGCACCCACCTGGTCTCGCCACTGGTTGCCGCGGCTACCGCAATCCGTGGAACCCTCTCGTCGCCTAGCGACCTCGTCAACGCACCGGTTTCGGTCTAGGAAGGATCACCGTCATGGAAAAGATTGTCAGCCACACCGGCATTGGTGTTCCACTGCGGCAGAGCAATGTGGATACGGACCAGATTATTCCCGCCGTATACCTCAAGCGCATCACCCGCACCGGTTTTGAGGACGCGTTGTTTGCAGGTTGGCGACGGGATGAGAACTTCATCCTGAACCAGGAACCATTCAACACCGGCTCCGTACTGGTGGCGGGCCCCGACTTCGGCACCGGTTCCTCGCGCGAGCACGCTGTCTGGGCGTTGAAGGATTATGGATTCAAGGCCGTGATCTCGTCGCGCTTTGCCGATATCTTCCGTGGCAACTCGGGCAAGCAGGGACTGGTCGCCGCCGAAGTAGCCCAGAGCGACATCGAACTGATCTGGAAGGAACTGGAAAACAATCCAGGCACCACGGTGACCGTGGACTTGGAATCGCGTACGGTTCACTGCGGTTCCATCTCGGCCCCGTTCCAAATTGACGACTACACCCGCTGGCGCTTGATGGAAGGCCTGGATGACATCGGCCTGACCTTGCAGCACGAGGAAGATATCACCGCATACGAGGCCAAGCGCCCTGCACACAAGCCGAGAACTTTGCCCGCACGTACTGCGGGCTAGCACCGAGTTCAAGGTAAATGGAATGGTCCGCTCATCCCTGGCGTTGTTAGGGGTGAGCGGACCATTGCGTTCCCAACGCAATGTTTTTCTGCAGGGCATCATGGTTCTGTCTGAAAGCATGCTCACAATGTGTGCGCCACGAGATGATCTGGGCGTACTGGCAGGTATAGAGGCGGTATGCTTACTTAGTCCTGCCAGTTCGAAAGCCTTGATGCTTCGGCGGGCGATAACGACTACGCGATGAGGTAATTCATACATGGGTAAGATCCTGACGATCCATGGTGGTGTTCCGCTAAAGGGCACCGTACGAGTCGGCGGAGCGAAGAACCTAGTGCCAAAAGCCATGGTCGCGGCTCTGCTGGGCGACAGCCCTTCGGTACTGCGCAACGTACCGGAGATCAAGGACGTAGCTGTTGTCCGCAGCCTGCTTGAAATCCACGGCGTCAAGGTGGACCAGGATCCCGAGACTGGTGATCTCACCATGGACCCTACCCAGGTCAAGACCGCCTCGAACCAGGCCATCGATGCCCACGCCGGCGACTCGCGTATTCCCATTCTTTTCTGCGGACCGCTGATCCACTCCCTGGGCGAAGCCTTCATCCCGGATCTGGGTGGCTGCCGCATCGGTGACCGCCCAATCGACTTCCACCTTGAAGTATTGCGCGACTTTGGTGCCATCGTGGACAAGGCAGCCGACGGTATCCGCATTTCTGCCCCAAACGGGCTGACCGGAGCCAAGCTCGAACTGCAGTACCCAAGCGTTGGCACCACCGAGCAGGTGCTGCTCTCGGCCGTCCGCGCCAAGGGCGTCACGGAAGTCAGCAATGCAGCCATTGAGCCGGAAATCCTGGACCTGATCTCGCTGCTGCAGAAGATGGGCGCCATCATCTCGGTGCACCGCGACCGCGTGATCCGCATCCAGGGTGTCGAGAAGCTCTCGGGCTTCGACCACTCGGCTCTGCCGGACCGCAATGAAGCCGCATCTTGGGCCTCTGCCGCTCTGGTCACCAAGGGCGATATCTTCGTCCAGGACGCCACCCAGCGTGACTTGACTGCTTTCCTGCATGTCTACCGCCAGATTGGCGGCGAATTCGAAGTCAAGAGCGATGGCATCCGCTTTTACCACCCAGGTGGAGATCTTAATCCGCTGATCCTCGAAACCGATGTGCACCCGGGCTTCATGACCGACTGGCAGCAGCCGCTGGTGGTTGCCTTGACCCAGGCCAAGGGCGTCTCGGTCATTCACGAAACCGTGTATGAGAATCGCTTCGGATTCACCGATGCACTGGTCCGAATGGGCTCCACTGTCCAGGTGCACACCGACTGCCTCGGATCCACCCCTTGCCGCTTCGGGCAGCGCAACTTCAAGCATTCAGCTGTTGTGGTGGGCCCCGCCAAGCTCACCGGTGCCGACATCGATGTTCCGGATCTTCGTGGTGGTTTCTCCCACCTGATTGCCGCACTGGCTGCCGAAGGCACCAGCAAGGTCACCGGAATCGAGATCATCAACCGTGGCTACGAGCACTTCATGGAAAAGCTGCAGGCCCTGGGCGCAAACGTCGAGCTGAGCAACTAAAGGGGATCAGATTCGTGGTAAAGATTCTGGCCCCTGGCGAATCCGCAAGGACCAAGCGGGTTTTCTCAGTATTGGCGGGCGTTGTCCGTACTTCCATGAACGCTTTGATTGGCAAGACGTGGAAGGGTTTCGAGACGCTTCCGCAGGGCGGGTACATCCTCTGCCCCAATCACCTCACGGAAATTGATCCGCTGGTTGTAGGCCACGCTATTTACAGCAACGGCCGGCTGCCACGCTGGCTGGCCAAAGAGTCCTTGTTCAAGATTCCAGTGCTTGGCTGGCTGCTGCGCGAGACCGGCCAGGTCCCGGTATCACGCAGCGCATCCAATGCCGGCGAATCGCTGTCCGCGGCCAAGAAAGTGCTGGATGCCGGCGGTGTCATTGTCATTTACCCGGAGGGCACACTGACCCGCGACCCCAATTTGTGGCCAATGGTTGGACGGACTGGCGCCGCACGGTTGGCCTTGCAAACCGGTGCACCAGTGGTGCCGATGGCACACTGGGGCGACCAGGAACTGCTGCCTCGCTATTCCAAGAAGATGTACCTGTTCCCGCGGAAGCACGTCACCGTGTCCGTCGGCCAGCCAGTGGATCTCGACGATCTGCGTGGAGGCCCGCGCACTCGTGCAGTGCTGCAGGAAGCCACAGATCGCATCATGGACGGAATTACTGCACTGACCGCGGAGCTGCGCCAAGAAGAAGCGCCGGCTGTGCGTTGGGATCCCAGCAAGCACGGCCAGTCGAAGACTGGACGCAATTTCGATACCCCGGAAAATTAATTACTTTCATCATCACCTTCCAGAGGACTGACTTTGACTAAGCCGCTACCACGAAAAATCGCCGTCATGGGCGCTGGCAGCTGGGGGACCACCTTCGCCAAGGTGCTTGCCGATTCAGTTGCAGACAAGGGACTCGCGGTTCAGATTTGGGCACGTCGCGAAGACGCAGCCAATGAAATCAACGAACGCCATACCAATTCACGCTACCTGCGCGAAACCAAGCTTCCTGCCAACGTCACGGCATCATCGGATCCGCAGACCGTGCTTACCGGCGCCGACCTTGTGGTCTTGGCAATTCCGTCGCAGTCCTTGCGCCAGGAATTGGGGAAATTCAAGGAATTCTTTGAACCAGATGCCGTGCTGCTTTCCCTGATGAAGGGCCTTGAACGCGGAACTGACCTGCGCATGAGCCAAGTGATCGCTGAAGTGACCGGGATGCCCGCTGAGCAAATTGCCGTGCTGTCCGGGCCGAATCTGGCCATGGAGATTGCGCGCGAGCAGCCCACCGCCTCTGTTGTTGCCTGTACAGATTCCGATACTGCACAGTGGATTGCTGAATTGTGCTCCGCGCCGTACTTCCGTCCCTACACAAATGATGATGTCCTGGGCGTGGAACTTGGCGGTATCGTCAAGAACATCATCGCGCTTGCCGTCGGCATGTGCGACGGCATGGGGATGGGCGACAATACCAAGTCCACCGTGATCACTCGCGGTTTGGCCGAGACGACTCGCTTGGTCCTTGCCCTGGGCGGCCGTTTGGATACCTTGGCCGGCCTTTCTGGTTTGGGTGACCTTGTCGCTACCTGTTCTTCCTCGCTCTCCCGCAACAATACCGCCGGACGTCTGCTTGGCCAGGGGCTCTTCTTGGAAGAGGTCAATGACCGCATGTCGCAGACCGCGGAAGGCATCAAATCAGCACGTGCCGTATTCGACCTTTCCCGTGCCCATAACGTGGAAATGCCGATTACCGAAGCAGTGGTGATGGTGCTCGAAGGCACCTTGAGCGTTGAGAACATGGCCGCACGCCTGTTGTCGCGTGAATTGAAATCCGAAGGAGAACGTCACTAATGACTGAACGCAAATTACGCGTCCTCTTGCTCTTCGGCGGCCGATCCTCAGAACACTCCGTTTCTTGCGTGACTGCTGCCGGAGTCATGCACGCTATCGACCGTGAACGCTTTGAAATCGTTCCGGTGGGGATCACCCGCGACGGAGGCTGGACCCTGCTGGATGAAGATCCGGAAGGCTGGGCTCTGAACACCGGCAAGCTGCCGGAGATTTCCTCGGTGGATCATCCGGTGCACCTGTCTACCGATGCGCAGAAGACATCATTGCTGTCCTACTCGGATTCCGCTGTGGCGGACCTGGGCGAGATTGACGTGGTCTTCCCGTTGCTTCATGGTCCATTCGGTGAAGACGGGTCAATCCAGGGCATGCTTGAAATGGCAGGTGTGTCCTATGTTGGCTCCGGTATCGCAGCCAGCGCCATGGGCATGGACAAGCACTACATGAAGGTGGTTTTCGAAGGGGCCGGCTTCAAGGTGGGCCCGTACGAAGTCATCACCAACAAGCAGTGGCTGCGTGATAGCGAAGCTGCCATGAAGCGTTGCGAAAACCTGCAATACCCGTTGTTCGTTAAGCCGGCCCGCGCAGGGTCTTCGGTAGGCATCACGAAGGTTGCTGATCCTTCCGAGCTGCGTGCTGCTATTGAAATCGCCCGGGCCGAAGATCCCAAGGTGATCATCGAGCAGGGGATCGTCGGGCGGGAAATCGAATGCGGCGTTCTTGAAGGCCGCGGCAGCGGACCATCGCGCGCTTCATTGCCAGGAGAAATTGCGGTGGCGGACGCTCAGCACACCTTCTATGATTTCGAAGCCAAGTACGTTGATGGAGCCGCAGCTGAGCTCAGCTGCCCTGCAAACTTAAGCGATGAAGCCACGCGCGAAATCCGTGAGCTGGCAGTCAAGGCCTTTGACGCCATCGACGCAGAAGGCCTATCCCGAGTTGATTTCTTCTACACTCCCGAAGGTGAGTGGATCATCAATGAAATCAACACAATGCCCGGCTTTACTCCGTCCAGCATGTACCCGCAAATGTGGGCGAAGACGGGAATTGAGTACCGTGAACTCATTGATGAGCTGATTGCCCTGGCGACCGAGCGGAACATCGGTTTGCGCTAGGCCAACGAGCATTGGTGGAACCTCGGGGTGTGTTGAAAATTCAGCACACCCCGAAACTTTTGTCGACGAGTTGTTTACAAGTCCACCGATTTGTCAACGCTGACGCACTTCTTGGAAGCTGGGATCTTTTGCGCAGCATCTGAAAGTGTAGCCAGAACTGTGCTTGACGGGATCACGTTAGGGTCGAGAATGACTTCGGTTGCCGGAGTCCGGCCATAAGTGGTCAAAGTCCAGATGCTCGTTGCTTCGTCCTCATGCGCTACCCAGTCAACGTTATTCACCGACACGCAAGGGTCCGTTGTCGGCCCGGGGACTTCTACACCGCAACGCAGAACGACCTTTGACGGGTCGCCCCAGGCTGCCGTTGCTTGGGACGTGGTGGAACGGCGTTCCGCATCATCGATGGCTTCGGGCAGGACAACCATCATTTCCGCACACAGCGGGTTTGCCGCATCTGGGGCAGCATCCACGGAAGCAACTGAAGAACAACCTGCAAGTACTGGAAGCAAAAGAGCACCGCTCATCACCAAGGCCGAACTTTGGACAAGTTTTCGGTTAAGTTTTGGTGACGGTCGGGCTTTCGAACTGATTTTAGACACGTTATAAGCCTACATGGGCAGTCTGAAAGATAAGATGTACAGAGTTGAAACTGTGAAAGGTAGCAAATGTCATTTGAAGAGCATCCAGTGCGACCGCGAAAGAAGAAGCGCACGGGTCGAGCCATCGTCTTGAGTGTGCTTGCCCTTGTGGTGGTCGCTGGACTAGTCGCCGGCGGTTACCTCTGGAACCTTGGCCGAACTTTCGATTCCGAAAGCCAGACGATTACCAACGCTTTCCCTGCGGAAGAAACTCGTCCTGAGGTCAAGGAAGAGTCCAAAGACGCGGTGAACATCTTGCTGCTTGGCAGTGATACTCGAGCAACGCGTGACACGGACGAAGACAGCGAGGAATTCGGTACCTTGCCCAATGGCGGTCGCTCGGACACCATGATGCTGGTCCACATCCCTGCAGACCGCAAAAACGTGTTTGTCACCTCCGTCATGCGTGACACCTGGCTTGATATTCCGGGCGTAGGCACGGCAAAAATCAACCGTGCATTCGCCAGCGGTGGAGTGCCGAAGGCCGTTGAGACCCTCGAGGGTCTCTTTGGCGTTCGCATTAATCACGTGGCCTCCATCGATTTTGAAGGATTCAAGGGACTGACCGATGCTGTAGGGGGAGTGACAGTCAATAACCCTCGTGCCTTCAAGCAGTCGATCGTTAATGGCATGTACTTCCCAGAAGGTGTGCAGACACTGAATGGCGAACAGGCACTGGCTTTCGTCCGCGAACGCAAGTCCTTCCCGGGAAGCGACTATGAGCGCGTCAAGAATCAGCAGCTTTTCGTCAAGGCGCTGCTGGGACAGTTGATGTCCAAGGAAACCCTGACCAACCCCGGCAAGGTTTCCGAAGTCGTTTCCCAAATCGCCCCGTTCATCGCAGTTGACGAAACACTGGACGCTGCCAAGGTTGCTTCCTACGCCTCTTCAATGCTCGACTTGCGTCCAAGCGACATGGAATTCTTCACACTTCCAAACAAGGGCCCGGGACGCTCCGCCGACGGCCAGTCCATTGTTATTCCTGACATGGACGTGATCGAGAAGTTTGGCCAAGCACTGCAAGAAGACAAGATGGCAGAGTTCGTAGAAACTACTGACTTGTCTCGCTAATTCCACCGAAGGACCGACTTTCCATGACTCCCCAAAAACTCGATACCTCAGTGCGTGCCATCAGGGAATGGCTAGCACGGAGCGTCAAGAGTCTCGGGAACCACTCCGACCGGCTGAACGCTATCAATGTTTTCCCCGTTGCTGACGGCGATACAGGCAGCAACCTCTACCTGACGGCACGGGCCGGGCATGATGCGGTGAGCAAATTGGAAAGCGACGACATCGGTGGCTTCTTGGAAGTTGCCGCGCGCGCTTCCATGGAATCGGCGCGCGGCAATTCCGGAACCCTGTTGGCTGTTTTCCTCAGCGGACTGAGCGAACCATGGAACGGATGCGAACGGCTTACTGCGCCACTTTTGGCGCTGGGACTTGAACGTGCCAAGGTGCGCTCCTGGTCAGCGTTGAGCGAACCGGTCGAGGGCACCATGCTTTCGGTGATCAATGCCATTGCTTTGGCCGCAGGATCGACTCTTGCACACCTGAAGAGCGATTTGGAAAGCCGCGCAGCTTTGGATTCGGTTTTGACCCAGATGAGCCAAGCGGCCCGATTGGCAGTGAAGGGAACCGAAACGGAGCTACCGTCCCTCGTGGAAGCTGGTGTGGTAGATGCTGGTGCAGTGGGCATGTTGATCATCATCGATGAACTCTGTGCTGCCATTCGAAGCGACGCCACTGATTTTGATTCCTACGAGAATTTCCATGGCTATCAGGTTCAAGATCCCCATATTCACCTGAATAAGGACAATGAGACTGGTGTAGAAGTGATGTGCACCGTAGCTCTGGATGCCTTGGGTGCCGCTACTCTGCGCGGACAACTGGATTCAATGGGCAATTCAGTGATCATGTCGCCAGTTAATCAGTTGGAGGAAGACACCTACAGATGGCGCGTTCACGTCCACGTTCCTGATGCCGAACCGGCACTGGAACTCATCAGAAAACACGGTGACCCGGTGAATATCAGTGTCACTGATCTGTGCACCCACGATGGCTGAAACAACGCTTAGTTCGTTTGAGAGTTCAGAGCTCTCAGCATTCCTGGGAAAGAAGAACTCCACCGCGCTGGAAAAGGCATTCGGCTATACGACGGTGGGGGAGTTCTTATGGCATTTTCCGCGTCGGTATGTTGAGGTAGGTGAGCTCACTCCAATTTCAGAGCTTCCCTTCGATGAGCATGTTACAGTTGTCGCCCAGGTTGTCAACGTCAGCCAGCGGCAGATGCACTCGCGACGCGGTTTCATTCTTGAAGTGACCGTCAGTGATGAGCTCAGCGCAGGCGGCCAAGAGCTGAAGATGACCTTCTTCAATGGCTATCAAGCACGGACAGATCTGCACATTGGAACTATCGCGATGTTTAGCGGCAAGGTCGGTTGGTACCAGGACCACCTGCAGCTGAGCCAGCCTGAGTACGCGATCCTGGACGAGGCAGCCCAAGCAGATCCGCGTCCAATTCCGATCTATCCTGCTTCGGCAAAGATGCCCAACAAGCGCATCCGGGATCTGATGGGGCTGTTGCTGGAGCACTTCACAGATCAGAAGCTTCCTGAGTTTCTTCCAAGGGAACTTCTTCGCACGCATCATTATCCACAACGCCATCAAGCGTTCTTGGATCGCCATTTCCCCAAGGAAATTAAGCACGCCTACGTCGCTCGACAGCGCTTTGCCTTTGAAGAAGCATTTATGCTGCAGTTGGCGTTAGGCGAACGCGGGCGCCAGCTGGGCGCGCAGAAAGCAATTGCACGCCCACCGGTGCCGGGCCGCTTAGCTGACAAATTCGATGCCCAGCTGCCGTTTAGCTTGACCGAAGACCAGCTTGTCGTCGGCGAGCAAATTTCCAAGGACCTGGACCAGTCGCATCCAATGCATCGCTTGCTGCAGGGCGAAGTCGGCTCCGGCAAGACCGTTGTCGCGCTACGAGCCATCTTGCAGGTGATTGATGCCGGAGGACAAGCGGCACTCCTAGCGCCAACAGAAGTCCTGGCCGCACAGCACTACGCCTCGATCAAGAAGATGCTTGGCAAGCTCGCTGAACCTGGGCTTTTCGGCGAAGACGAAGGAACAGGCGTCGCGCTTCTAACCGGGTCGGCAAAAAGTGCCCATCGCCGTGAAGCATTGCTGGGTATTGCCAGCGGTGAGACTGGACTGATTATTGGTACGCATGCCCTCTTGAGCGACCATGTGCAGTTTGCAGATCTCGGCCTCGTCGTCGTGGACGAACAACATCGATTTGGTGTTGAGCAGCGCGACGCCTTGAGGTCTAAAGCAGTCGACTCGGTTCCTCATACCCTGGTCATGACTGCTACTCCGATACCGAGAACCGTCGCCATGACCGTCTTTGGTGATTTGGACACCTCCACAATTAAACGCTTGCCCGCCGGCCGCGCCGCGATCCACACGCATATCGTGCCAATGCAGCTGACCGGTTTCCGCAACAGGCTATTCACCAGAATTGTTGAAGAAGTGGAGAAGGGCCACCAAGCATATTTGGTGTGCCCAAGAATTTCGGACACTGCCGCGGAACAAGGCGTTCTTCTGGCGTCCTATGAAGAATCCTCCGGTCAGCCCATGAGTGTAGAAGCCATGCAGGAGATGCTCGCTGGGATGCCTGAATTCGCTGGGATACGTACCGAGGCGTTGCACTCGCAATTAGATGTGGCAGACAAGCAGGCAACCATGGATTCCTTTGCCCGTGGTGAAATTGACGTGCTGATTTCCACGACAGTCATTGAGGTTGGAGTTGACGTCCATAATGCGACCTTGATGGTGATCATGGATGCTGAGCGCTTCGGCATCTCGCAGCTCCATCAGCTGCGCGGTCGAGTAGGCCGTGGCGGACTGCCTGGTACGTGCCTCATGACGACATGGTTGGACGCGGATCATCCGTCGGTTGGACGCTTGAAGACCATCGAGTCAACCATCGACGGTTTTGAGCTAGCCGAGGCAGACTTGGCTGAACGCAAAGAAGGAAATATCTTGGGTGTTCAGCAATCAGGCAGCCGGTCGACGTTGCGGGAACTGAGCATCATCAAGGATCGCTCGCTCATTGAGCAGGCGAGAACCGATGTGGGCAGGCTTCTTGCCGATGCCAACTGGGGAAGCAACTACCCGGGGCTTCTGAGCGCAGCCGGGAATTGGCTTGATGAGTCCACTAAAGAATTTTTGAATAAGAACTGATTGAAGGTATTGCTAGGCAATGAGCCGTATTATCGCTGGAGCTGCCGGTGGGCATCCACTGAAGTCCGTACCAGGCGATGCAACGCGCCCGACAACGGATCGTGTCAAGGAGGCTCTCTTCTCCCGTTTGGATAGCTGGGATATTCTTGCCGGCGCCCGAGTGCTGGATCTCTTCGCCGGTTCGGGGTCGCTGGGAATCGAGACGGCCAGTCGCGGTGCGCGGCAGGTTGTTCTGGTAGAAAAAGCCCCTAAAGCGGTTTCTGTTTGCCAGCAAAACGCGTCCCTGGTGAACAAGGTGTTGAAGGACAATACGGTGACGGTACAGCGTGGAACTGTTGATAGTGTCCTAGACGGCTATTACAACGCAATTTCGGGCGTGCCCAGCAAGACCTTTGACATTGTCTTGCTGGATCCTCCCTACCCGCTGACTGAAGAAGAACTGGCTGTCACCCTCGAGAAAATATCCAGAATCCTGGCTGAGGATGCCACAGTCATTGTGGAGCGTTCCGGACGCTCACCGGAACCTACATGGCCAAGCAACATGGAGAAGTTCGCCGACAAGAAATACGGCGAAACGCACCTATGGTTTGCAGAACCCATCTAGATCCATCGAATGGCGAACTTCTGACGGGTACGGTCCGGCTGCCTGGCACTGGACTATTTGGTCTTCGCTAAAGTGTTGGCGCGACGCTGTGAGAATCAAATTCCCGGGGAAGCGGTTGGTAAACATTTCCGGACTCGAACTCAGCATCACGAACTCAAAGCTGGAGTTCGCCGCCTCGACTTGGGTGCAAGTGAAATTCAAGGGCGGATCATCTCCAATATTCACGAAGAGCAATCCGTCATTGGCCAAAGAGTTCTTGAGTTCGGCGTAATAGTCCTCCGTAGTCAGGTGTTCAGGGGCTTCCGGGCCAGAGAAAATATCCAAGACAATGACGTCAAACTTCTCACCGGCCAGTTGTTCGGCAAGTACACTCCTCGCATCGGCGACAATCGGTGACAAGTGGCAGTCATCCGGCAAAGGAAGATGCGTGAGAACGAAATCAAGAAGTTCGCGCTCAATGTCTACAGCCACGTGGGTACTCGATGGGTAAACGACACTCGCCCAACGGGCCAAGGTCAATGCACCTGCACCTAGATGCAGCATCTTCAATGGGCGAATTTCTGGGCGCAAGACCTTCAGATGGTTAGCTATGCGTGCGAGATACTCGTAGAACACTTCTTCCGGATGGGAAAGATTCACATGGGATTGAGGCGCATCGCCGATCGCTAGTATTTTTGACCCGGGAATCAAATCATCGTCGTAAATAGTGGCGTGTTCCTGGATGAATCCGAGCCACCGTTTAGCAGGCTTGCGCGTCATTGGGAAAGCAACCTTGGCAGGAGGCGCAAGTGCTCGACGGCATCGGCAATAACCTCACGCTTCTTGCAGAAAGCGAAACGCAACAGTCCTTGGTAGTCTTGCTGATTCTCGGGATGGACAAAGGCAGACATCGGAATCGCAGCTACGCCTACGCGCTCGGGCATCATGCGCGCTACTTCAGCAGCGTCGTTCAGATCAAAGCTGCGTACGTCAGCAACCAAGAAGTAGGTGCCCTTTGGACGTATAACCGGGATCCCAGCTTGTTCCAGGCCTGATGCGAGAATTTCTCCCTGCTGTCCTAAATCAGCAGCGAAGCGTTCGAAAAAGGCATCAGGAAGATTCAAGGCTTGTGCGACAGCAGGTTGGAACGCAGGGCCCGAGGAATAGGTAAGGAACTGTTTTACCGTACGGATGGCAGTGATCAGTTCGCGGGGGCCGGTTGCCCATCCAACTTTCCAGCCGGTAAAGGAGAAGGACTTGCCTGCCGAAGAAATGGTGATGGTTCGCTCGAATCCACCTGGCAAGCTCGCGATCGGAACATGCCGTATGCCAAAAGTGAGGTGTTCGTAGACCTCGTCGGCGACGATGATGCAGTCATGCTGATGTGCTAAAGCAATGATTTCCTGGAGCACCGAGACATCTAGAACTGTGCCCGTTGGATTGTGGGGATTGTTCACGACGATTACTCGGGTCTCATCGGTGACCGCACGTCGAAGGTCATCCATATCCGGCTCGAATTTCGGAGCCTTGAGCTGAACGACCTTATGCACTGCATTGGCCAACCCGATCATGGCCGCATATGAATCGTAATACGGTTCAAAGGTCACTACTTCATCGCCGGCTTCCAGGAAAGCAAGTAAAGAAGCAGCGATAGCTTCGGTTGCGCCGGTAGAAACAACGACCTCGGATTCGGGGTCGAGCTTCAATGAATAGAAGCGCTCCTGGTGGGCCACGATGGCTTCGCGGAGCATAGCAGTCCCTGAACCTGGGGCATACTGGTTAGCGCCATTTCGGATGGCATCGATGGCAATTTGCTTGATTTCTTCCGGCCCCTCGGAATCTGGGAATCCTTGTCCTAGATTAATCGCCTGATGACGATTGGCTAATCCGGTGATTTCTTCGAAGATGGTCACTCCCGGCCGGCCAGTGGAATCTAGTAGGTTGGCACCGTGGGCGGTCCGTTGCCATGGAGGGTATTCAATGCTCATGGTTCCATTATCGTCTTGTGTATAGGCGAGCATGGGCATTAAGTCATTGAATCTTTACGAGACATTCATACCAGTTCGCTGAATTGGCGAGAGTTCTTGATAGATTCAGATCATGCGAAGAGCGGTATGCCCGGGTTCTTTTGACCCAATTCACAATGGACACGTCGAGATCATTGCGCGCGCAGCGAGCCTTTTTGATGAGGTGATCGTGGCTGTGTCTACGAATTACTCCAAAAAGTACCGCTTCAGTGAAGAAGAACGCGTAGCGATGGTTGAGGAAACTGTTGGGGGACTGCGTGGGGTTTCCGCTGTTCCTATGGGGCAAGGCCTGCTGGCTGATTTCTGCAAGGAGCAGGGCGCCGAGGCAATCGTCAAGGGATTGCGCAGCACTGTTGACTACGCATACGAAATTCCCATGGCCACGATGAATCGGCATCTGACTGGAGTTGAAACTGTTTTCCTTCAGGCCGATACGCGCTACACGCATTTGTCATCTTCGTTGCTCAAGGAAGTTCAGGCACTTGGTGGGGACGTTGATGAATACTTCCCGCGGGCTGTTATCAAAAGACTTACTCATCCATAGGTCGTTGCGCATAGCTATCGCGAACGACTAATCCGAAGATAGGGAATTTACCTTTATGTCTACCTCTCGCTCCATTACCAAGGCAGTCATTCCGGCAGCCGGTTTAGGGACACGTTTCCTTCCTGCGACAAAAGCAATGCCCAAGGAGATGCTCCCAGTTGTAGACAAACCAGCGATTCAATACGTTGTCGCAGAAGCGGCTCGTGCAGGGCTGAATGATGTCTTGATGATCACTGGCCGAAACAAGCGCGCACTTGAAGACCACTTTGACCGTGTCCCGTCGCTTGAAGCGACCCTAGAAGCGAAAGGCGACGCGAAGAAGCTCGCTTTGGTGCAAGATGCTACCGCATTGGGGGATATCCATTACGTGCGGCAACGTGATCCGCGTGGTCTAGGACACGCAGTTTTGTGTGCTGAGCAACATGTGGGCGATGAGCCATTCGCAGTTCTTCTAGGGGACGACTTGATCCATGAAGATGATGATCTGCTTTCCTTCATGATTGATGTCCAGAAGCAGACTGGCGGTTCAGTAATTGCATTGATGGAAGTCGATCCAAACCAAATAAGTGCTTACGGATGTGCCGATGTAGCCCGAGTAGCGAATGCTGACTATGTCAAAGTGAATGGATTGGTGGAAAAACCGAGCATTGACGAAGCACCCAGCAACCTAGCTGTTATTGGCCGTTATTTACTGCATCCTCGTGTGTTCGAAATCTTGAGGCACACTGCTCCAGGACGGGGCAATGAAATTCAGTTAACGGACGCTCTCCAAGAATTGGCGACTGCCGACGCTGAGGGCTCTGGTGTCCACGCTGTAATTTTCAGAGGTCGACGTTACGACACAGGGGATAAATTGAGTTATCTGCAAGCGAATATTGCACTGGCCGTAGAGAATGAAGAACTGGGCGATAACTTTAGGGTTTGGTTGAAAGAATTTGTAAGTTCACTCTAAGAGCTTTACACCCGACTTTGGTAACGCAAACCGAATGATTGAGAATTTCTCCTATGTTGCGTTTGCTACGGAGTCTCGTGCTGGATCGGCGTCAGGCGCATCCTGAACCTGATTGGTGGTGTGCGCCTGCCGGTAGAACTCTCGTGCTTTGAGCCCGGGTAGAAGCATGGCCTGCGCGGAATCATACGAGAACCGTGGATTGTTGCTTCGAACACGAGTACTAGATTTCAACTTTTCACTCCTTAATCCCACGTCGGCACCAACGTCTGGAGTAAAAGATCATATTGGTAGGAAGTGAAGCGCGATGGAGCTCGTGCATGAGCGTGCTGCAGAAATCGACATCTCCTAGCGGGGCGCTAAAGTTGCCGTGTGGAAGCTGGGGCAGCGCCGCGGAACCTGCCGGACCGAGGTGAAGTCCTTCGCAGCCGCCACTACCCAGATCCGCGAACTTAGCGGCCACCTGAATGCGTTATGCGTTCCCTTTCAAGAACCACTTACAACCCCGATCCACGACGCTAACTATCCCAGAATTTGATTCTTGCCTGAAGCCTGGACGAGGGCTTGTTACCTGTTGACAGAATCGGAAAGAGCGGATCTTTTCGTTCTTACGTAGTAGAATTTAGTCAAGTGAGATCATGCCACAAGATGCTTGAGCAGCTGGTAAGAAATAACTGGTGAGGGATTGCCAGCTGTCTACAACAGGCTCTAGGTTCTCCGTTGATCCAAGAAATTAAAACGAATTTTTTGCCTTGAATGATTGTAAAAGTCTGAACTGATGTAACGCCATAAATGTTAGGAATCATTGACGATACGGTACGCTTGGAAAGTCAAAGAATTTTTCAATTCGTTACAATGATAAATTATTCCTTGTCTACGAAACCCATGAATCAGTAAGTATTAGTAGAGCTTACTATCTGAACCTGTGAATATTCGAATTAGTCCCTATCCAGTCAGATAAGGTGTATGATCATGACCCGAGTTTTCATTTACGGTAGCTGCGTCACACGAGATTCTGTCACGTGGTTCAAAGATTACGGGCTGGAAATGGTGGGCTATGTCGCTCGTCAATCGCTAATTTCTGCCTACAGACCATCTAATTCTTCTGAGTACGATTTCAGTGCGATTAAATCGAACTTTCAGAGCCGAATGTGCAAGGGGGACGTTGAGGGAAATCTTCGCTTTGAGATTCAGCGTTCTGCACCTGATGTCATTTTTTGGGATCTGTGCGACGAGAGGCTAGGCGTTCGCATCGTTAAGAGTGGTGGCATGGTGACCCAATCACGTAATCATGTTGCTGAAGGGCTACATCCAGGACCCTTTGGTCGCGCATTGTTGTTTGGGGCAGATGATCACTTCGAATTGTGGAATAGGGGCCTCAAACAATTCATGTCGACACTTGATCGCTTGGGTCTGTCTGATCGACTTTATCTCAACGCAACGCCGTGGGCGATGAAAGACGAATTTGGAAACGAACAAAGCGCCCTTGCGAAACGTGCTAAGGACTTTAATTCTAAGGCGGAACGGTACTTGAATCTTGCGGGAGAAAAGGGCGCTCAGGTAGTGAGAACTCGTCAAGATGATGCTGTTTCGCAATCCGTAGGGCATAAATGGGGCGCTGCCCCGTTCCACTACACAGAAGGCACATATAAGGCGATGCTGAGCAATCTGCGGGACGCGATGTAGGAGCTAAAATACTAATGACTGTGTGTTGGGTCTGTTGCTTCGTGTCAAAACTTCCGGGAACCTTGATACGTTGCCTCAAATGAAATCCTCCGCGAAATAACTGGTTCATTGCACTGCCTTCCTCGCCTGCCGGGCCGAAGACCCGGACTTCGCAACAGATAACTTCTCAAGACTTCCGGTCAGTTCCAGGATTTGCTGGGACAACGCCATGACCCGGATCTTCTTGAACGCCGCATTCATCCGGATCACCGGCATCTTCCGCACCGCAGGATGCGCCACCGCCCGCTGATGAGGCGTAGCCGGCCGATCATGGACCTTCGTGACCTTCGCGTCATGGCGGGTTTTGGAAACCAGCTTCTGCTGCGGCAGAAGATAGTTCGTGAAAATCCGGTCCAGCTCCCAGATCTGGTTGAGCAGCTCCAGTTCCTCGGGGCTGTCGTAGCGCTAGTAGCCAACCAGCTCACGGACCCGCGACCAGTTCTTCTGCTCCACGTGTGCGCCGTCATTCTTGTTCCCCGACCGGGACCGGGTGAACGTGATCTGCTGCTCTTGGCAGAAGCGCAACAGTTCCTGGTTGATGAACTCGCTGCCGTTGTCCGAATCAATGCCGATGATCGGGAACGGGAAGACCTCCATGACGTGCATCAACGCGGCGAAGACGTGCTTCTGGGCTTTGTTGCGCACCGACCGGTTCACCGTCCATCCGGTGCTGATATCTGTGACGGTCAAGGTGAAGCAGAACTCGCCGTGGCTATGGCCGCCTTCGTGGCCCACCAGATCGATCTCCACGAAGCCAGGAACCGCGTCATCCCATTCGGCCCAGGTCCGCACCGGGATCTGGGGCTTGAGCAAGGAACCGAGCTTGGTATGCTAACGACCCCGAAGAACCATCTTCTCCCGTTCGCCAGCCAGCCTCCGGTCAATAGTCGAGGCACTCATCCGCAGCAGCAAGGCGGCATGCTCGTCAGTGACGTCCAAGACCGTCTCGGCACGCAACATGGGCACGAGGTGGGGCATGGAAGCTACCAGCAGTTTGGAGGCAGGGCCACGCAGCACCGCCCAGCACAAGATCAGTGCTGGCTGCAGGTCTGCCGGGTAGGTCGGTATCCTGCGGCTCGCACGATGCGTGGCTTAGCTGGCTTAAGCGCTTCGCGCAGCGCGGGCGTAGTCGCGGTGCCAGCCGGTCAGCGCCGTCAGCTCATCCAAGATCCGTGATTTCGTTGCCTTGTCACCGAGCCGGTAACTATTGGCAAGTTTCTTGGTGACTTCTTTGCACGCACTCATTGTCAGTCTCAAGATGCTGAGCAGATGCCCGAAGAGACCGAGAATCAAGAGCTGCTGTGCCGGAGGTTTCTTATTAGCCGACGCGACGGGTTACTTTATGAAGTTCCGGAGCTGAAAATGGCTTGACTATGAATTTGGGTACCGCCGGAGATATCGACAAAAGGCAACAGGGTAAACCGAGCCAACTTACAAGACCTGTGGTTGCATCGATATCGCCGGTTGCTTACATCACTCCGTGTAGAGAGCCAACCAGCTAATGCACCATGAATACAATTGAATAGACCTTCGACTCTAACCTCACAGCGGCCGTGAGGAAGGATCTGAGGACCAAGGCCTAGGCTACTCAGGATAATCACATTTATCTTGGGTAGTCTTTTTCATTGCGCGAAGTCACCTCGGCTGCTGTTGGCTTTTGGGGATCGTTGCCCGGTGGAGTAGGAATGAGAAAAGTGCAAGACCAAGATTCAGTCTTTACGTCGCGGAGTGCGCGAACTAAATCTGAACGTCGGAAGAAGAAGCGAACCCAGGGCATCGTGGTGTCTGTGGTTGCAGTGCTACTGGTAGCAGTGCTCAGCGCCGGCTATGTGTTGTTTGATTTGCAACGACAGTTCAACGCAAAATCTAACACCGTAGCATTGGGTTTTTCAGATGCCGAGGAACAGGCCCGTCCCGTAAAGGATCCGGACGATAAGTCCCTGAATATTCTGTTGCTGGGTGTAGACCATGCCGATGAAGATACAGCTGAATCCGCAGCTTTGAATGAGGCGGTATCGCAGCGGAGCGATTCGATGATGCTTGTCCATATCCCGGAGGACCGCTCTCAGGTGTACGTGATGTCGATGGTTCGAGACATGTACGTGGAGATTCCCGGCCATGGAATGAACAAGCTGAACGCCGCGATATCGCTTGGCGGAGCTCCACTGTTGATGCAAACAATCGAAGGCATTTTTAAGACCAAGCTAGATCATGTAGCCATGGTTGATTTCGAAGGATTCCGTGAACTGTCAACGGCTTTGGGTGGAGTGACTTTAAACAACGAGATCCCTTTCACTGCGAATGATACTGACTACTTCTACCCTGTAGGTGACATAAAGCTGCAAGGCGACCGAGCGCTTCGGTATGTCCGAGAACGGAAGTCGTTCACCAATGGTGACTATCAACGTGTTGCGAATCAACGAAAATTCATCGCTGCAGCTGCCAACCAGGTGCTTTCATCAGAAACACTGGCAAACCCGGTTAAGCTTTACGATATCGTCGACAAAGTTTCTCCCTATCTCACTGTTGACGACAGCTTTGATGCTGCAACGCTGGTTGGATTAGGCTTGCAACTCAAAAACGTGGACACAGATAATATGGCGATGTTCACGATGCCAACTGCTGGCGCATCGATGAGCGCTGATGGGCAATCAATAGAATTGGCTAGCGAACTCGCCATCACTCAAATTAGCGAAGCGTTGCAAAGCGACAAGATGGCTGATTACCTTCGTGAAAACCCGCCCGAGGAACCGTAACCACGTGATGTGGGATGAACAACATCATGCTGATGAACGAAAGCCAGAAGAACAGCACTGCATCTACTAGACTTTGAACATCTATGCTTAGCCGATAATGCATCAAGTAGCATTCGAACAAGAGGACATAATTCGCATGACAGTTGCAGATGAAGCCGAAAAGTACGGCTTGCACCGAGTTGGTGCAAGACCTACTCTGGCTAACTATCTGAAACAGACTTGGCAGCGCAGGGAGTTCATTTATGAACTTGCGAAGGCTCGAGTCCAGTCGAGAAACCAAAAAAATCGTCTGGGGATGGTTTGGATTGTTCTCAAGCCAACTTTCAATGCGTTGATGTACGGAGCGATCTTTGGCGTCCTTATGGGTGGTAATCGCGGGCCGGATTATCCGGTGTTCGTCATTATTGGGGTTTTCCTTTTCGAATTCTTCAGCGCTTCGTTGACTAACGGCGCCAAGTCTATTACCGGAAATAAGTCACTGGTACAGTCTCTGGCGTTCCCTAGACTTTCGCTTCCGGTCGCCGAAGTGACCCAGAACTTTTTGACTTTGATGCCAATGTTGGGAGTTATGTTCGTATATGCCATGATTCTAGGGACAACGCCTAAATGGAGCTGGCTAGGCATAATTCCATTACTGGGAGTGTATGCCGTGTTGAATATGGGGTTGGCACTGATTTGTGCCAGGATTACCGTTCACATTCGAGACTTCTCCCAGATACTCCCGCTTTTTACACGTGTCATGTTCTACACATCGGGTGTGCTCTTCAGTGCTGATCGATTGTTGAGTCACTGGCCGGGTTTGATCGCCGTGTTTAACGTCCACCCGATTTACCAGACCTTGCAGATAGCGCGCGGTTTAGTTATGGACAATTACCAACATGATCCGTGGGCTTGGCAAGTAGTGTCATTGTGGGCATTGTGCATTTTTGTAATTGGAATGATTTACTTCTGGAAAGCAGAGGAGCGTTACGGTCGTGCGAATTAGTTTTGATGACCTGATCAATCCGGAGTTGCATCCCGAATACGAGCCGGCGCCGATTTTTTCCGACGACACTTCCTTTATCGATGTGGTTAAACCGGAAGATATTAAGACTTCGCAATTAGATATCGACAGCACTCGCAATCCGGTGGTGATAGTCGATAATCTACACGTGAAATATGAGGTATTTTCCAGTGGCAAAGCTGTTGGAAACGCTGGTGCACGTCGATTGTTGCGTCCCAAATTGAAAGGTGTTCGCACCGTCCACGCTCTCAAGGGAATTACGTTCGTAGCCTACGAGAATGAATCAATCGGAGTTATTGGTTCAAATGGTTCAGGGAAATCCACGTTGCTCAAGGCGATTACGGGTTTGACGCCACCTTCAAGTGGTGCCGTTTACGCACGTTCTCGCCCGAGTCTACTAGGCGTTGGAGCAGCTTTGATTCCTGACCTGTCGGGTGATAAGAACATCACCTTGGGGGGGCTTGCACTTGGATATAGCCGCGAAAAGGTTGAAGAAATGCGTGAAGATATTACGCAATTCGCAGAACTTCAAGAATTTATTGACTTGCCAATGAGCACTTATTCGTCGGGTATGAGCGCCCGACTTAAGTTTGCGATTGCCGCATCTAAAAAACACGATATTCTCATAGTTGACGAGGCTCTTGCGGTAGGCGACGCTAAGTTTAAGAAACGAAGTGAAGCTAAGATTCGAGAAATCCGCGACAGTGCGGGAACCATTTTCAATGTTTCCCACTCGATGAACTCCATTAAGCAAACTTGTGATCGCGTTATCTGGATCGAGAAGGGCGTTCAAATGATGGACGGTGATCCAACGACAGTGATTAGGGCCTATCAACAACATCTGAAGGCGAAGAAGTAAGGGTCGAATGTCTAATTTCCCGGGTGTCTCCTATGTAATGCCAGTGCTTAACGAGGCAGATTATCTGGATGAGGCTGTGACCTCGATCCTGGCGCAGGAGTACGAAGGTGACAAAGAGCTAGTACTAGCGTTAGGGCCTAGCACAGATAATACGAACGCGGTTGCCATGCGATTGGCCGAACGGGACAAGAGAATAATCCTAGTCAACAATCCCAAGGGTAGGACTCCTATTGCCCTGAACCTTGCCATTCGCGCTTCAACATTACCCATTGTGATCCGAGTAGATGCCCATAGCGAGCTACCTGTGGACTATACAAAACGGGGAATCGAAACGCTTTATCGAGCAAGCGCCCATAATGTCGGTGGTCTAATGGACGCCAAAGGGCGTACACCTATCCAGCGAGGAATTGCGGCGGCATACCATTCGAAATTTGGTTTTGGTGGGCCTGCTTATCACTCAGGCGCGCCCGAGGGACCAGCTGAATCGGCGTACCTCGGAATCTTCCGTCGCGAAGTATTCGACGAAGTCGGCTACTACAACGAGGAATTGTGGCGCGCTCAGGATTGGGAACTCTGTCTGCGCATTCGCCAAGCAGGCCATACCGTTTGGTTCGACCCAGAATTGAAAGTCGGCTACTATCCGCGTGATAACTTCAAATCTCTAATTAGTCAGTCAATGGCTTCGGGCACTTGGCGGGCAGAAATTGCTCGACGCTTCCCGGAAGGGAAATCGTTGCGTCATGATCTTCCACCTATTTTGCTTTTGGGTATCTTTGCCGGAGTGGCAGTGACGGTAACTGAGCCGCTCGTTCGCAAAGCAGTACCAACTCCAGCGCACATAGCTATAAATCTGGCGAAATTTATCCCTGCCATTTACGCAGTGATTGCATTGGTTGCTGGGATGGCGAGCAACGCTAGAGGCTTGAAAGACAAGCTGTTGGCAGCGTGTTCTTTTCCCGCGATCCATTTGCCTTGGGCCGTCGGATACCTCAAAGGTCGCATCTTCGGTGCATCCGGGACCGTCGACAAGGGCCGCGTGAAGTAGTCATGGCCGAACGTCCAAAGAACCCAACGCTTGACCATCTGCGAGAGGTCTGCCAACCTCCGGAAGTTCGTGCGCGAAAAAACGCCGAGCACTGGACCGCTGAACTGTACCTGCGTCATATCTCGATTTACCTCACCGCAGTACTGGTGCGTACGCGAATCAGCGCCAACGGCGTTACCGGGCTGATGATCCTTGCCGGTTGGGGGATGTCTCTAGCGCTATTGATCCCTGGCATCTGGGGGCCGCTGCTGGCAGTGCTCCTGTCTCAGGTCCAGTTGTATTTCGACTGCTCTGACGGAGAAGTCGCGCGCTGGAGGGGAACGCAATCTCCCCGCGGTATCTTCATCGACATGGTTGGACACCACACAACTGAGGCGTTGATTCCAATTGCCTTGGGGTACCGGGTCTTCACGGAACTCTCGACAGAGAATTCAACTGTCGAGCAGGCGTGGCCTACATTGTTCATGGCCGCTTGCCTGTCGGTGCTTCTGGTCCTGAATCGTTCGCAGTCGCTCATGGTTCATGCAGCCCGAGGCATGGCCGGGCTTGAAAAATTGCCGGATACGGCTGCCGCCAGATCTGTTCCAACAACGTCACTCGTTGGAAAATTGCGTTCGCTGGCTCGCTTCTTACCGTTCCATAAGCTCCTGCACGCTGTGGAACTGTCGCTGATCATCCTAGGATGCTCGACTATCTCCATGATTGCGGGTGCACCAGCAATTGCTGAAAAATGGATGATTTGGATCCTGCTGCCTGCATGCGTCCTTGTGAACATCGGGCATTTCCTGTCCAACATGGCTTCATCCCGCCTCAAAGCATAGTTTGACCGTATTGCCTGCACCCGACCGCCTTAGAGGACAAATGCCTGCAGAGATTAAACCGACTATCGGTGTAGTTGTGTTGACCATGGGTAATCGCCCGGTTGAGCTCCAGCGTGCCTTGGAATCTTTGCTAGCCCAACGATCAGTGTCGATTGATGCTGTTGTTGTCGGCAACGGATGGGATCCAACAGATATCCCGGAAGGCATCAAGACTCATTTTCTTCCGGAGAATTTGGGCATTCCGGCCGGCCGGAATGCTGGAGTGAAACAGGTGCAAGGTGAGTACCTGTGCTTCCTTGACGACGATTCATGGTTCATTGATGACGATTTCTTGATCACAGCTGTAGAGCGATTTAAACATTATCCCCGCATGGGGCTGTTGCAACCGCGCATCACAGACCCGGACAATGAAGAGCAGAATCCGAGACGCTGGATTCCTCGTTTGAAAAAGCGTACGGCAGTCGAACCAAGCAAGGTTTTCCATGTGGGGGAAACCTGCTTGGTTACCACCCGCGAAATCTTTGATGCCACAGGTGGCTGGGCAGGGGGTTTCTGGTATGCGCATGAAGGCATCGAGCTCGCCTGGCGCGTATGGGATACCGGTACTTACGTCTGGTATGCCGGTGATATGCAGATCGGCCATCCGATCGTGGACCCTCGACGCCATGAAGAATTTTATCGTTTGAATGCCCGAAACCGGGTATGGCTGGCCCGCCGTAATTTGCCGATGCCGCTGCGTTTGATTTATCCAACATCTTGGATGCTGATTGAGTGCTTGCGGCTCCGCCATAGCAAAAGTGCTGTGGCTCAGTATTTGGCAGGATGGCGTGCGGGATGGTCCGGCAGCCCCTGGTACCGGGAGCCACGGCCTAAACTGAGATGGAAAACAATTGTTCGCATGACCCTCGCCGGTCGTGCGCCAATTATCTAATGACAAATCCAAGTGAGCGCTACCGGTTGAGCGCAAAATACTTTTACCTTATTTCGAGAGGGATCCATGACTAGAACTGTGTTGACGTACGGAACTTTTGACCTGTTCCATATCGGTCACCTGAATATCCTGAAGCGTCTCAGGGAAAAGGGCGACCGCCTGATCGTTGGAGTATCCACGGATGAATTCAACGCCATCAAAGGCAAAAAGCCTGTAGTTCCATTCGAACAGCGCCTTGAGATTGTCCAGGCCATCAAGTATGTAGACCTCGCCATTGCTGAAGAGAACTGGGAACAGAAACGTACTGACATCAAGAAATATGATGCCAAGGTCTTCGGCATCGGAGAAGACTGGAAGGGCAAGTTTGACGACCTTGGCGATGAAGTCGAAGTTGTCTACCTTCCACGTACCTCCGGTATTTCGACAACCGAAATGAAGCGCGTCCTGAGCGAGTTCGATGAGCGACATGTCACGTCGTTAAAGAACACATTGGACACTTTAAGCCAGATCGTGAAGGAACTGAGCTAGTAGACTCATTTAGTTGTAAGTTTCTGTTTTCGAGGTTTCAAGGTAGTCATGGCTAGCGAGCACATCACAGACTCCATTAAGTCCAGCGTAAAAGACGCCCTGCGAAAAGTGGGTCGTCGTCCGGAAGCCAAACGGATTTCCCGCCTCATGGGATTATCTGGGCGTACTTCGGCCAACGTGAATGTTGGTGTGTCCAGTATTCCCTTACCAGGATCCGTCGCGGTCTACTTCGGCGACGGTGCGGACAAGATCTACCAAGTAGCTCAATGGTTGCCTGTGCTTGAAGAGCTGCACGAAAAAGAGGAAGTTCTCCTGGTCTTCCGTACATTGAGCGCATTCAAAGCGGCAGAGAGAATTACTGACCTGCCAAAGATCTATGTACGTCGGTTGACTGATTTGATGGATCTATATGATGACAATGATCTCAAGCTGGTCATCTACACCAATAATTCGCGAACGAACTTCCAATCACTGGACCACCCGAGACTTGTCCATGTGCATGTAAACCACGGTGAGAGCGATAAACTCTCCATGGTATCCAATAAGGCCAAGGCCTATGACAAGGTATTCGTCGCGGGTCCAGCAGCCATCAAGCGTCACGAGGCAATGCTGATTGACTTCGATTTCAAAAAATTGGAAGTCACTGGTCGTCCGCAGCTGGATATCGACTTCGAACTCGAACTGAATCCAAGCGACAAGCTCGATGTTATGTATGCGCCGACGTGGGAAGGCGAAAACGAGGACAACAACTACACCTCGTTGGACAAATATGGTGTAGCCATTGTCGAGTCTTTGCTGGAAAACCCAGCTTGGCGTGTCATCTACAAGCCTCACCCGCGGATCCAGACCAGCAATACACCTGGTGTTGCCGAGTCTCACGCACGTATATTGCAGATGATCGAATCTGCCAACGAGGCTGGCGGAGAGCACGTGATTTCGGAACAGGGCAATATCTTGGCCATGTTTGAATCGACCGATGCGCTAATCACCGATGTTTCCAGCGTGGGGTTGGACTACTTGTACCTTCACCCGGAGAATCCACTCGTCATTTCCGACCGACGTAGCAACCGTGAAATTCTTCACCGCGACGCTCCCGTTGCCCAGGCCTGTCATGTAGTGGACCGCGATAGCGTGATGAATATTCGAGCCTTACTCAACGATGCGTTGACGCGTGACAGCCACAAGGATCAGCGTATTGAAATGCGCCAATTCTACTTTGGAGACCTAAATCGGGGCGATTCGACCAAGAGGTTCCAGCATGTAATTCAGCAGTTAATTGCCGAGCGCGAAGGAAAACTGGAGAATTTCCGGGGCTGGCACAGCTAGAGTTCCGTAAATTCCTTGATCCCAATTCGTACCTTGCGAATTGGGATCGATTGCTTTTAGGCACAAGTTGCTGACACGACAGCATTGCAGGACCGCTGTGACCTTTTGCAAGCGACTGCGGTGGTTTCAAACCGATTTGTGAGCATTCGGGCGGTAATCTTTACTTTGGATCACATGAAGGCGTGGACACTGCATGTTGGTGCTGGTGTCCTTTCATGTTGTACTCGCGTGATGTCCAGGCTGATCCGCTGAAAGTCTCATGCGGTGCAATGCAGCTAGAACATTGAAGGACTCTTTTCGTGGCAGTTGAAATTCGATCTATGCAAGACCTAGCGCAGTCCGGATTGCAGACTTTGCGCACCCAACGGTTGAAGCGTAAGAGGTATCGCTATTACAGCGGCTACCATGAATTGAATCTTGAGATTCGTGATGACGTACTGCACCTGGAAGCCTGCGTTGCCCAGTCCGTTCAATCTGTTTCGGTATTGCACGGAAGCCACATAGTTCTTGCAGTGACGCCACTTGAACCTGAACCGCTAAAGAGCGGCAACGCTGAACGCCGTCGGTTCCAGGCACAGATCTCACTCGATTCATTTCTGGATCAGTGGCATGAGTACCGGGAACTTGCTTCAAATGATGAAGAGCAGGAATTCAGCTCTGTTGATTCGGATGAGGTAGATGAAGACCATGTCACTTTGGACGATGAGCAGTACTCCGGTACCGTACGTCTCGCGCTAACGTTCATTTCCGATTTTAATGAATTGCCTTCCGGCATTGCATGGTTGCAACTTGCTGAAGGTGGCGAATTGCTCCGGCGAAAAGAAGTCCGGGAGCGCATAGAGGCAGGGGAACTAATCCTCGATGGACCCGTAATTGCCCACCGCATTTTGGGACGCTTTTCTTCAACAGCCTTCAGCAGCAACACGGTCTACCATTCGGGCGATCGAAGCGTAGGACTGTATATCAATAAAAAGGCCGAAGTTGCACTGGCCATTAATCGACCATTGCGATTCAAGTACCGGATACGTACGGATATCACCCAGATTCATGATGGAAAGCTGTCCTTAGGCGGCGTTCTGGAAACGCAAAGCGATCGGTTGTCCTCAGCCACATTGCAACTTGTTGGACGTAAGTCCGAGTTCAGGCTTGACGTTCCAGTCGAGCTGAACTTTGATGAGAAAGATGCAGAAAAACGTTTCGGACGTGCTAGCTACGCCTGGTCGGCATCCCTTGACTTCAAATCTGCAGACTGGACGGCGATAGATCGTGGCGATAACTACGATCTCTATTTACTGGCTGCCCCGTATTTCGGAGGCGAACCCGCTCGGGTTCGGGTGAGTCGCACTCCATTCGCCGTGCGTAGTACTACGCGAGCCGGTACAGTGACCATCGGTGATAAGACTCTAGCGATCTCTCCGTACTTCACCTTTAAAGCGAAATCTACATCGCTGATCCTGGAAGTGTTCGACAAAGAAGCCTTTGCCGTCCTTGCGGACGCTAGGCAGCGCAGTTTCCCGATTAGCCAGCCATCCGATTCCAAGCCGATCTGGATCATTGGCGAACTATCCTATAAAGCCCAGGACAATGGGTTGCACCTGTTCAATTACCTGCGGCAGGAACGTCCAGATATTGATGCCTACTACGTCATCGATGAAAACGCTCCGGACTTGCGGAATTTCGACTCCATGGATCACGTCGTTTTCCATGGCAGCAAAGAGCATTTTGAATTGGCTATTCGTGCGCAACGTGTCATCGGTACTCACCACGCAGACTACCTGTACCCGACGAGGCACCATAGCTTTTCATCGCGCTGCCGTGCTACCAGAGTATTCTTGCAGCACGGCGTCATGGGAACCAAATGGATGGTTCCCAATTACGGCAAGAACTCGCCTGGCTTTGCTACAGACCTATTCATGGTGTCGTCAGAGCGCGAGAAGCAATACATCGTTAAAGACTTCCTTTACTCGCCGGAAGAAGTAAAGGTCACAGGGCTATCCAGGTTCGATTCCTTGCTGGCAAAGGATCTTCCCGTGAACGAGAACTTGCTGCTGATCATCCCGACGTGGCGGGACTGGTTGCAGAACGAGGACGTGTTCCTTGAATCGGACTACCTTGAGCAATGGAAGAATCTGCTAAATTCGGTGGAGCTGGCAGACCTGGTGCAGAAGCACGGCTTGGAAGTAGTTTTCTGTCTACACCCCAACATGATGCAATTCAGGGATCATTTTGCTGGAGCGCCGGCCCGGCTGATTGTCCAGGGTGAAATTGATGTCCAAGAACTCATCAAGACCGCTGCGATCATGATCACCGATTACTCTTCGGTGAACTTCGACTTCAGCTTCCTGCATAAGCCTGTTCATTACTATCAGTTCGACCGTGCTCGATTCTTGGGTCCCAACGGTTCGCATTTGAACCTCGATGATGAATTGCCCGGTCGCATTGCTTTCGACAGCGAAACGTTGTTGAAGGATCTATCTCATACACTGGATCGTGGCAAGGCCATGGAGCCGAAGTTCCGTCAACGGGCTGACGTCTTCATGACGCATCGGGACCAGAACAATTCACGACGTATTGTCGCAGAAATTGAACGAGCCGAATTGCGTGGCAAACCCAACGTTGGTTGGCGCGCAGAACTCCCAGTTAAGCTGAAGAACAAGTTCCGAGGGCATAAGCGGTACTTTGATGTCATGCGCAAGCTCTACAAGTTGTACAAGCTGGCACCAATGGATGAAGACCTCATCGTATTCGAATCCGGTCTTGGACGTCAGTACGGAGATTCTCCTCGATATATCTACGAGGAATTGCTGCGACAGGGAGATACGCGACGCAAGGTTTGGGTTTACTCAGGCAAGCACCGCTTCACCGATCCGTTGACGTCTACTGTGAAGCGGTTGTCGCCGGAATACTTTTGGTACCTTGCACGGGCGAAATTCTGGGTCAATAACCAGAGCTTCCCTCACTACGTGAAGCGTCGTGCAAAGGGCGTGTTCCTGCAGACATGGCATGGGACGCCTTTGAAGCAGATGGCTCTCGATATCCGAGAAGTCCAAGGCCGCGATGAGGGCTATCTGGACCGAGTTACTCGAGCTACGCGTCAATGGACGCATCTGATTTCGCCATCTCGCTACACCAGTGAGATTATGCGGTCTGCGTACGCATTCTCGGGTGAAGCTGTGGAACTCGGATATCCACGAAACGATATCTTGACGGGTCCTGGTGTTGCCGATCAAGAACAGCGCGTGCGTGATGAGCTTGCGATTCCCCCGGGAATCAAAACGGTTCTCTACGCGCCGACATTCCGTGATGATGCTGCCTCAAGCCGAGGCAAATTCAGATTCGATCTGCCAATGGACCTGGACGAGTTCGACCGTCGTTTCGGTGAAGACACCATCCTGATGCTGCGCATGCATGTGCTGATTTCAAATGCAGTGTCAATTCCGGAGAGCCTGCGGCATCGCATAATCGACGTGTCCAGTCATCCAGACATCCAGGAACTGTATCTCGCCTCAGATGTATTGATTACCGATTACTCTTCTGTGTTCTTCGACTACTCACTGTTGCGTCGTCCGATTATCTTCTATGCATATGACCTGGAGAACTACCGCGATAACCTTCGTGGTTTCTACTTGGACTACGAGAGCGCGCTGCCTGGCCCGATTGTCGAAGAAGAGAGTGACCTCTGGGATGCACTCGCGTCAGCCCTTGCGGGGGAACAACTTCATGGTGTGAACCGTGACGACTTCATCAAAAAGTTTGCACCACATGATGATGGGCAGGCCGCACGACGCGTTGTTGAACGCTTCTTTAAATAGGCGAAGTCCTCACTGGCAGTTGAGAAGGTGTTGCCGGAACAGTCCTAGTTACGGCAACACCATTCTGGCAAGCGGACTAGCGATCAGCGATGCTATCCTCGTGCACAAGGGAAAGAGTTTCGGCAATGAACCGCTGCATGCTGGCACCTCGAGAAATGTCGCCAAAGTAGTATTCGACCAATTCGCGCAACTGGCGGTCGTTGCTATTGAGCGCGTCATGGGCGAGGCGAACTATTTCGTCAGCCTGCTGGGCCGACAACGCAGGGACCTGTCGAAGGGCAGGTGAGTCATCAATAGTGGCGTCGCCTGACACCGGTGCGGTCACGAACAGTGGTTTTCCCGTTGCCAGGAAGTCGTAGGCAACGGCGGAAATATCAGTGACACAAAAGTCAGCGATTGACCATTGCCAACCCCAATGCGCGGAATCGTCGAAAATGAATCGTGCGTTGGAAGTATCGTCGTGAGCATCTAGCCGTTTGCGGATTCGTTCTACAGCCTGCCCATATGGTTTTGCACTCATCCCCGAACGCGGATGCGGACGAAAAATGATGTTGAAACCGCCATCCTTGATCAGTGCGTTGATCAATAGCTCACCGTGCGATAGTGCTGATCCGTAATTCATTGAAGGCCTGTCACCTTCCCACGTAGGAGCGTAGAGTAGCGTAGGCAGTTCATTATTGACTGTAACGGGCGGCGTGTAGTTCACATCTATTTGAGGACGACCTATGAGGCGGCAGCGCTCCGAAGGATCGAAGTTGCGTAGGTGCTTTGCCAGACGATCCTTGGCTGCTTCACCGGCAGAGAATACGTAATCATAGGCCTTGAGCTGATTGGACCACATGTAGGCTTTCTCGCTTTCACCGTGGCAGATGAAAACATGGTTAGGCCCATTGAACCGAAGAGCTTGGAAGTTGCGAATATTCTGGTTCACATAGAACACCACGCGCAGATCCTGAGTATGCATGAGCCGCTCCATGTCGTCCACAGCAGGGGCGTAGTGGACCGGTAGCGGGCATTCCTCGCGCAAGGACAGTGCAGTTTCGGGACTTCGTACGAGAATTACCACAGGCACGAATTCTGCCAAGGCTACGAGTGGCTCATACCATTGCCTGAGCTGGTAGGCATTGTCCATTTCATCGGGAAAGTGGAGCGCCACCCTGTACCGGCCAGCCCCGACGGGCAGCTCGCGGAGTTCTGTGGCATGCTTCCGAATGAACTCAATGCGTCGTCGAGTCGCTATGCGCTTCCGAATCTTTTCGACGACTCTATCGACGGTATGTATTACATTCATGAACTATCCCTCAGCACTTAAATCGATGCATGACTAAGCATAATTCTTCATACTGCCATTATCCGGGATGTTTGCTAGTAAGCCATTTGCGTCGGGTGGCCCTTAGTGTGGTCTTGCCTTATCGAGTACGTTGGACGCCGTTGAAAACTGTTCAGCATTTGTCTCAACCACTCAAATGGACCGTGCAGAAACTGATCCGCTTCCTGCGCTATACTGTGGTGAGTGCAACACCGATATCGAACGCGAAAATTGGTTTCAGTTTGGGAACTTGGCCTACGGCAAGCTAAGATGAAATGTCGGACTATGTTTCTATAGGAGTCATCATTAGCGAAAAGCGTTCTGATCGATCGCCACACGGCGAACTCGATCGCAACTCGCCTCTGGTTTTTTCAACCAGGGAGCTCGGCCGTTCGCCTGGCTCGATGAAAACTCTCAAAGAGCAGGTTCCGGCGCCCACGGATGTGGGAAATGCACTCATCGGTATTCGTGGAGGATCTGAGCTTGACTTAGATCTTCGCTTTGAAGCCGTGCATGAGGGAATTCTGGTATCGGGTACCGCTACAGCGCAGATTGCTGGGGAATGTGGACGATGCCTGGAGCCTATCGAGTACGATTTCGAGGCTGATATTCAAGAGCTCTTCTACTATGAAGAGAGCGAAGAATTCGAAGACGATGATGATATGGATCAGTATTGGGTGGTCGGTGACTTGATTGACATCGATCCGGTACTACGGAGCGCAGTGGTTACCGCCCTGCCGTTCCAACCGGTTTGCCGGGAAGATTGCTTGGGGCTCTGCAGCGAATGCGGAATCAGCCTCAACGATGACCCCCAGCATGATCATGAGATCCTGGATCCACGTTGGGCAGCGCTAGCGCAGCTGTCCGACATTGTCGCAGAGGATGCGACAAACGATAAAACGTCAGACAAGAGAGAAGAGAAGTAGTCGTGGCTGTTCCAAAGCGGAAGATGTCCCGTGCGAATACTCGTGCCCGCCGTTCTCAGTGGAAGGCTACCGCACCGAACCTGGTGAAGACCGTTGAAAACGGTCGCGTAACCTACAGCCTGCCTCACCAGGCTAAGGTTGTCACCGACTCGGCTGGTACCGAACTGTTCCTTGAGTACAAGGGTCGCAAGGTCGCAGACGTCTAAGACATGTCTTCTAAAGAAGAACTTATGAAGCGTCTCGGAATCAACATTGATTCCGAGACGTTTCGTCTTGCATTCACCCACCGCTCCTATTCATATGAGAACGGTGGCATTCCAACAAATGAACGCCTCGAGTTCCTGGGCGATTCAATTCTTGGCTTCTGCGTTGCAGAATACCTATACGCAACTTTCCCGCTTCTGCCAGAAGGCGATCTCGCGAAACGGCGCGCGGCTATCGTCAGCACCCGCGCCTTGGCAATGATTGCCCGTGATCTGGAAGTGGGGGAGCACTTGCTCCTGGGTCGTGGTGAATCGCAGTCCAACGGCTCAAACAAGTCATCCATTCTCGCAGACACCATGGAAGCCATCCTTGGAGCAACCTACCTGGTACAAGGTATGGAAGCCGCCCGCTCATTTGTACTTCGTTTCGTTACTCCGCTGCTGGAGGATCCTCGACTGCTAGGCGCAACCACTGACTGGAAAACTGTAATCCAGGAGGAAGTAGCCTCCCAAAAGCTAGGAGAGATGCACTACGAGGTCACCGGTTCTGGTCCCGACCATGCACGTACCTACCTCGCTGAACTCCGCATCGGTGACAAGGTATTTGGCGAAGGGCATGGGCCGTCCAAGAAAGAAGCCGAGCAGGAAGCGGCACACAAGACTTGGCTCATGCTGCATCCTGGTGAGCAGCTACCCAAGGGATAGCATTTAGCGCATGCCAGAATTGCCAGAAGTTGAAGTCGTCCGCGAAGGGCTGGACAGGTGGGTTCGCACTCGAACGGTGCAAACCGTTCAGGTGCTGGACCCTCGTTCTGTCCGCCGTCATACCGATGGCGTTGATGACTTCGAGCAGACCCTGAGCGGCTGTTCAATTGCTTCTGTTGTTCGCCGGGGCAAGTTCCTCTGGATGGACTTGGAAGGCTTGCCTACTCCGGCCGCCTTGGTAGCTCACCTGGGAATGAGCGGGCAACTTCTTGTTGAAGAGCCTGACGCACCCGATGAGAAGCATTTAAAAGTACGCCTGTCACTGAGCAATAGATCTGGCTACCCAGGCGAACTGCGCTTCGTTGACCAGCGAATCTTCGGCGGAATGTTCCTGTCGCCTGTCATAGCAACACCAGATGGGTTACCTGCGGGCGCAGGTTCGTTACACGCATCGATCCCACTAGCGGCTGCACACATCGCCAGGGACGTCATGGATCCTCACCGCAATCCCGCGGATCTGTATGTCGCGCTTCGCAAAAAGAATACAGAATTGAAGCGGGCCATTCTGGACCAGGGGATCATTTCAGGCGTCGGCAACATCTATGCGGATGAGGCACTATGGCAAGCACGCCTGTCCGGATTACGCAGTACCGCAACAATTAGGCGTCCTGAGGTTCAACGCCTTAACGATGCCCTGGTGGATGTGATGACGCGCGCCCTTGCAGCTGGCGGTACCAGCTTTGATTCCCTCTATGTAAATGTGAACGGTGCCAGCGGTTATTTCGCCAGGTCATTGAACGCCTATGGGCGTGAAGGCAAAGGCTGTTTGCGGTGCGAGGAGAACGGACGAGAATCGTTGATTCGGCGGGACCCGTTTATGGGCCGTTCCTCATACAGCTGTCCCGTGTGCCAACCACGTCCACGCCGCACACGACGCTAGCTGGCACATCGAGAACTTATATCAGGCTATGCAGTCTGAGAATTGAGCACCTGTTCATTGAATGGTGCCCAAGCGTCAACGGCCCACTGTCCAAAGTCCCTATCGGTGAGCGTCACACAGGCTAGACGATGCTCTGGATCCACCCAGAGGAATGTGCCAGACTGCCCAAAGTGCCCAAATGTCGATGCCGGATGGCTTACACCTGTCCAGTGCGGCGATTTGGATGATCGGATTTCAAAGCCGAGGCCCCAGTCATTCGGATTCTGCCGTCCATAGCCAGGCAAAATTCCAGCAAGGTTGTCAAAATGAACACGCGTTGCGTCACGCAATGTTTCTTGCGCCACGATAGTTGGGTTCAATAGCTCAGCCGCGAATTTTGCCAAGTCCGCGGCCGTGGAACGCCCATCCTTCGCGCAGCTGCCGGCAATCTCAGTGCTAGCCATGGCCAGGGGGGCGAAGACAGCCTCTTGCGCATACTCCGACATGCTGATTCCAGTCTGTTGCTCCAAATGCTCTGCGAGCTTCTCGAATCCGAAATTCGAGTAGCCGCGTTTGGTCCCTACGGCAAAGCGGATCGTTTCGGAATCGAAGTCATAGCCGGCTGTATGCGCCAAGAGGTGGTGCACCGTGGAACCCTCTGGCCCTGCAGGGTCTTCGAGGGTGATGGCTTCTTCTTCTAGCGCTACCAAGAACGTGTAGGCACTGAGCAATTTCGTCACCGAGGCCAAGGGATAAACGCGTGCAGTATCACCGTACTGGTCAATGATTGCCCCGTTGCCGTTGACTACCACGGAAACCGCATTGTCGCTTGGCCACTGGTCAATCTGCGTCAGAATGCTCATAGAATGATCTATCCCTCGATTTTCGTCCTTGGATTTTGCGAGCACAACCAGAAAATCCCTACTGCGCTTCGCTAGAATTGCCACAAGGATTGGGTTTGGATGCCCAACCCAACTTTAGCCATTCGACCCAAACTTAGGAACTTCACGCCGTGCATCTCAAGACTCTCACCGTTCGCGGATTCAAGTCTTTTGCGTCGGCGACAACCTTTGAATTCGAACCCGGTGTCACTGCTGTTGTCGGGCCTAACGGCTCGGGCAAATCCAATGTAGTGGATGCGCTGTCTTGGGTCATGGGGGAGCAGGGTGCCAAGACACTTCGCGGCGGCAAGATGGAAGACGTGATCTTTGCTGGCACGTCGGGTCGCCCTCCGCTTGGACGTGCCCACGTTTCCTTGACCATCGATAACGCAGATGGCCAGCTGCCAATCGACTATGCAGAAGTCACTATCTCCCGCACGTTATTCCGTACCGGCGGATCCGAGTATGCGATTAATGGAAGCTCGTGTCGTCTCCTAGACATCCAAGAGCTGCTGTCGGACTCCGGCTTGGGTCGGGAAATGCATGTCATTGTCGGGCAGGGGCAGCTGGATCGCATTCTGCACGCGACAGCCGAAGACCGACGTGGGTTCATTGAAGAGGCGGCCGGCGTGCTCAAGCACCGTCGGCGCAAAGAGAAAACTCTGCGTAAGCTGCAGGCAATGCAGGGAAACCTGGATCGCCTTGAAGATTTGAGCGCTGAGGTGCGGCGCCAATTGGCCCCGTTGGGACGGCAGGCGAAAATTGCTCGCCGCGCGCAGACGGTCCAGCTCGACGTCAGGGACGCAAAGTCGCGGCTGCTCGCTGATGATTTGGTCACGCTGAATAACAAGCTTGCACAAGATATTGATGACGAATCAAAGATCCAAGCCCAGCAGGAAGAGGCTGCTGCACGCCTGGAACGCGTCAAGAAGCATATCGAAGAATTCGCTTCCCAGATGGAAACCATTACCCCGCGTCTTGGGCAGATTCAGGAAACATGGGTTGCGCTGAGTACCCAGGCAGAAAGGTACCGTTCGCTTGCCGCGTTGGCTCGTGAACGAGCGAAATTGCTGGAGAGCAACGAAACTCATTTCGATTCCAGCCGAGATCCCGAGCGGTTGGAAGCCCAAGCTGAGCGAATGAGCTCAGAACTTGAGGAACTGGAAGAAGCTCTTGAAGACCGCCATGAGATCCTGGCTGAAGCCGTCGAAGCCAAGGAGCAGGCCGAGGAAGCTTCACGGGCTGAACAACAACGAATGGCTGCCATGCTTCGTGCCGCAGCGGATCGCCGCGAGGGGATGTCCCGGCTAGCCTCCCAGGTGGCTTCCGCACGTAGCCGTGTCGATGTAACTCGGGCTGAGATATCTCGCCTTCAGGAAAGTATCCGTTCCTTCGACTCGGATCTTGAATTGGATTCGCGCTCTCACGCCGAAGTCGCCACCGATCTTGAAAAACAGCTAGCTGGCGAAGCGCAGCTGAATCTGGATTTCGAGAGTGCGGATCAAGAACATTCAGCTTTGTCAGAAGCACACAACGCCGATAGCCAGCGGGAACGTGAACTATCTGTGCGTGTTTCCGGACTGCGCGCACGCCTTGATGCCCTGAAGCTGAACTCAAAACCAGATGATCAGTCCGCTCAGCTTCTTCGTTCGGCTGCTGGCAAGCTCCTGGGGCGTTTGGGCGAGCTGATTACGGTCAACCCCGGATACGAACAGGCCATCGCCGCGATATTGCGTGAGAACGCCGAAGCCTTGGTAGCCAAGAACCTTGGCAACGCGCTGGAGCTCATCGAAGAGCTGCAACAGCAAGAGGCCAGCCAGGTTTTCCTGCACGCAGAGCTGTCTTCACAGGTTGCTACTGCGGATGGCGTGGCTAACGCCGTGAGCGCTCGTGAAGTTGTCGCTGCCGATAGTGCCCTGGACAGTTTGCTTGATCAGCTTTTTGCTGGCCACTACATCATTGATGAGATGAGCCAAGCGCCGGCAGTATTGGCGCAGCACCCGTCGGCTTTGCTCACCACCTTGGACGGCATAACTGTTTCCGCGTTGCGCAGCTCTGTGGGGGATTCAGCGGGCGCTTCCTTGATCGCTCAACAGTCATTGGTAGAACAGACGGAAACCGAACTATCCCAGTGCCAAGAAGAACTTTCATCAGTTGAACAAAGACTGGCCCAACGAGGTCCAGAGCTCTCTGTCGCCCAGCAACAGCGAGAGGACGCCCTATCCGCTTTAACGGAATCAGACGCGACCATTGATGAACTGTCGTCGTATCTGGCACGTCTCGGGCAGAAGTTGCGCAGCGCGCAATCGGATAAATCCGCGTTGGAGGGAAAACTCGAAGCAACGCTTGAGAAGCTGGAAATTGAGCAGGACTCCCTGGAAGAGATTACCGAGCGCATGGAACTTGCTTCGACCGATCAAGACGAAGAAACCGTGGACGATGCGGCCCGGGCAGCACTGGCCGATGCCGCGGCCGCCGCACGCCAGCAGGAATTGGAAGCCCGTTTGGCCTTGCGCAGCAGCGAAGAGCGCGTTTCTGCGTTGCGCTCACGCATCGAAGGGTTGCGCCGCACTGCGGCCGCCGAGCGAAATCACCGTGAAGTCGCCGCCCGACGCGCTGAACAGCGCAAGGCCCAGGCCGCCAATGCGAACCGCATTGAGCAAGCAGCTGAACGCGTCCTGCGTTTCATTGAAGTATCGGTATCCATGGCTGGCCAAGAACGCGAAGAACTCGACGGCAAGAAAACTGAACTTGAAACCATGCTGGGTAGCCAGCGCAGGGAAGCGGAACAGCTCTCCGCAGAGCTCGCCCGGCTTGCGGATGCCGTGCATCGCGACGAGATGGCCCGTGCAGAACTGCGGATGCGTATTGAGAACCTTGAGACCAAGGCACTGGAAGAACTGGGATTCACCCCCGATCATCTGATTGCCAACTATGGTCCAGACCAGCTGATTCCGGAAGCTGTAGATGAAGATGACAAGTGGGGTGCGCTGCGGCAGAGCGTTGACGAAGACGGGAACCCTGTCGGCACCCGAGCTTATGATCGCGTGGAGCAGGAAAAGCGGCTAAAGAAAGCGGAACGCGACCTGGCGGCCTTGGGCAAGGTCAATCCGCTGGCACTTGAAGAATTCGCCGCCTTGGAAGAGCGCCATAAATTCCTGTCCGGCCAGCTAGAGGATTTGAAGAAGTCCCGTGGGGATTTGCAGCAGATCATTGCTGACGTTGATTCCCACGTCGAACGAGTGTTCACCGAGGCCTACAACGACACAGCCGTGCAGTTCAAGCGGATCTTCGACCGCCTGTTCCCGGGCGGCGAGGGCCAGCTCGTGCTCACTGATCCGGAGAATATGCTCACCACGGGCATCGAGGTGGAAGCGCGTCCAGCCGGCAAGAAGATCAAACGGCTCTCGCTGCTCTCCGGTGGCGAGCGTTCGCTGACTGCCGTCGCCTTACTGGTCGCCATCTTCAAGGCCCGGCCATCGCCGTTCTATGTAATGGACGAGGTCGAGGCTGCCTTGGACGATATGAACTTGGGTCGCCTGATCACGATCTTTGAGGAGTTGCGCGAGTCCTCCCAGCTGATCGTGATTACCCACCAGAAAAAGACCATGGAAGTGGCTGATGCGCTGTACGGCGTCACCATGCGCGGAGACGGAGTTTCCAAGGTCATCAGCCAGAAAATGGAAAGAGCTGTAACGCCGTAGCCATTGCGGTACAGTTGGAATTTATAGGTACGAGCAAATTCGTTCTGTAACTCATTATCTCTACTTAGGCTGGCATGGCATTTTTCCGTAAACGCAGCAAAGATAACTCTGAAGTGCCCTTACTTTCTGTCCGTCGGGGAGCTGAGGAGAAGTCTATTGTCGCCGCGGCGCAAAAGAGCCTAGAACCTGCTCCATTAGTGAGCGTGGTTATTCCTGTTTACAACGCAATGCCATACCTGACGGAACTGCTTAATTCACTTGAAGCCCAAGACTTGAAATCAGAAGATTTCGAAGTCATTGCAGTAGATGACGGCTCTACGGATTTTGGCGGAGAGATCTTGGACATCTATGCGAAGCGAAATTCGAACTTCAACGTTGTGCATCAAGAAAACAGCGGGTGGCCCGGTAAGCCGCGCAATGTGGGAATCGACCATGCGCGAGGAGAATATGTCTTCTTCATCGACAGTGATGATCGGCTCGGTATCGAAGCGCTCAGGCGCATGACGTCTTTCGCCCTGAAACATGACGTGGATGTTCTTGTCCCGAAAATGGTGGGCTTGGACGGCCGAAGAGTTCAAGCGAAATTATTCGGGAAAACAATTCTCGATGTTGACTACGACTTTATTTTGCGGACCCTGTCGCCGCAAAAGATGATTCGTCGCAGTCTGCTCAATTCGCATGGTATCCGCTTTGTCGAAGAGAAAGTCAGGCTGGAAGATGGCATCGCCATGGTCGAGACTTATTCCGTTGCTCAGCGAATAAGCATCCTGGGCGACTACAACTACTACGAGATCCGGCTGAGATCCGACGGCCAGAATATTAGTACGCAGCGGATCGATCCTGCCGGTTACGTTGATTCCTTGTCCAAGATCGCCCAAACAATAGCGGACTACACAGGAACGGATCTGGCGTTGGCCCGGAAGCGCATCGCCGGATTGTTCGTTCGCAAAGGCTTGCGCTTCTACGACGGCCAACGTTTCCTGCGCTTCACTGCCGAACAGCGTGAGGCGTGGGTATCAAATCATAAGGGTTTCTTGGAATCTTTCCACCTGGACAACCCTGCAGAGTTCTTCAAGCCGCAGGACGCTCGGCTGGTCGAAGCCATCCTAGACAGCGATATCGAGTACTTGGAAGAGCATGCACGAAAGAAGATCGAAGCGGAACAACCGCCAGCGGTTGTCTCGATTGAGAATACTGCTGAAAATGTTTCGTTGATTGTCGATTTGCCCGCTACAGGTCCGGCGCCGAAAGGCATCCATATCAGGGATCGGGATACCGAAATCCTGGCAATGGGTGAAATCGCAGTTGACGACAGCGGATCACGAATGACCGCATCTTTTTCGCGAGATTGCGTGCTTGAGTCTGTCTCCCGATTGGGCAACATCTTCATCGAGTACCATGGAGTTCCTGCAAAACGGATCAAGATGGGGAACAATGTTGCGAACCAGGAATTCGACGGCTTGCTGGTCTATGCAACCTCTAACGGATATTTGAGCATAGATACTCGCCAAGCGAGGTAGCACATCGGCTCATGGAGCCGTGCCGGCTGGCTGCAAATTGCCTTGCGACGCCGTGCGGAAGCAAAAAAGCTCGTAGTTGCCACTAGCGGCAACTACGAGCTTCTTTACTGTGCGACGGCTAATTCGCCATGCCTACGAGCACGTATTGAGCTTTCCGTCATTCCGGTAAGCAACTGTTGAATCCAGAGCCAGCGGTCCGCCAATGAGGACGTTGGTCCAGCCTTCCATGCTGGTCAGGGCAGAGCCGATTGATTTAGGCAGGCAGGTCTTCTTGGCCAGCAGCATTGGTGCCCCGTTATAGCCTGCCGCAACAGCACCGCTGAGACCGTCCGGGAAGTTCTTGCCGTTGGCAATGAACTGCCGCTGTGAACCATTCGGCCAGAAGGCCTTGGCGATGACAGCACTGGTGTCATATCGCGTTGCTCCGCCATAGCGGGCGATACGGGCATTCGGAACCGCCTTGCGGATCTGATTTTCCGCAGTCTTGGAAACCGCCAGTGGTCCACCAGCCAAATACACGGTGGAAGGATTCAAGCGCTTCAGCTGCTTCAAGATGGCGCTCGGCACGTACTTCTTGCTGCTCAACAACAACGGAGCCTCACGGTTCGCCGCGACTGCCGCCATGGAAAGCGCATCGGGGAACGAACGTCCCGAAGCAACAAACACGTTCTTCGCAGAGGACCAATTCGTAGCGATCTCGGCACTGGTTCCATAACGAGTGCTTCCCGCTTCACGCGACACCGGTGCGTACTTCTTCAATTGAGTAAACGTCTTGCTGCTGACTGCGGTCGGGCCACCTGCAATGATGATGCGCGAAGGATTCAGCCGCTTGATTTCAGCAGCCACCTCGCTGGGCAGATACGCCTGCTTGGTCAACAGCAAAGGAGCATTGTGGCGGTTGGCCAGCGAGGTGACCGACAGCGCATCGGCGAAGTGCTCGCCGGAAGCGACAACAACAGTCTTCGCGCCATAGGGGAAGGTACGCTTGGAGATCGCAACAGGAGTTCCGTAGCGGTTGGCACCAGACATCCGCGTTGGGCCTAAGCGGGTTGGCCACACATCCGCATTGCCGAAGTAGCTGGTGGTCAACTTGTAGGCGGTGCTGCGGCGGTTCTTCGCGAAGTCGCGCAATGAGGTCAGGTCGCCATTCCACACGTTGGCATCCACGTTATTGGTCGAGCCCAGCATGTTGGAGTTGGAAGAATACTGCCAGACGTTGAACGTGGTCCAGCCTTCGGGAAGCTCTCGGGGGTTCTTCGCGACGTCAGCGGTCGGGAAAATGGACACATGCAGTGGCCAGGACTTGAAGGCCACGGAATCACCCGTGCACTCGTCCCACCATGACTGGGCGGTGTAGATCATCGGCAGGCGGCCGGTCTTGGCCCTGACGGTGTTGCCGAAGTCCTTGATCCACGTGACCATTGCCGAAGGAGACATGCCGTAGCACATATCGCCCTTGCCCTGAGGGTAAGCGGTCTTGCTGTACGGGTTCCACTCGATATCCAGCAGTGGAGGCATCGTGTACCCGTCGTTGGTCCAACCGCCGCCGTTGGCCATGAATTCCTTGGCCTGTGCAGCGCCGGACGAATGGGCAGGCATTGCGAAATGGTACGCACCGCGGATCAGGCCGGCATTGCGCGAGTTGGTGTAGTTCTGGCTGAACTTCGGGTCCTTGTACAAGGACGAAGGCCATGACTGGGTGGCCTTGATGTAGGCGAAGCGTGCTCCGTTTGCCTTGGCGGTGGACCAGTTCACGGTGCCTTGATGGCGGGAAACATCGATTCCGAGGGTGCCCGGCGGACGCCAAGTGCGCAGCTCATCCAGAGAAGCGGGCGCACCGACCTCGAACGGAATGGAAGCGGCAGCATCATCCGAGGCCAGCTGCGCGAGATCCGCCAGCTCGGCCACGGTGGGGACGGTGGCGTCTCCGGTTTCCGCGATTCGCTTGGCGCCCTGCCCCAGTTGGGCATCTAGGTGCTCCATATCCAGTTCGGCCAGCGCTTTGTCGGCCAGCTTCACACGCTCTTTGTTGGAAAGATCTTCACCCTTGGCCAGTGACTTGGAGATTTCCTCAGCAGCTGGCGTGGCCGCCACAGCAGATGTGCTCTGCATTGGCGCCGTGGACTCAGCAACGTTGGTGCCGGTCCCGGGGGTCTCCGGCGCATCAGATGGCGCAGAAGACGGTTCCGGCGCGTCTGTCGCGGTAGCCGTGGCAGCGGGAGACTGGCTTGCTTGAGCGGAGGGTTCTTCCGCTGGCGCAGCGAAACCCGGACCAGCAGAAAGCGGGATGGAAAGTGCGGCTACGACCGCAATGGATAGGGCTTTGGATCGTCGTGTCCGGAGTGCCGGCATGGATTCCCCTGAAAAATTGAGTGCAAGTGACATGGCAAAAGCCTTTGCCAGTATATCTACCCGATGTTTTCCGGCAAGATTCCGGGAATTAATATCAGCGTGAAGAACAGTGGAAACCAAGTTCCCTATTCAGCCAATTTCACCGGCTTTATGGTTTTCGGAACCAGAAGCCACGCAATCACCCCGACCAAGCCAACCACTGCCGAAATATTGAATGCCAATTGGAAACTGATCATATCCGCCATGGCACCGGCCAGCAGTGGACCGATAATTGAGCCGAGATCGGTGCACATCTGGAAACCGGCCAGGGCCTTGCCGCCGTTGCGTCCAGAACCAATCACGTCAGCCACGGATGCCTGCTGCGCTGGGCCAAGCAGCCCACCGCCAAGACCAGCCAGCACTGAGAAGACGATGAAGCCAACCAGGGACGTCGAATAGCCTATGGCGCCAATGGACAAGAGCAGGATGCTCATCCCGAGGACAATAGGAATCTTGCGGCCAATGCTATCGGTCAGGCGGCCGGAGAACATCAGCGCGCAACCGTTGCCGATGGCAAACACCGTCATGGAAATCCCGGCAGCAGTGGCGCCCATGCCTTGGCCGAAGACGGCCAAGGTGAAGAGCGGGATCATGCTGTTGCGTACGCCGAATGCCAACCAGCCGTAGCTGAATCCGGAAAACAACGCCGCGCGGTAGGCAGGGGAGCCCAACGCCTCACGTGTGGTCACTACCTCGATGTCTGTTTTCTTTGAACGCGGATTGGCGGCATCTGCATCCAGTTCACGGCGGCGGCCTAACGCCATGTAGACCACGCCCGCGGCAATCACCAAGGCGGTTCCATAGATCAGGAAGGGAACTCGCATGCCCAGCGGGGCGAGGAGGGTTCCAAGAACCGGGCCAAAGACATTGCCCAAGAGGAAGGAGCCGGCGTACAAGCCGGAGATGCGTCCGCGGGATTTTTCCGGAGCCAGGCGTGCAATCAGCGCCATGGCCGAAATGGTGAACATGGTTGAGCCGAATCCGCCCACACCGCGGGCAATCAACAGCTGGGTGTAGTCCTGCACCACCGCGCAGAGCAACGTGGATACCGCGACCAGCAGCACACCGGTGACGTAGATTCTTGGCTCGCCCAGCTTGCCTACCAGCACTCCGGCTACCGGTGCGAAAATCAAGCGGGTAAAGGCAAAAATGCTGACGATGATCGTGGCAGCCGCATTGCCGACATCAAAGCTCACCGCATACTGGGGCAGGATCGGGGCGATGAGCCCGAAACCCAGGGCGATGATGAAAGCCGCTACCAGCAGCACGCCAATCTCCTGGGGGATCGGCGGCCTGGTGGTACGGGTGGTTTTCAATGCCATGTCTATTGGAGAGATGGTTCTGCCGCCAAGCGGGAGCAACCGTCAGCCTTTCTGGAACGACGTGTAGGGCAAATCAGCCCACCTGCCAGTCTAGCCCGGATGCCAAATACGCTTTCGCTGGTGCTGAGTGCCACATGATCCATAAATCGTTGGAGATATGAGACGATTTAAAGCGTGTCTGATTCGCTTATATTAACCATCATCATTGTCGCGGTTGTTGCCGTGGTGGCCATTGGCGTCATTGCCTTCGTCACCAAGGGCCGCAAGCCCAAGACTCCGTATACGTCAGAGCGCGATGCAGACGATTTGCCAACCGGCCAGAGCGCTGAGGGCGATACTGGTGCCGCAGCGGGCACTGCCGGAGCAAGCGATGCGCCCATCGCAGTCCAGGAACCTGCCGCACCGGCTGCACCACAGCTCGATGTTCCTGAACCAGTGCAGGGCCGCCTGGCCCGCCTGCGTGCGCGACTGACCAAGTCCAACAACATGTTCTCCAAGGGCCTGCTGGCCCTGCTCAGCCAAGACTCGATTGACGAGGATGTCTGGGAAGAGATTGAAGAGAACCTGCTGATGGCAGACCTGGGTACCGAACCTGCCCTTGAGCTTGTCGACGCGCTGCGCGAACGAGTGAAGATTGAAGGCAGCAAGGACCCGGCCCGGGTCAAGGCCATGCTCCGCGAGGAACTGCTCAAGCTGGTCGACCCGAGCTTGGACCGCAGCTACCTGCCTGAACCGCACCCGGACCGCCCGAGCGTCATCATGGTTGTCGGTGTCAACGGCGTAGGCAAGACCACCACCATCGGCAAGATGGCCCGAGTTCTCGTCGCTGAAGACAAGGACGTCCTGCTGGGCGCGGCTGACACCTTCCGCGCTGCCGCTGCAGAGCAGCTTGCCACCTGGGGTGACCGTGTGGGCGTGCCAACCGTTCGCTCGGAGATTGACGGTGCCGACCCGGCATCCGTTGCCTTTGAAGCTGTTTCCGCCGGCATTGACCAGGAAGTCGACATTGTCATGATCGATACCGCCGGACGCTTGCAGAACAAGGTCGGCCTGATGGACGAGCTGGGCAAGATCAAGCGCGTGGTCGAGAAGAAGGCCACCATTGACGAAGTACTGCTGGTCCTCGACGCGACTACCGGCCAGAACGGCCTGCAGCAGGCCAAGGTCTTCTCCGAGGTCGTCAACGTTTCGGGCATCGTGCTGACCAAACTCGATGGCACCGCAAAGGGTGGCATCGTCGTGGCTATCCAGCGCCAGCTTGGCGTTCCGGTAAAGCTCGTCGGCTTGGGCGAGGGCCCGGACGACCTTGCTCCATTCAACCCCGAAGATTTCGTGGACGCACTGCTCGAGGGCTAATCGCCTAAACGAAAATTCCATATCTTCCAGGTCTCCCCGCTACTTAATATGGCGGGGAGATCTCGTTTAAATGAATTTTTGCCATCGATGCAAAAATTAAAGATACATATGTTGTACTAATGCTGTTGAAGTCCTACTCTTGAAGGCATATGCGCATGCGTTAAATGGTGCTTTCAACCAAGAATGTATGCATGAAGCTTTCGCAGGGGACCGAGGGGCTATCACATGGCGCACTCATACAGTAAGGTTTTGCGCGCATGCGCTATCTTGGCAACAGCTGCCGCAGTGTGTGCCGCTCCAATGGCACCGGCTGGAGCAGATGAATCATCGAGCATTGTGCTTGCAGGTAGCCGTGATGTTGGTGCTGCCCGGGCATACCAAGACGCCAAAGATGCTCCGCCGTCCAAGTACATAAAAAAGGTCCACGAGACCCGTACAACCGCCAATCTGAACTTGCGTTCCAAGGCGAGCACCAGCTCAAAATCCTACGGTGTCATGCCCAAGGGGACCGCAGTAGACCCTACAGGGAAAAAGTCGGGAACTTGGACGCAGGTTGTTTGGAAGAGGAAGACTGGTTGGGCTTCTTCCAAATACCTAAAGACGGCAACGTACACTGAGGACAACTCGGTTCGGTATATCAAAGGCTATACGCGAATCTATGCTGATGCGGACTACAACCGCAGCGTAGGCCATGTCCAATTCAGAACCAAAGTCACTCTGCTGGATATCAAAGGCTCATGGTCCCAAATCAAGTCAGCTTCCTACTACGGTTGGGTTCCATCCAGCTATGTCGCCAAGGAGCAACCGGCGAAACAGTACCGGTACGTCCAAAAGAGCGGACCCATCTACTCCCACTACGACAAATCCAAGTCAAGAACTGTCGGCCGAATTCGACACGGCGCGAAGTACGAGTACCGGCGTTGGGACAGCAAGAATCGGCGAGACGAAATTCTCGTCGGAGGGAAATGGGTATGGACGTCGATGACCAATCGACCCTATGTCGCGCCGCAGTACCGGTACGCGCAGAAAGACGGAGCCACCTACAGCTCTGCCAGTAAATCCACCTCAAAAAAGGTCGGCAAGATTGCCCGAGGCACGAAAGCGCGGTGGGCAGCCTGGGACAGCAAGAACCGCCGTGACGAGGTTCTGCTCAATGGCCGATGGATTTGGACCGACGTGACGAACCGGAATAAGCCGAAGGGGTACACGCCAAAAGTCGTGGCGGTGCAACCGTACTCGCGATTTGCTTCGCAAAATGCTCCCTTCCGCAAGAGTCCTCGCAGCAACCCCTATGACACGTCGATTCTGACCCTCCGCGATGGCGACAAAGTCACCGTCACAGGCAAGGCGGAAGGAGGTTGGGTCAGAGTCAAGTACGGCAAGCACACCGGTTACGTCATCGAGAAGAACGATCTTCGCAAGGATGGCCCATATTCTGTTGCCGTTTACGGCACACTGCGCACCGGGCAATCGGCGTACAACCTCATGTCCGGATATCAGCAGAAGGCTATGAACCAGCGTTTCGCCAAATCATCGCTGTACCAGATGTGGAATCCCAACTGGACATTCCTGACCAATGGATCGGGAACAGTTGTGAATGAGCAGTTCCAATACTCAAGATCCAAAGGGCCTGCAATGATGAAGAAACTCGATATCTACGAGAGTCAGCTGAAGTACAACGGCAAGCCGATCTATACCCGTCAAAGGGTGAGCATGGTTGATGGTTCACAATCGTGGACCTATAAGACGCACAGGGAATCGGAACAGCTCGTGAAGCGCTCGGGGCGGTACATCGGCTCCGGCGACTTCCTGAAGCGCTCCTGAACAGAACCGTCATCGTGCCGTCCGCGAATCGGCACCTAGCGAAAGGCTTCGACATGGAGAAGAAGCAGAAGTTGGTTGCTATCGGCACTGGCGCCTTGGTAGTGCTTGGGGCGGCAGTTGCGGTATCGATCGTTACAAATTCCCAGCCATCACCCGCGGCCAATGCAACTGGAAATCTTGAAGACAGGATTGGCGATGTAGCTGCCGCTGATCCGCAAACCGGAGACAAGGTCTACGTGGATTCGGAATACCAGGTAGTCAAGGAACTAGGTGAACCGGGCAAGCTCACGGTCGAAGGAGAAAAGACTCCGACTTTTGAGATCACTGTCAACAAAGTCCAGACGCTTGATAGCTGTACCTTGCGAGGTTTCGGAGACAAGATCACTCCGGAGAACGGAACCTTCCTGCTTCTTGACGTCTCGGCCACCCTGGCGGCGTCAGCCTCCGAGGCAGTGGATGAAGAGCTCGCCATCATGCCCCTGGATGCCTCGGTCTTCGGAGTCTCGCCTGGCGAAAACAGGAACGTCAACTATGACGTCAGCACTACAGCATCCTATTCTTGCGAACTCGAAAATGCCCTTGATATAGCCGTGGGAGCGGGGAACACGATCGAGGGCCAGGTGATGCTTGATTCGCCGTACAGCTCCGGACAAGTTGTTTATGACCCGGAGAAGACCGGCGGATGGACTTGGTCGTATTAGGCAGCTGGACTTTTTGACCGCAGGGTTGAGCTCCGACAGTGATCGGAACTCGACCCTGCGGTCTTCTCGTTTCCACGTGGATTGTGCATCCTGCCCGGTGACGGCAACCACCGCTGAAGTCTTGCCACGAATCCATGGTGGTGATCATCACATTGCGTGATGCTCTGGTTGGCGCCCATTTCCGGATCCTGGTCGCAATAAGTGCTTGTCAGTTGGTAAAATCTTCTTTTTCATTGCGTGGCAAGCATGGTGCTACCGAGGTATAGGTGACCGGCGCTACAGAAAACGTCCAGATTTCTTGGGTAAAGATATCTGCTGGGGAAGTGTGTCCCTTCAACCTGTACGCACTGCATGCACGGTACTCCTGTTGCTTCCGGATGCCCGTGCGGCCAGACCACCGGTAAAGGATCCATCCAGAAGTGTCGTCGAATCAAGACCTGCCCATGCCATCCAAGCAGGACCCGAAGCCCAAGGCTTTCCGCATGGACATCCAGGGCCTGCGTGCCATCGCCGTGGGTGTCGTGGTGCTCTACCACTTCTGGGGGCACTATCTACCCGGAGGGTTCGTCGGCGTCGACGTGTTCTTTGTGATCTCGGGATTCCTGATTACTTCGCATCTGCTGACCAAACCACCGAAGAACTTCGCTGACGTGGCCAAGTTCTGGATGCGACGGGTCAAGCGTCTCATCCCGGCCTCCTTCTTGGTGATCCTGGCCAGCGTCCTGGGCATTTGGCTTTTCGCACCGTCGACAGTCTGGCAAGACTGGGGACTGCAAGCCATGGCAGCGACGTTCTATTTCCAGAACTGGTACCTGGCGCTGACCAAGGTCGATTACCTGGCCGAAGGCGAAGCACCAAGCCCCTTCCAGCATTTCTGGTCCCTGTCTGCCGAAGAGCAGTTCTATTTCGTCTGGCCAATCATGATCGGCCTGCTGATCTTTGCCGCCATCAAGTTCGGCCTCAAACCGGCGACCATCGCGTTGGCCGGCATCAGTGCAGTCTTCTTGCTCTCCTTCGGATACTCGCTGTACGCGACAGCAACTGAACCGGGCAGCGCATACTTCTCAACCTTTACCCGAGTTTGGGAGTTCTCCGCCGGCGCATTGGTAGCGGCATTGGGCGCGCGTGCGCATTCGGCAAAGAATGACGTGATGAGCCTGATCGGGGCGTGGGGCGGTGTCCTGGCCATCGCATTCAGCGCATTGGCTTTCACCGGCGAGATGCCGTTCCCTGGATACATTGCTGCGATTCCGGTATTCGGCACCGCGCTGATCCTGCTCTGCCATTCGACGCATAAGTACTCGCCCAACGCATTCTTGAGCAGCAAACTGTTCCAATTCTTCGGGGATAATTCATACGCCATATATCTGTGGCACTGGCCGCTGCTGATTCTGATGCCGTTCATGGTGGAAGACTTCAAATGGCCCCAGAAGATCATTGCCTTGGTCCTCACCCTGGTTCTAGCGGTATTGACGCAGAAACTGGTCGAGGTCCGATTCCGCAAGTTCATTGACTCCTCCGCGCTGCTCACGGCTCCACGTTTCCTGGCCACTGGAAGTCTTGTCTTGGCTTTGGTGGCGGGTGCCTTCTACCTCAACACCGAACGCATCATCAACGATGCCCAAGACGTCGACAAGGCATTGGCGCAGGTCGAAAAGGAACTGGGTGAAGACTGCTTTGGCGCCGCATCATTCAGCGATTCGTGTGGCGAGTCGGTGAATACCGAAACTGCCTACCAGCCGGTGGCCCCGGCACCAGTCGTCGCGAAGACTGACAAGCCGGTCGTCTACAAGGATGACTGCTTCGCCAGCCAGGCTGCCAACTACAAGGACCGCCCGGTCTGCAGCTACGGCGATGGAAAAATCAAGGTTGCGCTGGTTGGAAACTCGCACGCTGGCCAGTGGATTCCCGCACTGGAACCTATGGCCAAGAAAAATGGCTGGACCATTGACACCTATCTCGCAAGCCGCTGTGCCGTCATGGGCGAGCCTCAGGTCTTCGCTTCCGAGGCAACTGAAAAGGGATGCGCTGATTTTGGCGGATGGGTCACCAAGCAGATCGAGAAGGAAGACTACGACCTGGTGATCAGTTCCAACCGCCAGTCCTTGCCGGTCTCCGGATACGAAATGGAGAACACAGCAGAGCCTGCCCAGAAGGCCTACGAAAAAATTCTGGAAGAGTGGGCTGGTACGGGTGCCGCTGTGGCGGTCATCAGGGATACTGCCTTCCCCGGAGAGACCGTGGACAATGTCCCAGACTGTGTGGCTTCCAATGCTGGAGAGTTCATCGACTGCAGCGGCGAAGCAAAGCAGTGGATACCGATGGACCCGCAGGCCGATGCCGTGAACGCGCTTGATAATCCGAACATCATCGACGTCGACATGAATGACCAGCTGTGCGAGGACGGCCGTTGCTTTGCAGTGGTTGGCGGCATCGTGGCCTATTGGGACCACTCGCATCTGACCGAAACTTTTGCGGGATCCTTGTCGCCGACCCTGGAATCCCGCCTGAAGAAGGCGCTGGATTCCAAGGAATTGTTCCATTCTAAGTGAGGAATACGCTTGATGGCTATCGCCTCCACACCAATGAGGTGGGGCGATAGCCATCACATCAAACTATGATTGTAAATGGAGGAATCTTGAAGAAACATTCATGAATCATCCACTTTCGGCCTGCAGAAGCGTTTGAAGGTACCTCTATTCCAGCGAGATGGTACCGCTCTCCCCAGCGAACTCGATTTGCGTCGCTGATGACATCGCAAGTCGTTTCGCCGAGGGAACCCTGTCGCAATGGTCGCACACAGCATGTTTCCGAGCTCTGTGTGGGCAGGCCCGAAGCGTGTTCCCACGCGCTGCCGTTGCGAGGGGCTGGGCCCAGCCCACGCGCCGCAGTAGGTTGATTGAATCTTCACGTCTGGGATCTGGAAGCACACCTGCTGAACAGCCCGGAAAACGGCGTGAAGTTGTCGGCCTGATCCGTGGTGGCGTTCATCAGACCGCCGGTAGTACCAGCAACGCGTAATCGGAGTACCCGATCGGAGGAAAGGGGCGGTGCCCAGTAGTCGGAACAGCCGTATCAACTGGCCTTATTCGGCACGGCCCATAGTCGACGGGAGTTTCACCGTACTCGTCACGACCAGATATGTTGTTTTGCAAGGAGCAAGTGCTCTTCGAATTCCTCTGGTCGTGGTGGGCCGTGTCCCTTCACCGAATCAACGATTACAGATTTGTACGAACCGGCTTCTCTAATTCCTTCTCTTTCAAGGAGTTCCATGGTCATTTTGAACGGTTCATAATGTTCGCGGACGTGGAAGGGGTCGTTCAAATTCTGGAAGTGGTAGATTCTATTAGCTGTCTCTGTTTCCTTGTAAATTACCGAAAGGTCTTCGCGTTCGGAAAACCTGCGACGAAAATCGGACATGGAAATTCTCGGAGGGTCGAATGGTCCATCTAATAGTTGGCGAACTAGACGGCCATGGTATTTAGAGACTCGCGTTTGCGGGGAAAAAGCAAAGACCCCGGAACCAGGCATTGCTGCCGAGAGCCTCATGGCTGCGAAGCCGCCTGCCGATCCGCCGATGAAAAGGACCTTTTTGGCGCCAACCTGAGATTTCACTTTCTGGATCACGTCAATTATGTGCTTTGTCGGATCCACTTGGCTATTTCCAAGGTACCACCCGATTCCGACACTGTCTGAATGAGGAAGAATGGGGTCCGCGAACGCTATGTAGGCGTCCTCTGATTGTAACGAGGTTCGCACGCGGTCAAAACGGGGTAAACGGTCTCTTTGGCGATTAACTGCTCCATGAAGTACGACACGCAAGGTGTCCGACTTACGTAATCCGACGTACCAATCCAGTATCCCTAGCCCGGGGATTGTAAATTGGTGTCTGCCATTTCTCTGAATGCCTGAAAATCTTAGAAACGTCGAGGAGCGTTGTCTGTAGATTGGCACGCGGTAGAGGGGATCAGTGCCGACTTTTTTAGGCCATTCGGGTAATTCGGTGCCAGTCATATGGTTGTCCTGTTCTACCTGTGAATACGTGTGAAAATTAGTACAAATCTAACATGTTGAAATTTGGCAACAAATCTTAGTCCGCGAGTATTGCGTTTTACTAATGGTGAGGATTAGTGAGCTGAGCTCGCAATATCCTGTTGTCTTTGCGCTGAGTCCACGTGGTGGCGTCCGCTGTTTTCATAAGTCTGCAAAGCGATGCCCCTGCCCAATGTTCATTAATACATGAAAACGACATTGCTGATCGTTATTGACGAGGTAAATAGACCGATCGGTTGTAGGCCAGCCTTCAAGTCTTATGGTAACTGTGAAATAGTCCTCTAGTTCGATTCCTGCGGTAACCGAACGATATTCGGATCAATGCTGATAGTTCGAAGTACGAATATACAAACTTTGGATCGCGGCATTCTGAGTGCATTTCAGAAGAGTCATAGAATAGCAGAAATAGTCTCAAGTTGAGCCTTGTAAGTTTGCGAAGCGTAGTGGAAATATGCCGGTCCCCATTTGTGATTCGGGTCCGCAATTACAAGTTCTTGACTAATCCGCGCGACTTTGATACCAGCGTCTTCGGCTAATGTCCAATACTTCTCCACATTCGAGTTAAACCAGTCTGCAGTCATAGGCGAGCGCGATCGGAACAAATTACCATTAGTGTCGTGTGTAGCCCATGGTGTGGCATTAATGACTACTTTCTCCTTTAGACCATTTTGCTCCAGCAATCTAACAAACTTTCCGAGGGCCCAGCTCCAAAGTCGTAAGTGATGCGTCGTTCCGAATTCGTAGGTCCCCCCAGACGGGGCAGTCCCAGGAGTCTTTTTAATTCCGTTTCGGGTTACGAATCCACCCGAACGGACTTTAGTCACGCCTACTCGTTCGATCATTAGATCCCAGACAAGTAGATTGGTGTTCTTGGCATTTCTACGAATTTGCGATGGCAGATTACCGACTATGTCTCCAGCGAGCATTCGCTTTTGAAACGCCCCAGCATCATGTGGGATCACAAATTCTTGCGGATCAGCGGGCATGAAGGCGCTGATAAGAGATTGGCGTGCCACGTAAGTGAGTAGTTCGAAATCGTAATCCTGATAGTACTCAACGGCATCTCGACTGGTACATCCACCATAAATAAACACCCGGGTCATATCAGATGACCTTAGTCGATTGTTTTGCTGAACAGAAAATAGGAAGGAATTTTCGGTCCGAATCGATGTCTCTAGTCCGTGCACTCGGCTTAGGCCGCTCCTTTCAAATGCCAGAATCGTCGGTTTCAGGGCTTTTCGCATGTATATGTACTCGTTGAAGCCATACGAAGAGGCGAAATTCGATGGGTTGAAAAAATTTTGGACTGTTACTCCTAATTTGAAAAAGTCATATGACACCACTTAGAAAGTGGAACCGCCTGGTTCGTAGGGGAGCCTGAACGGCCAGGGAAACCGCGGTCCGGTGCGGATCTCTGCCGGAGCGCTGGGCGCGGCGTGGATAGCAAATGAGGGAGAGAACAGGTCCGATCCATCGTGCGCCAATCTCGTGAGTCCCAGCGCGGCGGCCAAGTTCCCCGGTCCGCGGGCCAACTGGACTTCTGGGATGCGATTGCGCGCGTAGCGGGCTGGGCGTTTCTCCAGCCGGCGGGCCATTGCCAGTTCTGTCCCAGACGTAATTGCGCCTGAGCGTATCAGCACCCCGGACGCAATGCCCGGCGGCGAGCAAACGAAATTCAGGGCATAGTGCATGCCGTAGCTGAAATAAACATATGCATGTCCGGGGTCCAGGAACATGGATGCGTTGCGCTCGGTTTTCCGATCTTTCGAGTGGCTGCCGGGATCATAGGGGCCACCGGTGCCCAACCCCATGTATGCCTCGGTTTCCGTGATGCGCACGCTGACCGTTCCTTCGGCGGAATCCACCGTGAGCACTGCCCCGAGCAATTGCGGTGCAACGCTGAGCGCATCGGGCAAGAAGAAAGTGCGGTCCATATCTCCAGTGTGCCTGCTGAAGCCAAATTGTCCCCGGCGCATGCCACGATTCTTATTACTTGGAACTTGGGGGTTCAAGTAACTCGCACTCGTGAAATGGAGGTGGACCATGAAAAAGTCCATTCTGACGGCATTTGCACTTGCCGGAATTCTCTCGCTGGCCGCTTGCGGCGTCTCCACGGAAGATTTCGAGGCCGCGCAGGCCTCAAGCTCGGCCATGGCCGCTGAAGTAGAAACACTTCAAGCTCAGCTGACCGAAACTGAATCGCAATTGGCCTTGGCCCAGGACGAAGCTGCAGAGCTTCGCGCGGCCGAAGAAGAACGCGTCGCTGCCGAAGAAGCCGAGAAAGCCCGCAAGGCCAAGGAGAAGAAGGAGAAGGAAGCCGCGGCCAAGGCAGAGAAAGCCAAGGCCAACAAGGCCCGGAAAATCACCAAGCGCGAATTGGCGCAGATCGTGAAGAAGCCGGACGCGCACATCGACGAGAACGTGATCGTCTACGGGCAGGTCACGCAGTTCGACTCCGCGACCGGTCCCTGCACCTTCCGCGCTGATCTCAGCCACGCGCACGTCGGCAAATACGACTACGAGCACAATTCGATGTTCACCGCCGGCGACGGCCTGGTGGATTGCAAGGTGCTTGATGACATCGTGGCCGAGGATATCGTGCAAATCACCGCGACGGTTACCGGTTCGCTGAGCTACGACACCACCATCGGCGGCTCCACGACGGTGCCGAAGTTCCAGGACGTGAAGATCAAGCGCCTGTAGCCGCACGCGGCGTCAGCGCAACCAGTCCGGCATCGGCAGAAAGCATTTTCTGCCGATGCCGGGCTGCCCGTTTTAACCGGCTGCCAGCAAAACCGTGAACTGTTCGAAACGGCATGGAAACATTGCCGAGAAGCAACCGTTACCCCCGGCAAAAACTTGATACACAGCCGAAACGAAGCAGCGAGCATTCGGAAACATCGGGTTAGTTCAATAGTCATATCACCACCGATACACCGAATAACTTGAGGGGACGTGATCCAGATGGAGTTGGATGTTGCCAGCTTATGGATCCTGATAGCTGCCGCGCTCGTACTGCTGATGACACCGGCACTGGGACTTTTCTACGGCGGCATGACTCGCGCCACCGGAGTCGTGAACATGATGCTGATGAGCTTCTCCGCCGCGGCGATCACAGCAGTCGTCTGGGTGCTGTGGGGCTACTCGTTCTCCGCCGGAGAACCAGCCATCGCCGGGATTGTCGGCAACCCGATCAGCGACTTCGCCATGCACAACACCGAGCAGTCTGAGCTGCTCGCCGCCGGATTCGCCGGAACCTTCGCCATGATCTCCGTGGCCATCATCTCCGGAGCCATCGCCGACCGTGCGCGCTTCGCACCGTGGCTGTTCTTCGTGCCGCTGTGGGTCACCCTGGTCTACGCACCGGTGGCCTTCTGGGTCTGGGGCGGCGGCCTGCTCTCCGCCGACGGCTTCCTGGGCAGCATCTTCGGCGAGGCCATCGACTTCGCCGGCGGCGCAGTGGTCCACACCAACGCAGGTATCGCGGCCCTGGTCCTGGCCCTGAAGCTCGGCCAGCGCCACAACTTCCACGACCGTCCGCAGCCGCACAACACCCCGCTGGTGATGCTCGGTGCAGGCCTGCTGTGGTTCGGCTGGTTCGGCTTCAATGCCGGGGCGGCAACCACCGTCGAGCAGGCAGGGCTCATCTGGGTCAACACCCTGGCAGCTCCGGGTGCCGCAGTCCTTGGCTGGATCCTGGTCGAGAAGCTGCGCGGCTCGCGCCCCAGCTCGGTGGGCGTTGCCTCCGGCCTGGTGGCCGGCCTGGTAGCCATCACCCCATCCTGCGCCGACGTTGCCCCATGGGCCGCCATGCTGCTGGGCGTGCTGGCCGGAGCCGGTGCCGCCTGGGCCGTGAACCTGAAGTGGAAGCTCGGCTACGACGACTCGCTGGATGTTGTCGGCGTGCACCTGGTCGCCGGCCTGATCGGCACCCTGTTCCTCGGCTTCTTCGCACTGCCGACCGAGGAAAGCGCCGGCGGCCTGTTCTACGGCGGCGGAGTAGCCCAGCTGATCGCCCAGACTGCCACCCTGATCGTGGTCATGGTCTTCTCCGCGGTGATGACCTGGGTCATCGCAACGGCTATTGGAAAGTTCAGTCCATGGCGTGTCACGGCAGATATCGAGATTGCCGGGATCGACGAGGCTGAACACAACGAAAATGGATACCAGCTGGTTTCCAAGTAAGGAGTGGAATCTGGAAAATAACGCAGTACAAGCACGAGGGGCTGGACGTTTCTGAAACGTCCGACAAGACCGCCGGTGGGCCATGCAGCCACCGGCGGTCTTGGCATTTGCCGGTGCGCCAGCTGGCACATGTGCAAACCATGGGAATCAGCTTGCCCGGTGGCATCGGCACCGAGAAGGACCTTAGCGTGGCACTGACCAGCCGTTCATTCCTGCGAATAAGGAGAGTGCCATGACCAGCGAACCACAACAGCCATCAGCTCACGGGCAAAAGCCGGTGCTGTCCGGCCCCGGACAGGACAGCGAGTACCTGACCACGACCCAGGGCGCTGAAGTCAACGACACCGATCACTCGCTGAAAGCCGGCGAGCGGGGCCCCACCCTGCTGCAGGACCACCACCTGCGCGAGAAGATCATGCATTTCGATCACGAGCGGATTCCCGAGCGCGTTGTCCATGCGCGCGGTGCCGGCGCCCACGGCACATTCACCAGCTACGGCAATGCCGGCAAGCTGTGCCGTGCCGACTTCCTCAAGCCCGGACGCCAGACCCGGGTCTTCGTCCGCTTCTCCACCGTGGTCGGATCCCGCGGTTCCATGGACACCGCCCGCGATACCCGCGGCTTCGCCACGAAGTTCTACACCAACGAAGGCATCTTCGACCTGGTGGGCAACAACATCCCGGTGTTCTTCATCCAGGACGGGATCAAGTTCCCGGACCTCGTCCACGCCGCGAAGCCGCATCCCGATACGGAGATCCCGCAGGCGCAATCCGCCCACGACACCTTCTGGGATTTCGTCTCCCTGCATACCCCTGCCCAAGCGCATGTGATGTGGCAGATGAGCGACCGGGCGATACCCCGCTCGCTGCGCATGATGGAAGGCTTCGGCGTGCACACCTTCCGCATGGTCAACGAGGAGGGCGCTTCCTCCCTGGTGAAGTTCCATTGGAAGCCCAAGCTCGGGGTCCACTCGCTGGTCTGGGAGGAGTCCCAGCTGGCCGCCGGCGCGGATCCTGACTTCCACCGCCGCGATCTGGCCGAAGCCATCGATGCCGGGGCCTTGCCGGAATGGGAACTGGGCGTGCAGATCTTCCCCGATGACGGTTCGGCGGAATTCGAAGGAATCGATTTGCTCGATCCGACAAAATTCGTCCCCGAAGAGCTGGCCCCGGTGCAGCCGCTGGGCAAGATGGTGCTGGAACGTAACCCGGAGAACTATTTCGCGCAGACCGAGCAGGTGGCATTCCATCCCGGGCATCTGGTTCCCGGCATAGACATCAGCGACGACCCGCTGCTGCAGGCACGGCTTTTCTCCTACCTGGACACCCAGCTCACCCGCTTGGGCGGACCGAACTTCGCGCAGATCCCGGTCAATTCTCCGGATTCGCCGGTCAACGACATGTTCCGCGACGGATTGCACCAGCACCGCGTACCCGAGGGCATCGCCCCGTACAAGCCGAATTCGCTGGATGGCGGCTGCCCCTACATGTCCCAGGTGGTTTCCGGCCAGCAGCCGCCGCTGGACTTCCCGCAGCCAATTGATTCCGCCAAGAAGGTGCGTTCGGAGCCTGCCAGCTTCTCGGACCACTACAGCCAGGCCCGCTTGTTCTACATCAGCCTTTCGGCCGTTGAGCGCGCCCATGTGCAGCAGGCCTACTCCTTCGAGCTGGGCAAGTGCACCGATGCGGCGGTGCGCCAGCGGCAGGTGGAATGCCTGGCGAAGATCGATACCGAGCTGGCATCCGGTGTCGCCCAGGCACTGGGACTGCCGGCGCCGACGGTGCAGCCGCTGGGCCAGCCGGTGGCCAGCCCGTCGCTGTCGCAGATCGGCAACACCTGGCCGGTGGACGGGCGCAAGGTCGGGGTGGTGTTCAACAGCGGCAACCACCAGCACGTGCCGGCAATTGCCAAGGCCCTACGAGAGCGGGGGATGTCCCCGTTGCTCGTTTCGGCCTCCGGCGGCGAGGCGGCTCCGGGCCTGCCCATTGACCGCACCTACCTGACGGCGCGCTCCATCGAATTCGATGCGCTGGTGCTGATCGGCCCGCTGCCGCCAGCCCCGGATGCCGCGGTTTCCCTGGATGCCAAGGCCGGCGCCTCGGGAACCGGCGGGGTTCCCATCGACCCGCGGGTGGCGTTGCTGGTCGCTGAAGCCTACCGGCACAACAAGGCCATCATCACCTTGTCCGGGCTCTCCGACGGCCTGCTGCCAGCAATGGGCCTGGAGGATGACGCGCCGGGCATCGCCCTGGTCGAGATTCCGGCGGTTGCCGAGAGCGCGGAGCAGCTGCTTTCCACCCACCGCGCGTGGGAGCGCTTCCCAGTCGCCGAGTAGCAGCACGGCCAAGCTGCAACGGCGTGCGGCGCGGCAGGCTCAGGGTTCGCCGCGCCTGCCGCGCCGCCCTTGGCCTTCCCGCGTGGCCGGTGGCAACCAACTGGCACAGAGATCTGATGAGGAGAGTAGCAAGATGCCTTCAGGAACCGATAGCAATGACGAGAAGGGGCACGTGGCCGATACCGTTGCCAAAGCCCGGCACGCACCTGGACCGGATGCCGAGTCCAAGCCGGAATCCCCGCCGGACATGCACGCGCAGTCGTGGAAATACGCGGCCAAGCGCTCCATCAGCGAATTCTCCCGGAAGAAATGCACGGATATGGCGGCGTCGCTGACCTACTTCGCGATGCTCTCCCTGTTCCCGGCGCTGCTCGCGGTGGTCTCCCTGCTCGGAGTCGCCGGCCAGGCGGAAAACATGACCCGCAACATCCTCTCGCTGCTTGGGGAACTGGCCAGCCTGGAAGTCGTGGAAACCCTGAGGCAACCCATCGAGCAGCTGGCTTCGGCCCCGTCGGCAGGCCTCGCCCTGTTTGCCGGCCTGCTCGGTGCGTTGTGGAGCGCCTCGGGCTACGTCGGGGCGTTCGGCCGCGCCATGAACCAGATCTACGAGGTGGCCGAAGGCCGGCCGTTCTACAAGCTGCGCCCGCTGATGCTGCTGCTGACACTGGTGCTACTTGTTGCCACCAGCGTGCTGGGGCTGCTGCTGATTGTCTCCGGTCCGCTGGCGCAGGCGATTGGCGACGTCTTCGGGCTCGGCGAGCGCGCAGTGCTGGTCTGGAACATCGCCAAATGGCCGGTGATCGTGCTGTGCGCGATTGTGCTGGTTGCCGTGCTGTACTACGGGGCTCCCAATGTGAAGCAGCCGAAGTTCCGCTGGATCAGCCTCGGTTCGGCCATTGCGCTGTTCGTGCTCGCGGTGGCGACCGTGGGCTTCTTCTTCTACGTTTCGAACTTCGGGAACTACAACAAGACCTACGGGGCCATTGGCGGGGTCATCGTGCTGCTGCTGTGGCTGTGGATTGCCAACCTCGCGCTGCTGTTCGGCGCGGTCTTCGACGCGGAAGCCGAGCGCGGGCGCCAGCTGCAGGCGGGGATTGCCGCTGAGCGCTCGGTGCAGCTTCCGCCACGGGATACCAAGGCCAGCGTGAAGCAGGAGGAAAAAGAAGAGCAGGACATCAGCGACGGACGGCAGTTGCGTTTCGCCAGCGAGCTGCGCGCCGAGGAGCAATCGGATCCTCAGTCCAGGCGGAACCCGGGAAGCTGAGCACCGGCCGCACACCACGAGCGTGTACAACGGCCGGATCATCCCCAAGGCAAAGGTGTCCATCAGGTGGGTGCCGGTCGGCGGGCGCGCCGAGGTGGTGCTCGATGTGGCCAAGCAGCAGGTCCTGTGGAATGCCCCCGTGGAAACCTTCGCCGAATACCAGGAGAACCCCGGCGGGGCAGCAAGCCTGGTGGCCGGTTGGGCCAAGCAGGAGCTCACCGGGAAGCCGGCGGAGCCTGGCGGATCGAGCAGTGTCGGCGGGCAGGACCTTATGGATGGCGCTACGGCCGCTGTTCCTGGATTTCGGAGCAGCGGCCGTAGCGCTATTCAAGTTATCTGGCACAGAGCTGTGCCCCATGAATTCGCATTCATGGGGCACAGCTGGTTGCGCTGCTTAGGACAGGTCGTCCTTGACATCCTTGGCGGCGTCCTTGACGTGTTCGCCTGCCTGCTTGGCCTTGGCAGCGGCCTGGTCCTTCACGCCTTCGGCCTGCAGCTGCTCATTGTTGGTGGCATCGCCGATGGCTTCCTTGGCCTTGCCAGATGCTTCCTGAGCCTTGTTCTGGATCTTGTCTCCAATTCCCATGATTCTTACCTCCTGTGTGGATCTGGTGTACTGACAATTTGAACTCTAGGGCAGATTGCAAATCGGGGACCTGAAGCTGGGAATTTCCTTGTGGCGTACTTTGCAGATCATCACAGAGCCGCCTTCAGCGTGACGAATTCCGCAAGCTCTCTCGATGTTGTGCCTTGGGCCCTTGGTGCGATTGCCGGTGCGTCCCTGAACCATCCGCGTTGCGTTGCCAGGTTTGGCCAGCTGATCCGCAGCATCCCCGGATTCTTCCCGCGGAACACTTCAGGGGTGGGACTGTGGTTATTTGCGGTTATCAGGAGCCATTCAGCTGAGCCAAGCACGCAATGGACCTGACTTACACTTGTCAAAAGTTCCGACCAAGGAAAGAGGGCTGATGGACCAGAAGCCGGTGTCATTCAGTACGGGCGAACCACGATATGCAACCCGCAATGGCGAGCCGTGGTGGGGTGCCGAGCAAGCGGTGCGTGATGCCGCCGTGCGCTGCGAAGGCAACCCGGACGGGATGCTGCGCGTGCTGGAAGGCTCGGGGGAAGATCCTCCGGTCCCTGCCGCTGGCCAGACGCAGCGGCTCTGGGAGCTGCTGGCGTCCGTGGCCGCCACCGACCTGGTTGCGGCCAGGACGCTGGAACCGCATCTGGATGCAGCCGGAATCCTGAGCCAGGCGGGCATGCCGTGGCAAGCAGGTACCTCCTGGGGCGTCTTCGCCGCGCAGTCGCCCACCACCGCTCTGGAAGCTGTCCGCGAGTCCGGCGGAGGCTGGGTGCTGAACGGCACCAAGCCCTGGTGCTCCTTGGCCGCCGCGCTGACGCATGCATTGGTCACCGCCCGAACACCGGAGGGGAACCGGCTGTTCATGGTTTCCCTGCGCCACCCCTGCGTTGAACCTGCAACAGGTGGCTGGATCAGCCGAGGCATGGCCCAGCTGCCCAGCGGTTCCGTGGACTTCACCGGAGTGCCGGCCCAACCAGTGCAAGACGCCGGCTGGTACCTGTCCCGCCCGGGGTTCGCCGTTGGCGGCGTCGGTGTTGCCGCCTGCTGGTTCGGGGGAGCGGTGGGAATCTACCGCCATCTGCTGCGCAGCGCCCAAGCGCGCACCCCGGATCAGCTGGCCCTGGCCTGGCTCGGCGAAGCAGACCGCTTGCTCGCCGGTTCCGCCGCGCTATTGGAACATGCAGCCGGGCTGGCTGATGACGGAGAATTGGATGCCATTGCCGCCTATCGGATCCGCGGCCAGGTGGCCTGGGCCTGCACGCGCATCTTGCAGCTCAGCGGCGAGTCCACCGGGCCGGGACCGCTGACCGCCGATGAGGAGCATGCGCGGCGCGCAGCAGACCTGGGCATCTACCTTCGCCAGCACCACGCTGCCCGCGATGACGCGGCCCTGGGCCAGCTGCTTGCGGACCGCGCCGGGAAGGAAGGCAGGAGCACATGGTGAGCTTCACGCATCAGGACCAGGGAACAGCTGCAAGCTGCTGGCAGCAGGCCGGGCTTGGGCGAATCGCCGCACTGGACCCGGAGGACCTCTTCCGCGAAATATCATCGGTGATTGTCCTGGCCGCCCACCCGGACGACGAGACGCTGGGAGCCGGAGGACTGATCCGCATGGCGCTCTGCCGGGGGATCGATGTCCACGTGATCGTCTGCAGCTTCGGCGAAGCCTCCCACCCGCACTCCGCAACCCACACCGCCGCCCAGCTGGCCTCGCTGCGCAAGGAGGAGCTGGCCGAGGCGATGGGCACGCTGCGCGTGCAAGGACCGCAGGCAGGGACGCTGCACCTGCACTGCCTGGGCTTGGGCGACGGGAAACTTGAAACTCAGCAAGCACGGATCCGCGCGGCCTTGGAGCAGCACGCCGCCCAAGGCTGCCTGATCGCCAGCACCTACCGCGCAGACGGGCACCCCGATCACGAAATCCTGTCCCTGATCGCCGCGGACTGCGCCCTGGCGCACAATGCATGCCACCTGGAATTCCCCATCTGGTTCTGGCATTGGGCGCAACCGGACAGCCAGCGCAGCTTCAAGCACTGGCACCGGTTGGCCCTGGACGAATCCAGCGCCCAGGCCAAGGCCCGCGCCTTGGACGCCCACCGATCCCAGACCCGGCCGTTGTCCGCACTGCCCGGGGACGAAGTCCTGCTCGGGGAAAGCTTCCTGCAGCACTTTTCCCAGGGCGCAGAGATCTTCCGCGCCACCTGGCCCGGCCACAGGGACGCCGCGTCCGCTCCGGCAGTATTCGACGAGCTCTACGGGGAGCGCGAGGATCCGTGGGAATACCGCAGCAGCCGCTATGAGCGGCGCAAGCAGCAGATCCTGCTCGCCTGCCTGCCCCAGGAAAGGTATGCGGCGGTGATGGAGCTGGGCTGCTCCATCGGGGTGCAGAGCGCCGAACTGGCCCGCCGCAGCACGCGCCTGCTGGCGGTCGATGCCAGCGCCACCGCGTTGGCCCAGGCGAGGCGGGCCGTGGCCGGAATGGACCACGTCGAATTGCTGCAGGCCACCGTGCCCCGGCAATTTCCGCAACTGGAGCCGGGCAGCTTGCAGCTGGTGGTGCTCAGCGAGATGGGATACTTCCTGGCAGCCGACGAACTGGAGCAGGTGCTCGCCGCCAGCGCTGCCGCACTTCAAGCCGGCGGAGAGTTGGTGCTCTGCCATTGGCTGCATCCCATCGACGGCTGGCCGCTGGACGGGGAAGAAGTCCATCGCATGGCGGGCCAGCTGCGGTGGGAGCGCATCGTGGAGCATCGCGAAGCCGATTTCCTGCTTGAAATACTGCGCAAGCCAGCTGGTGCCCATGGGTAGGCAGCTGGCGGCCATGGCGGTCATCATCCCGGCCCGCGACGAGGAAGAACGCCTGGGCCGTTGTCTGGATTCGGTGCGCGTAGCCATGGACCGCCTGGCGCGTGCCCGCCCGCAGATCCAGGCCAGGGCCATCGTGGTTGCCGACAGCTGCACGGACGGCACGGCGCAGATCGCCGGGCGGCATGCCATCGAGGATTGTCGGATCAGCGTGCAGCAGGTCGGCTTCGGCAATGTCGGTGCGAGCCGGGCCGCCGGAGCACGCCATGCCCTTGATCTCCTCGCAACGGCCAGCGACCCGGGCGCCATCTGGCTGGCCAGCACCGACGCGGATACCTGCGTCCCAGAGCATTGGCTTCAGGGCTTTGCCCGCCTGCATAGCCACGGGGCAGATGCGGTAGCGGGAACCGTGGAACCGGACCGCAGCGAACTCGATGAGCACATCTTCGCCCTATGGCAGCAGGAATACCAGCCGGTGGAGGGGCATGGCCATATCCACGGCGCGAACTTCGGCGTGTGCGCTGCCGCCTATCTGGCTGTCGGAGGCTTCGAGCCGCTGGCGGCCCGGGAGGATGTGGCACTGGTGGAAGCCTTGCGCCAAGCCGGCTACCGGGTCCAGGCCACGGCCCGGCTGCAGGCAACCACCTCTGGGCGCCTGCGCGGCCGGCTGGGCGAAGGCTTCGCGGACTATCTGGCAGCGCTGGAACACCGGATGCTCAACACCGGCTAGCATCCAGCAAGCAGCCCTGGTCCCTGGCATGGAAACAGCCCCCTGGTGAACTGCGCGGTGCGCAGATTACCAGGGGGCTGTGCCAGTGGCAGCGTTGCCAGCTGTCATGAGCTGCTGCCGGACTCCTGTGCGGCGTACCTGTGTACTGGCGCATTCGCGTCGAAATGGGGCACCGCGTGGGCGACCGCACTGTACTGCCAATACTTCACCCGGAATGCTGCCATGCCGCTGTGCTCGGCCTGCGCGAACAAATCCTTGATCGTGCTGCGTGGCGCGCTGGCCGGAACCACTTCCAAGACTGGAGAAGGCTCGGAAATGTGCAAGAATTTCAGCTCCCCGGTCTGCTTTCCAAGCATCGCGACCAGCACCGGCCGCTTGTGCACTGACACGAGGCCCATGACATCGTCGAGCGATTCCTCAGGCTGCGTCATGACCACTGGCATTCCCTGGGTCCAGCCATAATTGCCCAAATGTCTTCTGCCCTCGCGTGATCCCAGCAACTCAGCAACGCGCACCGCAGTCTGGGATCTGACTAGCCTTCCTGGCATGTGAACTACCCTCCACTTCTAGACGATACTTCTCACTTCAACTATGCAGTTTTCCGGCCCCTGAGGCGGCGGCATGGCCTTCAGTGACGCTGCCGACCATACGCCAAGCGGTGGGGGACTTGGTATGAAATTATCATTGGCCCACCAAGTTCTTGTGAACCCGTCTCGATTCTGAGGAAATTCCCAGACTTTATTTTTTACTAGTCAAAAGCCTTATTGCAGGAATTGGCTTGGGCTGCGCGGGCTCGGTTCGCCCATGTAGTTGCATGCCGCTGATCCATCGCCGGCAACCAAGGAAGCTGATTATCGGCTCAGGTGCGCCCAAGCTCGCGCAGTGCCCGATGCGCCGCATGCCAGCCGGCCATGCCATGCACCCCGCCACCCGGCGGCGTGGAAGAGGAGCACAGGTACAGTCCCGGAACGCCGAGGGAATAGGGATTGGGCGAAGCGGAGGGGCGGAAGAATTGCTGGGTGCCGGACAGTGATCCGCCGCCGATATCGCCGCCGACCAGGTTGGGATCCCAAGCCTGCAGCTGTGCCGGGGAAGTGTTCACCCGCTGCACGATCCGGTCCCTGAAGCCCGGCGCGAACCGCTCGATCTGCGCATCGATGAGCGCACCGGCATCCCCGGCATAGCCCTGGGGCACGTGGGCGTAGGACCAGATGACGTGGCGGCCGGCCGGGGCGCGCGAGGCATCGGCGCTCGAAGGCTGGACCACCATCACGAAGGGGCGGTCGGGCATTTTCCCGGAGGCGACCTGGTGCTCGGCGGCGGCCAGCTCGGCGGCATCGCCGATCACATGCACGGTGCCAGCCCGTGCGGTGCGCGCATCCTGCCAGGGGATCGGGCCATCGAGCAGGTAGTCCACCTTGTAGGCGGCGGTGCCGTAGCGCCAGCGTTCGAACCGGCGGCGCAGGCGTGGCGGAAGCTGTCCGCCGGCGATCTGCAGCACCTGGCGGGGCGTGGCATCCAGGAAGGTGAGCTCGGCAGCGGGAAGCTGGGCGAGGCTGGTGATCTGGTGCCCGGTGTGGATCTGCACGCCCAGCCCATCGAGCACCCGCAGCAGCGCGTCGATGATGCTGCCGGTGCCGCCGTGCGCCACCGGCCACCCCCAGGACTGGCCCAGGGCACCGAAAAGCACGCCGAATCCCGAGGTGAACGGGTGGGCGAGCGGCAGCATGGAATGCGCGCTGGAGCCGGCGAAGAGCGCCGCGGCCTGCCGGGTGCGGAATGCCGTTGAGGCGAGGAGCTTCGCCGGCGGCAGCGAGCGCAGCCCGAAGCGCGCCATCAGCACCGGATGCGGCGGGATGCCCAGCAGCGGGCTGGTGGCGTTCTCCAGGATCGCCTGCGGATTGCGCACCAGCGGCCCATGCAGCAGCCGCCAGATCTTCCGGTCGGCGGGGAACTGCCTGCTGGTGGCGTCCATGCTCTGGTGCAGGAAGACCGAGGGGCCGTCGTCCAGCGGGTGGGCCAGCGGGTAATCGTGGAAATCCCATTGCAGGCCATGGCCGGCCAGGTCGAAATGCGCGAATGCCGGGCTGCCGTAGGCGAAGGGGTGGGCGGCAGCCCCCAAATCCACAACGGTGCCCTCGCCCAGCGTGCTGCCGGAGGCCGCCGCGCCGCCCGGATGGGCATTGCGCTCGAAGACCTGGACATCGAAACCGTTCTGCGCAAGCACTGCCGCGGCGACCAGCCCATTCGGTCCGGCCCCGACGACATTCGCCTTCCCATTGCTCATCGGCGACGTTCCTCCTGGTTCTCGTGTTCTTGCGGGGCGAAACGCTCGGGCCAGGTCTCATCGCTCAGCGCCTTGAGCTGGCTGATCTGCGACTCGGCACGATGCGACAGGTCCTGCAGCAGCGCCTGGTCCAGGCGCGGATCGTGGGGCAGCATCAGCAGCAGCGTCTGCCACATGCGCAATTTGGCATTAAGCAGTCCGGTGAGCACATCGAGCTGCACCTGCGCGGCGGCCAGCTTGCGCATCCGCAGCGGATTGAACGGGTTGACATGCCCGGCGAGCTTGGCCACCGGGCCCAGGAGGCGGGCCAGCGGCCGCTGCCTGCATCCCAGCCGGTCCATGATCCGCTTCAGATCCTCCTGGTCGGCCTCCACCTGCCGGTGCAGCGACTCGAAGCGGTCGGCATACGCCGTGCCCGCCCAGGTGTGGTGCGCCGCCTTGAAATGGTTCAGCCCCGATTCGGAACCCAGCAGGTGCTCTCCCAAGTACCTGTGCAGGGTCATCTGGTCGATGGTGTTGTGCGGCATCGTGCCCGTCCTTAGATCTCGAAAGCGGTTGCAGTCTTCTGCTGGCTCGAACGCTAGGGCACCGGCCTCCGCAGGCCAATGGCGCACCACTGATCTGCAGGCTGCACCCAGCCTTCGGCGGCTAGCCGGCAGGGCAGGGACTGGCCTTGAGCAGCCGTGCCAGATGGGCCGCGTTGCGGATGGCAATGCCCGTGGCAATGGCTGTGCTCTCAGGGGACTGCTGCAGATCCTGGCAGTCGGTGGTGTGCATGGCCTGCCCCACCCAGCAGGTCGAGCCCCGGGCCACCAGGGTGAACCCGGCATCGGCCAGGCCCTGGCCCAGATCCGCGATCACGTGGTGCGCGCCGTCCTCATTGCCCACCACTGCCACCAGGCCGACCTTGCCGAAGAGGATCGGGCGGCCCTGCTCGTCGGTTTCCGACAGCTCGGCATCGAGCCGCTCCAGCACCCGCTGGGCCAGGCTTGAGGGGTGGTCCACCCGGATCGGGGTGGACAGCACCAGGGTGTCCGCGGCCAGCAGCGTCTGCCGGATCGGTGGCCACTGGTCGGACTCTTCCATGTCCTTGAGCACTCCGGGCTTCACATTGAAATCGGAAATGCGCAGGATCTCGGAGGGCACCAGGTGCTCCCTGGAATCGGCCGCCACCTGCCGGGCCAGCAAATCGCTGCTGGAGGCCTTGGGCGAGGGGAAAGGGTGCATACCAGGATCAGAGCTTTGATCGGTGTCCGGCCATGATCATGATTCCTTCCCTTCGTGTCTTGCCATGGGCAGTGCTGGGAGCCGGATCAGCGCTTGATGCGCGCATCGATGCGCGCGGCCAGCTCTGCTGCATTTCGCATCGCCCGGTCCAGCGATGCTGCGGTATCCCATAACCCGGCGTGCTTGACCTGCGACGGGCCGGAAGCCAACTGGAAAAGGTCATAGCGCAGATTGCTGCTGGCAGCCTTCAGCACTGCGCTCAGCATGCCCAGGGTAGTGGCGACATCGGCCACCAGTTGCGGCTTGGCTTGCTGCGAGAGCCAGCGCAGGTCATCCAGAGCGGTCATGGCCAGCGCACCGAGTGCGGCAGAGGATTTCGCGGCCTGCAAGCAGGCCTGTGCAAGGCGGCGGTCGCGCTGCTCCGAGGCCGGTTGCGCGTAGGCTACCCCGAACTCCGCGGAAGCCCGCGCATCACGGTCTGCCATGGCCAGCGCGTTGAGCCGCAGCTGCTTGGCCTGTGCCAGCAGGCCGGTGAGTTCGGACTGTGCGGTCGCCGAAGCCGATGCGTAGCCGCCGGACATTGACATCAGCGCGGCGGCGGCTGCGAGCATCAGCGCCGCCGCGGCTCCGCCGCCCGGGTTCCCGTCCGATTCAGCCAGCTCCTCCAGCCAGCGTCCAATGCGTGCATCGCTGATTGGACGCTGCGCCAGGCTATTCGCCATGCCCCTGGTCTTGGCTCGTCGAACCTTCACCGGGCGGGGTCTCGCCCGGTGGTACCGAACCTCCCGGTTCCAGCCCGGTAATCAGTTGCTCTTCTGGATCGGGGTTGGATGTGGCCGCGGCCTCGCGGTTGGCTGAATACGCATCGCCGTGTGCATCGTCGCGTTCGCCATCGTCCTGCGGCGCGGAGAATTCCTGCGGGTTCATCGGGTGCTCCTGTCTGCATGATTGCTGGAGGTGAGAGTCCAGCCCGTGTTCGCTCACGCAAGACAGCGCTCAGCGGCCGGTTCAACAGCCAGGAGCAATTCACACCGAACGCTCGGATTGCGGTGCGTTGCCTGCCGGGGATCAGCCGGCCGAAGGCGATTCATGCCCCAGGTGCTTGAGCACTGCTGCATGCAGGCGCGCATCGGACAGCAACCGGAAATGCCCCAGCGTGGGCAGCTTGATATTGGTGGCTCCGGCCAAGTCGCAGCCGCCGGGGATGTGCGGGTCGAAGCTGCTGTAGATGGAGATGATCCGCGAATTCACGCTCAAGTTGGCCGAGAGCTCGAGCAGCCCCTGGTCATTGGGGGACAGGGCCCGCAGGGAGCGGATCGGAGCATAGCGTGCATAGCGTGAACCGGAGAAAGGAGTGCCGATGGCGATCATCCGGTTGATCCGGTAGCCCTGCAGCGAGGCGGCCATGAGGTACTTGCCGATCAGTCCGCCCTTGCTGTGCGCCACCAGCACCGCACCGTCCAGCTGCTCCTTGGCCAGGTAGCGGGAAACTGCCTCGGACATCTCCGGCACGGTGCCGTGGTTGAAGCCGAGCTGAGGGATCACATGCACCGGGTGGCCGGCTTGGTGCAGCGCCTTGGCCACCGGGAGCATGAATTTCCATGATTCCCAGATTCCCGGAATCAGCACCACCGGTTCGGCCTCCGGGTCGCTGACCGTGCGCAGCTGGTCAGCCGGCGTGCACGGCAGCAGCGAACGCAGCTGCCCGGCGCCAGCATAGAGATAATCTTGCAGCCATGCGCAGGACAGCACTGCCCACCGGGACAACCTGCCGGCCAGGGTGCTGGTCTCCATCGTGGATCCTCCGTTTTTCACCGCGCTGCGGGGACCGGTTGCCCCGCGGTCCGTCCTCACAGCATTATCAGCACATCAGCACGGTTCAGGCAGGAAGCGACATTGCCCGCCCAGGGATTTCCGGGTTTCCGGCGGCCGAGCAGTTGTCGCCAATGCGCCGTATCGAGGCAGGAATCCCGGGTGGAATCGGCGCTCGCCGGAAGACGAGCAGGCATCGGAACCGCAACGATTTGATGCCGGATTTCCGGGGTCGCGGCACGGCTGGGATGGTGCCGCGGGAGAACGGCGTTCCGCAGAACCATCCCCGCCGTTGCAAAAGCCTTCAACTAGCCATGGATTATTCATTGGGCTAGGGCTATTCTGAGGTTCTGTTGAGTAATTGCAGTTTTGGGGGACTGGCAAGTTATGAAACGACAACATCATGGTTTAAGCAGATCTATGCCGCGCGGAGTCTTGGGGATCAGCCGCCGGTGGCCGTATGGGTCACTGGCTATTGCTGCGGCATTTGGCCTGAGCAGTGCATTGGCGTGGCCCGGTGCGGCCGGTGCCATGCCTGCCAGAGCCGAATCAAGCACCGTGGCCTTCAGTGCGCAATCCCAGCTGCTGCTCGGTAGCGACGTCGTCACTGTGCCGGACATGTCCGAAGTGGCCGGCATAGAAATCACCGGCCTGAAATCTGGCAATGAGAAGGTCGGCGAGTTCGAGCCTGGCCCGGTGGCGCAGGTGGCACAGGTGGCACAGCTGGCACAGGTTGCCGAACATCGAGCTTCTATGACGGCAACGTCGAGTTCGGGGGTAACAGTGCCGCCCGCACCGATTGCCGCGTCCCAAGAGATCCGGACGGCCATGCTGCGCACCGGCCTGCTGCTGGAGTACCCGGTGGCCACCCGACAAATCTCCAGTGCGTTCGGCTGGAGAGCCAACCCGACAGGTGCCGGGCACCAAATCCACATCGGCCAGGATTATCCCATCGCCTGCGGCTCGCCTGTTCGGGCGAGCGAGTCCGGCAGAGTGATTGTGGCCGGTTGGGCGGGCCATTCCGGCCAACGGGTCACCATCGGCCATGGGCAACGGGTGCAGACCGGATACAGCCACAATTCGCTGCTGCTGGTAAGCGTTGGCGAATTCGTGGTCCAAGGCCAAGTCATTGCGTTGTCCGGGACAACGGGCAATTCCACTGGGTGCCATGTGCATTTCGAAGTCATCGTCAATGGGCAGTGGCAGAATCCGAGCAACTACCTGCCGATGGCCGGCGGGCAACGGCGAGCGGTACTTGCATCCGGGCCATTTGCGGTGGACGCCGGCAGTGCCCTGCGCCAGCAATCGGTTGCGGGAGCATTTGGGCATTCTTCCGGGACCTCAAGCAACCGCGGCTCAGCAGGCGAAGAAAGCCCAACTCGTGTGAAGCATTACCAGGCTGACCCGGTGCAGCCATCTGCCGTGGGCAACCAGAAAAAGGCCAAGATGGCCAAGCCTAGGAATCAGCCGAAAAAGGATCACTCGAAAGCCAGCCCGTCTCCACGAACCACGCAGTCGGCACCGCAGCCGAGCAAGGCGCCTAAGCCGCCGAAGAAGCTGGGAACCGAACGCCCGAAGGCCCAACCAACGCCTTCGCCAACGCAAACTCCTGTTCCAGCTGAGCCAAGTGCGCCAATGGCAGCGCCGACGCCAAGCACTGGACCAGTGGAGCAACCCAGCGCTTCCGCATCACCTACCGCGACACCCACCGAGTCGACGATGCCTTCGACATCACCTACCGCCTCGGAGTCTCCAGCTCCGGAGAATCCAACAGAGGAAGTGGAATCCTCCCAGCCACCTCCATCGGCCGAGCCGACCCTAGCTCCTGAACCGAGCCCGGACTCGGGTATCGAACCGCAGCAGGAGAAAGACACGGGAAACCCGGACACCTCGGACCATGAGGAGGAAACCGAACCCACGGCCGGGACAGAGAAGATCATCGGTGTAGCTCAGCCGAAGATCGTGGACATGCAGGCAGAGAAGCACCAGAAGGCTCCACCTGTAGCCAAGGAGCTGGCGCCGGCCAAGCCTGCTGCTCCAGAGAAGAAGAGCGCAAAGAAGCCAGCGGCTGAAAAGCCCAGGCCGGCAGTCGCGGACAAGCCGAAGGCGGCTGTTCCGGCGAAGAAGAAGGCGCCAGCGCCGGTCGCGGCGGTTCCGCAACCTCAGCCGAAGCCAAAGCTGCAGCCGAAATCGAAGCCAATGCCAAACCCTCCAGTTGCGGCGTCGGCTGTGCAGAAAGCTGCACCAGCAGCGGCCAAGTCGAACCCGAAGGCCGCGGTTCCTGCACCGGCTGAAGCTGCCGCCCCAGCCAAGGTGCCGCAGCCGCCGGCAGGCACCGCGCCTGCTGCCAGCGAGGCAAAGCCGTAGCCCTTGGCTCCCGGCACCCGAAGCTGCTCCCGTCCTTTCGGAGGGGAGCAGCTTCGGCGTTGCGCCATAGGCTGCTGGTGAAACGCTGCACAGCTGGTTAGTCCGGCGCACGATTATTGATATTCTTGGGAGTTGAGTCCTGTGCGATTTTCCAATGCGCACCACAAGACCTATCGAAAGAAGTGCCCGGCACGTGTTTAATTCACTTTCCGATCGCCTGACAGAAACCTTCAAGAACCTGCGCGGCAAGGGCCGCCTGAGCGAAGCGGATATCGACGGTACCGTACGCGAGATCCGCCGCGCCCTGCTTGACGCCGACGTCGCCGTGCCGGTGGTTCGCGGCTTCGTGGCCCAGGTGAAGGAACGTGCCCTGGGTGCCGAGGTCTCCGAGTCGCTGAACCCGGGCCAGCAGGTCGTCAAGATCGTCAACGAGGAGCTCGTGGGCATCCTCGGCGGGGAAACCCGCCGGCTGAACCTGGCCAAGAACCCTCCCACGGTGATCATGCTCGCCGGCCTGCAGGGTGCCGGCAAGACCACCCTGGCCGGCAAGCTGGCCAAGCACCTGAAGGCCGAAGGCCACACCCCGATGCTGGTGGCCTGCGACCTGCAGCGCCCCAACGCGGTCAAGCAGCTGCAGATCAACGGCGAACGCGCCGGCGTGCCGGTCTACGCACCGCACCCGGGCGTCTCCTCCGAATTCGACACCCCGACCGGCGACCCGGTAGCAGTGGCCCGCGACGGCGTGGCCGAAGCCAAGGCCAAGCTGCACGACATCGTGATTGTCGATACCGCCGGCCGCCTGGGCGTGGACACCGAGATGATGGCCCAGGCAGCGAACATCCGCGCAGCCATCAACCCGGATGAAGTGCTCTTCGTCATTGACGCGATGATCGGCCAGGACGCGGTCAACACCGCCCAGGCCTTCCACGAGGGCGTGGACTTCACCGGCGTGGTCCTCTCCAAGCTCGATGGCGACGCCCGCGGCGGTGCCGCCCTGTCGGTGGCCTCGGTGACCGGCAAGCCGGTCATGTTCGCCTCCACCGGCGAGAACCTGGACGACTTCGAGATCTTCCACCCGGACCGCATGGCTTCGCGCATCCTGGACATGGGCGATGTGCTCACCCTGATCGAGCAGGCCGAGAAGAACTGGGACAAGGGCGAAGCCGAGCGCATGGCGAAGAAGTTCGCCGACCAGGAAGACTTCACCCTGGACGACTTCCTCGCCCAGATGGCCCAGATCAAGAAGATGGGCTCGATGAAGAAGCTGCTGGGCATGATGCCCGGCGCGCAGATCTCCCGCCAGCAGCTCGAGCAGTTCGACGAGCGCCAGATCGACCGCGTGGAGGCCATCGTCCGTTCGATGACCCCGCATGAGCGCGTGGCCCCGAAGATCATCAACGGCTCTCGCCGCGCACGCATCGCCAAGGGCTCGGGCGTCTCGGTCTCCGAGGTGAACCAGATGCTGGAGCGCTTCGGCGAAGCGCAGAAGATGATGAAGAAGATGGCTGCCGGCGGCGGCATCCCGGGCATGCCGGGTGCCGGCAAGGGCGCAGCCCGCAAGGCGAAGGCCAAGGGCAAGGGCAAGAAGCAGAAGTACGGCAATCCGGCCAAGGCCGCGCAGGCCGAGCTGGAGGCCAAGAACAAGAAGGCCGCAGCCCCGAGCGGCGCCTCCTTCGGCGCAGGCGCCAACCAGGACTTCGATCCGTCGAGCCTGAACCTGCCAGCGGGCTTCGAGAAGTACCTGGGCAAGAAGTAGGCCCTGATTCCCTGTACAGGGAAGTGACCGCGCCATGGGAACTGGAACCAGTTCCCATGGCGCGGTTTTCCTTTGCGGACCACAGCGCCACCTATGATTGATAGATAACGACAATCCCACCCGCGAAAGGGGTCCGCCTCCGTGGATTCAACCGAGTTCAACTACCTCAACCTGGAGTTCATCTTCATGGGCGACAAGCCTGATGCGGCGGCGCTGATCCGCACCGCGCTGGCCGACCGGCGCCTGCTCGGATTCATCGGCGGGGCAGTTGAACGCGAGCATTCCACCGAAGTGATGGCCGAAGTGGCCACGGTGAGCGAAGCCCGCGATGCGGTGCTCTACCGCATCGATGCCAAGGGCAAGTTGCGCGAGGGCTCGCGCGTGACCAAGCTGGTCCACGAGCTGAAGAACTCCACCGGTGCCGACTACGTGCTGGTGGACGGGGACGAGATCGACGGGCCGAACCCGGATGAGGAGCTGCTCGGCGACTACGGCACTTCCAGCGAGCTGCTGCACGGTCCGAAGCTCAAGGGCTCCGAGCTGGTGCTCGCGGCAGGCTTCGAGACGAACGAGATCACCGTGTGGGAGCACGGCACCGGGCTGATGGCCATGCCCAAGGAACCGGTCTATGCCCCGAGCATCGGGCGTTCAAACCGCCCGTACCTGTCCCTGGACCGTACCGGCAATGTCATCACCGCAACCATCGAAGCCAAGGGGCCGCGGCTGGAGCTGTTCGGCTCCTCGATGTCCATGACGGTGGACCTGGAACGCACCGTCATCCTGGAGCCGGAAGCGGGCAGCCCGGCAGCGGTGCGCCTCGAAGAGCTGGATCACCTGCTCCATGGCTGGGATGAGACGGAAATGGAACTCATCGAGCAGCTGGTCGAGGATCCTGCCCACCGCGCGGAGGCGCAGCAGCTGGCCCGCGGCAGCAGGGATTTGAAGGATCTCAAGCGCCTGCTGACGCTGCTGGGCTTCGATGCGCGCAGCGTCGACTACCTCACCGGACGTCCGCTGCCCGAGGAACGCCGGGTCATCACCACCGGCGGCCCGTACAAGACCATCAAGTCGGCCCTGGCCGAGCAGGAGCGCGAAGCCAAGGGCCTGGAACGGCTGCTCTACCGGCACAACTGGAACCCCAAGGCGCTGATCGGTTCAAGCGCAGCGGTGCTGGCATCCGGTGCGGCAGTGCACCTGGTGCTGGCCAAGAGCGAACGCTTCGGGTGGCTGCCCAAGCCGGCGCACCAGCTGCTGATGCTGGCCTGGTATGCCGATGGCGCTTTCTACCTGGGCAAAGGCATTGTTGACGCGCTGAAAGCCAAGCGCAGCCGCTAGCCAATCGCAGCAAACCAAAGGCCAGCCCGGCAGGAAGCGAAAATGCTTCCTGCCGGGCTGGCCTTTGCCGCAAAGTCCTAGCCGCGGTCCTTCAGTTCAGGGAAATCGGTATCCCGGTACTCTCCGCTGACGGTGGTGCCGGCCGCATGCCGTTCCTCCTCGGCCAGGCGCAGTTCCACGCGGCGGATCTTGCCCGAGATGGTCTTGGGCAGGGTGGTGAATTCCAGCCGGCGGATCCGCTTGTAGGGGGCCAGCTGCTCGCGGCAGAAGCCGAGGATGTCCTTGGCCACCTCGGCGGACGGCTCCAGGTTGCCGGCCAGCACCACGAAGGCCTTGGGCACCGAGAGCTTCAGCGGATCAGGAGAGGGCACCACGGCCGCCTCGGCCACCGCAGGATGCTCCAGCAGCACCGACTCCAGCTCGAACGGGCTGAGCTTGTAGTCGCTGGATTTGAAGATGTCATCGGCGCGGCCCACATAGGTCAGCACGCCCTCCTCATCGCGTTCGGCGATATCGCCGGTGTGGTAGACGCCGCCCTGCATCGCTTCGGCAGTCTTCTCCTCATCGGCGAAGTAGCCCTTCATTAAGCCTGCCGGAGCCGGATCGAGGCGCAGGCAGATTTCCCCGATTTCAGCCAGCTGCCCGGTGGTCGGGTTGCGCAGTTCCACCGCGTAGCCCGGCATCGGGCGGCCCATCGCGCCGACCTTCACCTCGGTGCCCGGCGAATTGGCGATCTGCACCGTGGTTTCGGTCTGCCCGTAGCCATCGCGGATCACCTGGCCCCAGGCCTTGCGCACCTGGTCGATGACCTCTGCATTCAAGGGCTCGCCTGCGGAGACCAGCTTGCGCGGGGGAGTCTTCAGGGTGCCCAGGTCCGCCTGGATCAAATAGCGCCAGACGGTGGGCGGGGCGCAGAAGCTGGTGACCTTCTCCACCGCCATCTGGTTCATCAGCGCCAGCGGATCAAAGCGCTCGTAGTTGTAGACGAACACCGTCGCCTCGGCGATCCACGGGCCGAAGAAGTTCGACCAGGCGTGCTTGCCCCACCCGGGGGATGCCACATTCAGGTGCACGTCGCCTGGTTCCAGGCCGATCCAGAACATCGTTGCCAGGTGGCCCACCGTGTACGAGGTGTGGGTGTGCTGCACCAGCTTGGCCAGCGAGGTGGTTCCCGAGGTGAAGTAGAGCAGCATGTTCTCATCGGCCAGCGTCGGGGAGTCCAGGCTGAATTCGGCCGGCGCATCGTGGGACTTGCCGTAGTCCAAGGTGCCTTCGCTGGCTTCGCCGCGCACCTGGACGATCCGGTAGCCCCCGGGGACCGTGTCGAATTTGGCGACCTGGTCATGGCTGGTGATCACCCAGTTCGCGTTGCCGCGCTCGATGCGGTCGGCCAGATCCGCGCTGACCAGCTGCGTGGTCGACGGGATGATCACTGCACCGAGCTTCATGCCCGCCAGCATCACCTCCCACAGGGCCACCTCGTTGCCCAGCATGACGATGATGGTGTCGCCGCGTTGCAGGCCCTCATCCGAGAGCCAGCGGGCCACCTGGGTGGAGCGGCGCGAGAGCTCGGCCCAGCTGTAGCGCGCGGAGCTGCCATCGGGTTCGGTGAGGATCAGTGCCGGTTCATTGGCCCGCGCCGGGTCCTTGGCCACCTGGTCGAACCAGTCGTAGGCGAAGTTGAAATCGTTGAATTCCGGCCAGGAGAACTCGGCCCGGGCCCGGTCGTAGTCATCGCGTGCTGCCAGCAGCAGATCGCGTGCTGCCCGGAACTTGCCGGTATTGCTCATTAGAGTCCTTTGCATGATGGGCGCCAGCGCCCAAAGAGAATTCTTCGGTCTTCTGGAATCAATATACTTCAGTGCCCAGTTCTGACGAATTGTTGCGACATCATGCGCGGTAAGAGTGTTGAAGTTCGCAAATTTTGCCCAACAAATTCCATCGCAGGCATACATAGTGCCTGAATGAAGAAGTTCTGCGAACTTTGCGGTGGCGCTTGCCGCCTTGTGCCGACAGGCGGTGGTTGTCATTGGCTGGCCTCGGCGCAGACGTGCAGCCAGTATCCGCAAGGTGCATTGGCGGCAAGGAAAAATCCAGAGCGCCTGCCTAAGCCAAGTTCGGAAAGCGCCCTGGATGCTTGGGGTGACTACCCCTTGAGCTTCGTGAAGTCGGTATCCCGGTATTCGGTGCCAGTTGGGGTATCGCCGGTGTGCCGCCGTTCTTCTGCCTGGCGCAGTTCCACGCGGCGGATCTTGCCCGAGATGGTCTTGGGCAGATCGGCGAATTCAAGGCGGCGGATGCGCTTGAAGGCCGAGAGGTGCTCGCGGCAGTAGGCGAGGATCGACTCGGCCAATTCCGGGCCCGGCTCATGCCCGCCGGAGGCGACGATGTAGGCCTTGGGCACGGTCAGCCGCAGCTCATCGGGTGCCGGCACCACCGCCGCTTCGGCCACGCCGGGGTGCTCGATCAGCACCGATTCCAGCTCGAAGGGGCTGATCTTGTAGTCGCTGGACTTGAATACGTCATCGGCACGCCCGACGTAGGTCAGCACGCCGCGCTCGTCCCGCTCGGCGATATCCCCGGTGTGGTACACGCCGTCCCGGAAGACCTCATTGGTCTTTTCCTCGTTCTCGAAGTAGCCCTTCATCAGGCCCAGCGGACGCGGGGTGGTGACCAGGCAGATTTCGCCCACTTCGCCTTCCGCGCCGGTGGCCGGATCGCGCAGCACCACCTCGTAGCCGGGCATCGGCCGGCCCATCGCGCCGATGGTGATCGGCTCGCCTGGCGGATTGGCGATCTGCACCGTGGTCTCGGTCTGCCCGAACCCGTCGCGGATCACCTGTCCCCAGGCCTTGCTGACCTGGTCGATGACTTCGGCATTGAGCGGCTCGCCGGCGGAGACCAGTTTCTGCGGGGGATTGGCCAGCGCGCCCAAATTGGCTTGGATCAGCAGGCGCCACACAGTGGGCGGCGCGCAGAAGCTGGTCACCTTTTCGGCGTCCATCTGGTTCATCAGCGCGATCGGGTCAAAGCGGTCATAGTTATAGAGGAAAACAGTCGCCTCGGCGATCCATGGCGCAAACAGGTTGGACCACGCATGTTTTGCCCAGCCCGGCGAAGCGACATTCAGGTGCACGTCTCCTGGTTCCAGGCCGATCCAGAACATGGTGCTCAAGTGCCCCACCGGGTAGGACGTATGGGTGTGCTCAACCAGCTTGGCCTTGGATGTGGTGCCAGAGGTGAAGTAGCGCAAGAGCGTTTCATCGGCGCGCGTGGGGGAATCGAGCTGGAAACTGGCCTCGGCCTGGTGGGACTTCGCGTAGTCGAGATTTTCTTCTGGCACGCTGCCGCCGATCTGGATCAGCGTGTACTCGCCGGGTACCGAGGCGAACTTCTGGATCTCGGCCTCGTTGGTGATCACCCATTGGATGCGGCCGCGATCGATCCGGTCGGCCAGGTCCGTGGGCGTCAGCTGCGTGGTGCACGGGATCAGGATGGCGCCGAGCTTGATTCCGGCGAGCATCGACTCCCAGAGCTCAACCTGGTTGCCGAGCATGATGGCAATGGAGTCCGAGCGGTTCACGCCCTGGTCGGCGAGCCAGCGGGCCACTTGGGTGGAGCGCTCGGAGAGCTCGGCCCAGGTGCGCCTGATGGAGCTGCCGTCTCGTTCGGTGATGATCAGCGCCGGCTGATCCGCCCGCTGCGGATCCTTGGCAACCTGGTCAAACCAGTCAAAGCCGAAATTGAACTCACTGAACTGAGGCCAGCTGAACTCGGCCCGTGCCTGCTGGTAATCGTTGCGCAATTCCAGGAGCCGATCTCGGGCAGCTCTGAATTCATCGGTAACGCTCACAACTAACCTTCCCTCGCGTGGACAATGGCGCCCCGTCGATAGAGTGAGGCGGATCACTGGCCAATATACTTGGAAGTCCAAGGGTTTGAAAGCGTTGTTGCCGACCGAAGTCTTGAATCACCTGAGGCTGGGGGTATTGAATTAGTACATGAGCCAGCAGCCCAAGGTACTTGTCTGTGGTCCATCCAGCTGGAATCAGCTGGTTGAGCTTGACCACCTGCCCGAACCCCGCCCCCAGCAACTCCTCGCGAACAGCGCATGGCGTACCGTCGGTGGCACTTCTGCGGGCAAGGCGCTGCACTTGAGTTCGCTGGATGTCGACACCGAGCTCTTTACCCAGGTGGGCGACGATGAATCCGGGCGTGCGCTGCGACGTGCGCTCTTGGGCGCTGGCATCAACCTGCAGGTGATGCCCAGCGCGAGCACCGAGCAGCATGTTAACCTCATGGCTGGCGGCCAGCGAGTCTCGGTCTATCTTGCCACGCCGTCCACTCCCGCGGATGCGGATGTCGAAGCCGTTTGCGCCGCGGTGCGCGAAGCCGATCTGGCGGTGATTGATCTGGGCGAGTTGGGGTTGCGGGTCATTGAGCGATTGCGTGGGCCGGCCGTGCCACTGTGGGTCGACCTGCATGACTTTGATGGCTTTACCTCGTTCCATCAGCCATTTTTGGGCGCGGCTTCTGTGGTTTTCATGAACGATGATGCCACCAGTGACCCGTGGGAGCTGCTGGCCGGTTGCCTGCGCCGCGGCCCCGGTCTGGGCATTTGCACGCTGGGGGAGCAGGGCGCGGTGGCCATGGATCGCCAGGGCCGGCGTTGGGAAGTGGCCGCGCCAAAGGTCGAGGTGGTCGATACCAATGGTGCCGGAGATGCCTTCATGGCGGGATTCTTGGCGGCCCGGCTGCGCGGCGCGCCAGTGCAGGCGTCGATGGAGGCGGCTGCCAGCAGTGCGGCGGCAGCGCTATCGAGCAGGCATCTGCACCCGAAGCTCGCCCAGTTGCCAGCCTAGCGGAAGCGGTGCACCCGATGCGTTCAATGGCGTGATCACCGGAACACCAGAATTTACTTGAAACATCAAGTAAATTGGAGTAGGGTGATAGCCAACAGGAAGTCCTGATCGGAAAGAAGGCGCTGGAGATGACCATGCTCAAAGAAGACAAGCTCGCCGCAACCACCCATATGAACGCCGTGCAACTGAAGGTCGGCGACATGAAGGTCATGAGCGAGTACTACCAGCAGGCATTGGGACTGGCTGTTTTGGATGAAACCGCGGAAGGCACCCGCCTGGGCCGCGGTACCCAGGAACTGGTCAACCTGCAGAACGCGCCGGGCCTGCAGCTGCCGTCGCGCAACGAGGCGGGGCTCTTCCATACCGCACTGCTCTTCGGCACCAAGGCAGATCTGGCAGCCACCGTGCTCTCGGCGGCCCAGTTCGACCAGAGCCGCTTCGTGGGCAGCTCGGATCACCTGGTCTCCGAAGCCTTCTACTTCACCGATCCGGAAGGCAACGGCATCGAGCTGTACTGGGACCGTCCGCGCGATACCTGGAGCTGGAGTGGCGGCGAGGTGGCCATGGATACCATCTACCTGGATCCGAACAAGTTCCTCAATGAGCACCTGAATGAGCAGGCCATCACCGGACAGCGCCAGACCGCCGCCGATATCGGGCACGTGCACCTGCAGGTTGGCGACGTCGCCACCGCCCGCCAGTTCTACGTCAACACCCTGGGCTTCGACGAGACCACCACGCTGGGCAACCAGGCGCTGTTCGTCTCCGCCGGCGGATACCACCACCACATGGCCATGAATGTGTGGAACTCGCGCGGCGCCGGACCGCGCAAGGACACCCTGGGCCTGGGCGAGGTGCTGATCAACGTCCCGACCGAAGACGAGGTGGGCAAGCTGGCCGAACGGCTGGCCTTCGCCAAGGTGGAGAACCACCATACCGGCGCCGAGCTGCGTTTCAAGGACCCATGGAACAACGAGCTGCGCGTGGCAGTGGGCTGATCCAGACTCCGGCCCGACAGCTTAATTGCCCCGGGCGCCCGCCAATTCGGCGAGCGCCCGGGGCATTCCCATGTTCAGTTGCTTGCGGATTGCACCGAATCCAGGTGCTCGGCAATGTGCCGGGCGGTCAGCGGCTGGGTTTCGAAGGGCCGCAGCATTCCGGCCGCTGCCCGTTCAAGCACCTGCTCGGCGAAGGCCGCAGGGTCCGACACCTGCAGCGGCGTGAGATCCTCCGGGGCGTACCGCCACCATTGGGAGGTCTTCAGCGCTTCGGTGGTCTGGGCATCGAAGCGGTCGCGGATCTTCTTCGCCGGCAGCCCGCCCACCACGGTGAATGGCGCCACGTCCTTGGTGATTACCGAATTCGAGGCGATGACCGCGCCATCGCCAATCGATACCCCATGGCCCAGGGTGACCTTCTCGCCGATCCACACGTCGTTGCCGATGGTGATCTTCCCCGGCGTGTAGCCGTACTTCGCCGTGCCCAGTTCCACGCCGCGATCGGCGCAGTAGGTCTGCATCAGCAGCCGCTGGTTGTAGAACACCGGGCTGGTCGAAGCCCACTCCAAAGGGTGCTTGGCACCCATGACCGACAGGCCCTTGGCGATCGAGGTGAAGCGCCCGACGCTGATGGCCTTGTTGAGCTTCGAATGCGTATAGGAGAACGCTCCCATGCGCGGCAGGGCTGTTCCGCTGGTGCCCCAGAAGGTGGTGTAGGGATCCAAGGCGAGGTCTTCCTCGTAGCTGACCCAGGCATCGGGATTGTAGGTGCTTCCGGTGTCCTCGAAATCCTTCATGCCAGGAACCGTCATGAGGATCCGGTGGCTCTTGAGCAGCGGCCGCAGCTGGGACATCTTGATTCGCATGCGATCGAGTTTATCGAAGCGGGCTTGGAGAACTGTCCATGGGCGCGGAGCACGCGCTGGATGCCGGCTACTGCTCGGGGCGGAAGGAGAGGTTCTTCTGCGTGGTGAAGTAAGGCAGGATCATCGATTCGGGCAGGCCCAGGCGCTTCATTCGAGCGTCCTTGCCCACCCGCAGCCGCAGGTTCACATCCACTGCCGTGTCCTGCTCCGGGATCTCGCCCAGCAGCTGGGGATCCACATCGAAGAAGGCCAGTTCTCCCTCCACGCCGGTGCTGGGCACCGAGGCGAGCTCTTCCTTGCTGCCGCGGTTGACGAAGACCAGCTCGAAAACGGCATCGGCTGGCAGGCCATCGAGGTCCGCATGATGCTCCACCTTCACCTGCAATCCCTGGCCCTCGGGGAATTCGACGCCGCGCAGCCGCGCATCGAAATACGGAACATCGCTGGTTGCGGCCTTCTTCTTGAACAGCTTGGCGATGGACACGGTTTCCTCCCAGAGCGAGACGAGATCGCGAGACTGGTACTCGCGGGCAAAAGTGCGGGCTTGCTGCGACATCCTCGCGGCCAGCGCAGGGTCATCCATGAGCTGCTCGACGCGGTCCGCCATCAGCTGGATGTCCCCATGGGGGACCAAAAAGCCGTTGTCCCCATCGGTGATGCTGTCGGCAGGGCCGAAGTTGATGTCGAAGGACACCGGAATGCATCCCTGCGCCTGGGCTTCGAGGATCACCAGGGCCTGGCCCTCGTTGGTCGAGGTGAACAGCTGGGCCAGGCAGGAGGCGAAGCGGCGGGGGAGCTGATCGGAGAAGCCGTGGAAGACCACCTGCTCGCCCAAGCCCAGCTCGGCGGCCCGCGATTCCAGCGCGTCGCGCTCGCTGCCCTCGCCCACGATGTGCAAGGTGGGGCGCTTGCCGCGGCGCGACAGCTCATGGACGACATCCAGTGCGGCGGCCACATTCTTGTTGGGGGTCAGCGAACCGGCGACGATCAAATCCGTGGCACCGCGTTCGGGTTCCGGCGGCTGGAGAATCGAAGGCTTCAGCGGATTGGGAATGACGAACGCCGAGTCCGGATTCCCGAAGCGCTCGACATAGGCCTGGCGCTGCGCGCGGGTCAGGAAGACGAACGCATCCCAGTTGGCGCGTTCCTCGATGATCGGGCCGTGGCCCTTGGAAAGCTTGCCGGTGGCCAAATCCTGCCCCTTGGCCACATGAATGCTGTGGAAGGCGAACACCTTGGGCACATGCACGGTTTTCCACGACGCCAGCATGGCCGCGGTGAATTTGCTGTCGATGACCACCAGGGAATCCGGGTGGTCGACGATCTGCGAAAGCCAATAGCGGTAGAACGATGCAGCGCTGTTGAAACGCGCCACCAGCATTCCGGTGCGGTCGAACGCCTCGACGATGCGGCGGTGCTTGCCGTCATGGAATTTCGTATCGGTCAGGAAGACGGTGCCGTCGTTGCGGAAGTAGGCGGTCTGCCTGACCTCGCCCTCCGGACCGGCCACGCTGTGCTCGCAGAACACGCCGGTCCCGCCGGGATGGCGAACGGAATCACTGAGGGTGAAGTCCTGGTGCGCGGGTTCCGCTTTCCTGCCCGGGATACTGTCCTGCGGCTGCAGGTCGTGCTCGGCCAGGTGGATGTAGGGGTTGAGCACCTGGACCTTGGGCGAGAGCTTGCCGCGTTCCACGAGCTCTTCGGCGATCTGCGGAATCTGCGCATTCGGGGCGAAGGTGATCACTGCCGCCGAGCCATGGCGCTCGGCGAAAGCCGCCGCGCGCTGGGTGCAGACTGTGGTCATCCCGCCGAATTCGCGCTCCAGTTTCCACGTCACCATATAGGCGTGAAGATGCTGTTTCTTGAATACCACGGTGAAGGATCCTCAGGTTGACCACAGGAAAGTTAATTTCACACGAGAACAGGAAGTACCTCGCGCCAGGTTTCAGCCTACGCGGTGAAGCTAGGCGGGCGCTGGGAATGCGCCGTTGTGCCGGTCACATCGCGTCATTTGCGCAGCGGGCAGGGTGCTCGCCGGATGCGCCGGAATAATGGGAAGAATCGCCCAGCTGGCAGTATCCCTTGCCCTTCTGGGCGAAACTTCCTATGGTCGTGGTCATGGGGTACTCTCCCCGCATTTGTTGGAGGCGCAGCGCGTCTCCGGTAAAGGACGGCACGTCATGTCGAGCAAATCCCCGCGCAAGGGCGAAGCGAAAAAACCAGGCAAGAGCATCAAGGAGAAGCGCGCTGAGAAGCGGCTGAAGCACGCGGAGAGCGCTGTCGATCCGGTGCGCAAGGCCGCCAGATAACCACTGATTGAGCCCGGCACCTTTCGGGGCCGCTAGTTAACAGCATCGAGTCCCTGCCTACGGCGAATGACGCCGGGCAGGGACTCGATTCTCTTTAATGGTTGGAGCTGCTCGCGGCCGCTATGGCAGCTGCGGGTCGACCTCGAAGTGCTCGGCCACCTGGGTGATGACCTCACCGGCGCCCTGCAGCGAAACCGAGGAGAGGAAGATCGAGTCGTCAACCGGCATGACCTCGCCCTCCAGCTTCTCCCACAGCGGGTTGGAGGTGAACTTCTTCTCCTGGGCGCGCGATGCGTCACCCTCGGCACCTTCCGGCGCCCAGGTGGACTGGAAGATCACTTCGGCGTCGGCCTTCAGGATTTCTTCCGGCGAGAGCGGAACAAAAATCGATTCGGTGGTGTCCGGCGCGTCCTTCGGGCGCGGGATGCCCATGTCGACCATGATCTCGCCGATGAACGAATCGGTAGCGTACAGGCGCGCGGTGTCCTCGCCGGCGAAGCGCACCAGCGAATAGTTGGTTTCCGGCTTCTTCGCCAGGATTTCCTTGCCTACCGCGGCGGCGGTGATCGTGCTGGGACTGGTGGCCGCGGCGCTGCTGCGCAACCAGCGCGAGGTGCTGGCACTGGATTCGGACACCTCCCGCGCACTGGGCATGCACCTGGGCCGCGACCGGGTGCTGATGCTGGGCATCGCCTCGCTGCTGGCCATCGCCGCGACCGTGATCGCCGGGCCGCTGGCCTTCGTCGCGCTGGCCAGCGGGCACGCCGCCCGGCTGGTGGCCCGCGGCACCATCCCGCCGGTGCAGCATGCGGCGCTGATCGGGGCGATCTTCGTGCTGCTGGCCGACTTGCTCGCGGCCCGCGCGTTCCCGGTGATCCTGCCCGCCGGGGTGGCTACCGCGGTGATTGGCGCCCCGTACTTGATCTTCCTGGTGATCCGCCAGTCCAAGGTCCGCCAGCGCGGATAGCAGCTTATCCACATTTCGCGGCATCGGCCCGGCCAGCGCATTTGGACGGGGCGATGCTGGGTCCATGGGAATCCACCAGCTAGCCGCAGCGACCCAGATCCTGCGCGAAGCCATCAACGGGGCTCTGCCGCGCCAAGCGGCCGGAGTGCTCCTGGAGCTGATGGCTTCCTGCCTCGCGCTGCTGGCCAAGCTGTCTGCCGCTCTGCGTGAGAGCGATGACCCGCGGGTGGCGGCCGCCCATGCCCGGCTGGTTGAACTGCTCTACCGCTACACCTTGCGCGAGCAGCTGCGCAGCGCCATCCACCTCGAATCAACCGGCGCCCACCTGCTGGAAGACGACGAGCTGGCGGCCGTCGCGGATTCAACAGCCAATTTGGCCCGGCCGGCCCGACAGCACTCGGGCCGCGCCCAATACCAGAACACCGGCGACTTCCTGGCCGGGTGGCTGGGGCTCAATGCCCACGAAGGGCAGCATCGGGTCAGCGACGCCCACCTGCTCATCGCCCGCCGGCTGATGGATGGCAGCACCGCTGCGCCGCGCTTCGCCCAGCTGGCCAAGCTCTACGCCGAGGCCCCCGCACTGGATCCGCGGATGGTGGCCCGCGCTGCCCGGGCCCTGGACAAGTTCGAGCCGGCAGACACCAGCTTCCAAGGCCAGCCGCTGCAGCCCACCGCATGCAACGCGCAGGGGCAGCTGCTCGAAGAACAAGCCGCCGAGCTGCTGCAGGAACCAGATCGCGCCACCCGCGAAACCAAGCTGTCGGCCATGCTGAGCGCTGAACGCAAGGCCCGCACGCAGACACGGAACCCGCAACCGGGCATCTATCCGCGGGGCACCGTCGGGGACTGCGACAAGTACGAGCTGCTGATCGGCGGAACCCAGCGCGAGGAATTCCGCTCCACCCTGGCCCAGGCGGACAATCCGCGCACCACCGCAGGCAAGGCCGCCCGCGCGGCCGGGGCCGCCCCAGACGCAGCGCCAGGCCAACAGGCTAACGTCGCGGACGAGCCAGCCAGCGACGACTTGTTCAGCAGCAGCGAGCCTCCGCCACCCTGGGCCCAAGCAGAACAAGAAGAACACGAAGAGCACTGCGAGTCTGAGGACCACGAGGACGCAGAGTCCAACTCTGCGGCGTGGCAATCAGGCACCCAAGACGCTCAAGGAACTGAGCGCACTGAAGGCACTGAAAGCACTGAAGGCACTAGGGATTCCGCCTTGCTTGGCGATGGGGACGTGCCCGTGCCTCAGCGGAGGCTCAATGCACTATTGGCCGCGCTGAAGCAGCGTTCGACAGGGTCGCCAGCCAAGGGCATCACGCCAAGGATCGGCATCCACATCCAATTGAACGACCTGCAGGATCTGGGTGATCCAGCCAAGCTGGGAGCCACCACAGATCATGGGTTGAAACTCGATTCCGTGGATACCGCCCAGCTGATCTGCCAGGGTGAAATCTACCGGGTGGTGTTCGGGCCCGATGGCCAGCCGCTGGATGTGGGGCGCAAGGAACGCTTCTTCACGGAAGCGATGAAACGCGCGATCTTCGCCCGCGACCGCGGATGCATTGTCCCGGGATGCAGCGCACCACCGGAAATGCTCGAATACCACCACAACAATTGGTGGGAGCGAGGCGGGTGCACCTCGACGCGCAACGGCAGCTGCCTGTGCCGGCGGCACCACCATGCCGTCCATGCCGGGTTGCTGTCCGTGGTTACGGTCGGGGGACTGGCGCACATCCTGCTGCCCAAGCACCTGGATCCGCTGCAAATGCCGCGAAGAAACAGTGTCCCGGTAGCCGCCTGAGCACGCCGAATGCCCAGCTGCGCCGCCACGGCGGCTGGTGCACGAGGTTACGGCCGCGAGAGCGCGACCTTCAGCCCGAAGCCGATCAGTACCGTCCCGGTAATCCGGTCCATCCAGGACACCGCCTTGGCTGAGCTCAGCCAGCGTCCAGCGATCCGTACTCCGAATACCAGAATGGCGGCCCACATCAGGGTGAGGGCAACATGCACGGCGGACAGGCCGACGCCCATGAGTAGGGCATTGCTGCCGGCAGGGGTGAATTGCGGGATGGCCGCGATATAGAAAACGCCGATCTTCGGGTTCAGCACGTTGGTGACCAGACCGGTCAGGTAGGTTCGAATGCCGCTTTGCGGGACCGGGATTTCGGTGCTCGGCAGCTGCTTCTTGCGCAGGCTCCGGTAGATCATCTGCCCGCCCAGGAAGACCAGGTAGGCAGCGCCGGCGTAAGTGAGGATCTGGTACGCCAGCGCCGACGCGGCCAGAATTGCCGATGCTCCGGCGGCCGCGGCCACGCCCCAGACGAAGACACCGGTGCAAATCCCCAGCCCGGCCAGCATGGCCTCGCCGCGCCCTCGGGTGATCGCCGAACGAAGGATCAACGCAGTATCGACACCCGGAATCAGGGTCATCAAGGCGGCAACGGCGCTAAAGGCCAGCAAAGCGGAAGTGACGGTCATAGAATTAATACTAGGAGCTTCAAATCAGCGTGGCCTCCGGGGTGAGCAAGCTCATGATCATTGCCCGACTCGCTGCCCCAGATGGAGTTGGCCAGCCAGCCTGCTCTCTGGCATAATTGCAGGGTACTCGATTCGCAGTGGCCCCTCTCTCCGCTACGAATCCTGTCCTTTTAGAGTCCAACCAGTAAGGCCTGCCCCACAGGTGCCAAAAATTGGATTCGACCATGTTGAGAAACAGGAGACCACAAAAGTGGCCGTAAAGATTCGTCTGAAGCGCTTCGGCAAGATGCGCGCACCTTTCTACCGCGTTGTCGTCATGGACTCGCGCGCCAAGCGCGATGGCCGTGCCATCGAGGAGATCGGCAAGTACCACCCAACCGAGAACCCATCGGTTATCGAGATCGATTCGGATCGTGCACAGTACTGGCTGTCCGTTGGCGCACAGCCAACCGAGCAGGTACACGCACTGCTGAAGGTCACCGGTGACTGGCAGAAGTTCAAGGGCATCGATGGCCAGGAAGGCACCTACAAGGTTGCCGAGCCTAAGCCAGCATTCGTTGCTCCTGAAAAGGGTTCCGTGATCCTGCCAGAGGCAATCACCAAGAAGGCTGAGAAGCCAGCTGCTGAAGAGGCAGAGGCCGAAGCAACCGAGGCTGAGTAACAGTGCTCGTTGACGCGCTAGACCACCTGGTACGCGGGGTTGTCGAGGAACCGGAAGACGTCAAGGTTGCCTTGAAGTCCACCCGCCGCGGCGACCTGCTCGAAGTTCGTGTGAATCCTGAGGATCTCGGTCGTGTGATCGGACGCCAGGGACGCACCGCGCGAGCACTGCGCACCGTGATGGCAGCGTTGGCCAAGGAGCCGGTACGTGTCGATGTAATCGACACCGACCGTCGCCGAGGCTGAACAACTTAGAAGTCTGACTTGTAAGTTGGCTTCGAAACGAAAGGAGTTTCCGTCCTGAGAAGTGACGGGAACTCCTTTTCGTGTTTACCCTAGAATTTCCAATCCAGTCTCCCGGCGCACGCCACGGAACTTAGTGCAGAAAGAGCAGCAGACTATGCGATTGCAGGTTGCCCGCATCGGCAAGCCCCACGGCATCCGTGGTGAAGTCACCGTCCAGGTCATGACCGACAACCCGGAAGAGCGCTTCACCGCTGGCGAAGAATTCATCGTCGTCGACGGCCCGATCAAGACCTTGACCATCAAGAATGCCCGCTGGAACAAGACCATCCTGTTGCTCGCCTTCGAGGAAATCGCCGACCGCAACCAGGCGGAAACCCTGCGTGGCGCACGCCTGGAAATCGAGGTCTCGGACGAGCCCGAAGACGACTCGGAAGAATGGTACGAGCATGAACTGCTGGATCTGAAGGTCATGCTCGATGGCGAGCAGGTCGGCGTCATCACCGCGCTGCGCACCAATCCAGCCCAGGATCTGCTGGTCTTCGAAGACGCTGACGGCGAGGAAATCTACCTGCCGTTCGTCGACGAGTTCGTGCCGGAGATCGACCCGGAAGCCGGCATCGTGGTCATCACCCCGCCGGCAGGGCTGCTGACCCTGAACAGCGATGAAGAAGGCAGCGAAGAAGAGGGAACAAAGTAAGCCATGCGTCTGGACGTCATCTCGATTTTCCCTGAGTACCTGCAGCCGCTTTCGCTGTCGCTGATCGGACGCGCCGCGCAAGACGGCATCCTGGATCTGAATGTCACCAACCTGCGCGACTTCACCGCCGACAAGCACCGCAAGGTCGACGACACCCCCTACGGCGGCGGTGCCGGCATGGTGATGATGCCCGAGCCGTGGGGACAGGCCCTTGACTCGGTACGCCCGGCCGATGCGCAAGGCCCTAAGCCGACGTTGATCGTACCATCGCCTGCAGGCACCGTCTTCAACCAGCAAATGGCCTACGACCTTGCCGAAGAAGAGCACCTGGTCTTCGCCTGCGGCCGCTACGAGGGCATTGACGAACGCGTCATCGAGTACGCCCACGAGAACTTCAACGTCATCCCGGTATCCATCGGCGATTACGTGCTCAACGGGGGAGAGGTCGCTGTGATGGTGATGGTGGAAGCCATCGCCCGGCTGATCCCCGGTGTCATCGGCAACCCGGAATCCCTGGTGGAAGAATCCCACTCGGATGTCCTGCTGGAATACCCGGTGTACACCAAGCCGGCCTCTTGGCGAGGCCGCGATGTCCCGGAGGTGCTGCTCGGCGGCAACCACCAGCGTGTGGGACGGTTCCGCCGAGATGAGCAGATTAAGCGCACCGCTGCGCGCCGCCCCGATCTGATCATGCAGCTGGATCCCGAGAGCCTGAACCGGAAAGACCGCGATGCCCTGTGGCACAACGGATTTGCGCTCGTTGACGGTGCCATTACCCCCAAGGCCGAACTGGACTGGGCCACCGGCGCCGGAACCGAGAACGACTAAGAGGGCAAAATCACTGCAAAGCCATTTCGGGCAGACTCGCGTCGGCTTCGCTGATACGGCATAATTGTTTCTTGGTGTGTTTTTGTTCGACTCCTGCCGCAGGGGGAAGTTCGAGCCATAGAAGACCGCCGCATCGATTGCTAGGGGCAATCGATGGTACAACGTTCCGGGGATTTCACTGGTTTCAACCGGTGTCGGGCCCCGCTACGAGGATTCGGTGACCTGCGGCATTGATCCTAGGAGATGCACCATGCATATTCTTGACTCTGTTGACGCAGCCTCGCTGCGCTCCGACGTTCCAGCCTTCGGCCCAGGCGACACCTTGAAGGTGCACGTCAACATCATCGAAGGTAAGAACTCCCGTGTTCAGGTCTTCCAGGGCTACGTCCTTGGCCGCCAGGGCCGCGGTATTGGCGAGACCTTCACCGTTCGCAAGGTTTCCTTCGGCACCGGTGTTGAGCGTACCTTCCCAGTTCACTCCCCAATCATCGACAAGATTGAGGTCGTGACCAAGGGCGACGTGCGTCGTGCAAAGCTGTACTACATGCGCGATCGCCACGGCAAGGCTGCTCGCATCCGCGAGAAGCGCGACTTCGGCGCAAAGAAGTAATCTGCGTTCTTCCATGAACCGGATTGCACGCACCGAGCGGGCAACAATGAAGCGCCAGGCCTTTTCATGGGTCTGGCGCTTCGCTGTACTCGCGGTTATTCTCGGCCTGCTGGCCACCATTCTTCTTCGCGCCACGGTGATCGATGTCTTCCGTATCGATTCCAACTCGATGGAGCCTACGCTCAACCCTGGCCAAAGCATCTCCGTGGACCGCCGCGCCTACTTGGATTCCGAACCGCAGCGCGGAGACATCATCGTTTTCGATGGCCGCGGCTCGTTCCTCCCGTACGCCAAGGCCAGTTTTGCTGATGATCTGCTCTCGGCGTTCAGCCTCGCAGGAAGCAACAACAAGTACGTCAAGCGCGTTATCGGCGTTGGGGGAGACACCGTGGAATGCTGCAGCGCTGATGGGCGGCTGCTCGTTAACGGCGAACCCGTAGACGAGCCGTACATCTTCGCCGGGGATGCTCCGAGTGAACAGGAATTTTCCGTAGAAGTGCCGGAAGGCCGTTTGTGGGTCATGGGCGATCACCGGTCCACGTCCAAGGATTCGCGTTCGTTGCTGGGTGCCAGCGGCGGCGGGACGATCAGTGTTGAACGGGTTACCGGCAAGGCCGCAGAGGTAATTTGGCCTCTCGATCAGCGTTCGGAAATCCGGTGACACGCCGTAACAACTAGCAAATTCGCTTGCGCCAGATGGGTAGAACTACCCATCTGGCGCATTTTTTCTATGAACATGTAATTAATTTGGTTCGAATTTCACGGCCTAAGAGTTCCTGTGTAATCGGTGTGCAAATTGTGCGGCAACTTTCAGGATCTACCAAGCTGACTAGGGCTTAGAAAGAGTATTCCAATCTTAAACCAAGGCTACTGGCTCGTAATTTGTGACCCAAGCCGTTTCGGCCGAAGGTATTTGACTAGGTAAAACGTAACTCTGAGTTTGTATTTTTGTTGGATTCGAAGCTTGAAAAGCTGTGCGGGAACAAAGTATTGTTTCATTTTGGTAACAACACCTGTGCTTACGCGTGCGCCCTTAGGTAAGGGGAAACGCAAGCACTCGCACCATAAATCTGGGAGAAGCGTTAATGCCACATCCAAAAAAGAAGACTGCGCAACGCGGCATCGTTGCAGCAGCCGCGACCGCTTTGGTGGTCGGTTCGAGCTTCATGCCTGCAGCGGCAGCGCCGACGGTTTCCGAATCGCCGACTGCTTCCACTCCGTCTAGCGAGAAGCCATCGCCGAGCGCCAGCGCTGTCGATACCGAAGGTCTCGACAAGGCTATCGAACGAGACCTCGACAAGTCGGTTGAGGAGTACGTCAAGGACGGGGAAACCAGCGACGCTGTTTCCAAGGTTCGCGACGAACTGAACGAAAAGGGCGTGGAAGCCACTGCCTCGGTGAAGGACGGCAAGGCCGAAATCACCGTCGGCAAGGACGACGCCGACAAGGCGAAGAAGATCATCGCTGAAACCGCTACTCCAGCACCTACCACGTTGGAAATTAAGGTCCTCGATGCTGAGGTCAAGACTCCACGACAGGTCTACAAGGAACTGGCGAAGACCGTCGCACCGAAGGAAATGAAGCGCATTACCGCGATTCTGAACACCGGCGACGGCCTGAAGATCTATGCCGAAGGCTTTGAGAAGAAGGAAGCCAAGGCGCTCGAATCCCAGGCCGCTGAGCTCTCGGCCGAGAATCTGACCATCGAGGAATTCGTCAGCCAGGCCAGGTATGTCGAAGGCGAGGAAGGCTCCGGCGTTGCCGAGATTTCCGCGGCGGAAGATGTCTACGGCGCAATGGGCTACGCCATGGACCAGTCGGGCCAGCTTTCTGAGTCGACCACGGTTTGCTCGATGGGCTTCAATGCCTGGAACTCGGCCGGTGAAGATGCAGTCATCTCCGCAGGCCACTGCTCCCAGGATGGAACCACTACTATCCTTGGCCTGGCAGAGCAATCGGCAGTCAATGTGTTCGATGGAGTCGGTGCGAAACTGGGCACCTTTGGCTTCAACCAGTTCGGTGGTCCGGGCAACTCCGGATTCACCATCGAAGAGCTGAACTCCATGACTGACGAGGAGTTCGCGAACCTGGAGCCGGGCACCGATATCTCGGTGATCGACGACATCAACCCTGAGCTGAACCTGCATCCTGCGGTTTCACAGTGGCCAGAAGGCCAGGATGAGCGCGACAAGGTACTGAACGTTACCGGCGTGTCCAAGGCCGTCATCGGGTCTGAGGCTTGCTCCGCTGGCCGCACCACCGGCTGGAGCTGCTCGGAAATTTACGGCGAAGGCGTATTCTTCGTCTACGGTATGGACAACACCCTGCGTTCGGTCTGGGGCTACGCCGCAGAGAACCCGGGTCAGAACGTGCTGGACCAGGGCGACTCCGGTGGACCGGTGCTCGTCGGCAGCAAGGCCGTGGGCATCAACTCCGCCAACTCGGGCGGCGAGGACGGAATCGAGAACACCGCAGACGACGTCGCGATGTACACCTCGCTGGACGATGTCTTCAAGAAGGGCTACATCGACGGCTACCAGGTGAAGTTCTTCGTGAACGCCCCTGCACTGTCCGTGGAGAACGGCACCGAGGTTGAGGCTGGCGATACCATCACCGGCACCGTCAAGAACGCCGCCAGCGGCACCAAGGTCAACATCATCGTTGACGGCAAGGTTGTCGATACCGTGACTGTGGATGCCGAAGGCAACTTCAGCTTCAGCGCACCGGAGACGGCGGGCGAGTACTCGTTCACCCTGCAGGCCAAGAACGGATTCAACACCTCTGAGCGGGTCAACGCCAACGTCGTGATCGTTGCTGCGCCGACCCCAACTCCGACTCCGACGCCGACCCCAACCCCAACGCCGACTCCAACCGAGACTCCGACTGACGAGCCAACTGAGACTCCGACTGACGAGCCAACTGAGACTCCGACTGACGAGCCAACTGAGACTCCGACTGACGAGCCAACCGAAGAACCTTCGGAGACGCCATCGACCTCGCCTTCCGAGGACCCGACTGATGAGCCAACCGAAGAGCCTTCCGAGAGCACCTCGCCATCGCCTTCCGAGGATGAATCCGACGAGCCATCGACCTCGCCTTCCGCTTCGGAAGATGAGGAGCAGTCGGAAGCTCCTAAGGACGACGAGCCAAGCAAGTCTGCAACTCCAAAGGAAACTCCTAAGAAGGAAGATCCATTGGCAGACACCGGTTCGAGCAGCGTTCCGCTGATCGCCGCTGGTGGTGCAATGGCTCTGGCCGGTGCAGCATTCCTGCTGTTCCGCCGCAGCGCACGCCGTCACGGCTAAGGGATTCTTGACCCACGGGAATAGATCCTGCTGAAAGTGCCCCGCTACTTTGGAACAAGTAGCGGGGCATTTTTACTTGGCACACATGTAGCTCCTTGGTTGCTCTACGAATCTGGCACTAGCCTGAAAGCTAAGATCGTTGCGGCAACGTGAATACCACCGAGGTGTAAATTATGAATTCGAACGCTAGAACTTCACGCACGCCAATCATGCTGGCATCTACCGCCGCCATGGCTGCACTATTGCTTACCGGCTGCGGCCAGGGAACCGATCCAGGCACACAGCCCTCGGCAAGCGCTACGGCATCGGAATCCTTGCAGCAAACAGACAATTCAAGTGAGAATGCCGTGGATCAAGACGCACTGCTCCAAACCAATGACCAGCTTTCCGAAGCATTGGGTGATGACTACGTCCAAGGCTGGATCAAGGATGGGAAGCTGAACGTTTCAACTACCAACGAAGAACAGCTTTCCACCATTGAAGAAGCCGGGGCCGTCGGGCACCTGGTCCAGTTCAGCAGCGAAGAACTCCGCTCGGCAATCTCCGAAATCATGAAGTGGCAAAGCAAGCAGGAAAACCCGGTGCGCAACGCCATCCATGCCTACACGCTGAATCCTGAGACCGGGGGAATCACCTTGTCGGTGGACAAGAGCCAGCTCGAAGCTGTTGAAAAGCTGATCGAGGATGAGAAGCCCATCGGCGAAATCCCTGTGGACTATAAGGAGAGTGGCGGCATCATGACGCCGGCAGCCACGCAGTAGCCAGGCTCCGCTTTGGCGGAACGCACCAACGGCCAGTCCCTTCGCCGGGGCTGGCCGTTGGCGCGTTCCGAAGCAACTGGCCGTAGCCGTGCAATGATACGTTGCGCCTGATTCGGCACGTAAGATGGGGATAACACGCGACAATGGAAGGCACTAATCGAATCGTGAGTGCAGCATCAGCAGAGACTCCTCAAAGCCGGGGTCCACTTTACAAACTATGGCGCTTCGTTCGCGAGATTGTCATCATTATCGCGATCGCGCTGATGCTCTCATTCGTGATCAAGACCTTCTTCTTCCGTGCCTACTACATTCCATCCGGCTCCATGGAGCATACTCTCGAGGTCGACGACAGGATTTTCGCCAACCTCATGGTTCCCGGTCCATTCGAACTGGAACGCGGAGATGTCGTCGTATTCCGCGATGACCAGGAGTGGCTGCCGCCGCTGACCGAGTACCCCACCGCATTCCAGAACGTGCTTTCCTTTGTCGGCGTGCTTCCCGCGGCCGACGAGCAGTACCTGGTCAAGCGCATCATCGGCATGCCCGGTGACACCGTTGAATGCTGCACCGCAGAAGGCGCCATCACCATCAACGGAGAGCCCATCGACGAGCCGTACATCTACGACGGGGACAGCCCGTCGGATATGGAATTCAAGGTGACCGTCCCGGAAGGAAAGCTCTGGGTGATGGGCGATCACCGTGCAGCCAGCGCGGATTCCCGCTTCCATGCAGATCGCCAAGGCGGATTCGTCGATATCGAATCCGTCCAAGGCCGCGCTTCGGTGATCTCTTGGCCTACTTCTCGCTGGGGCACCATCGATTCCCATGAAGAAGTCTTCGCCAATGTCCCGAACGCAGTGGCTGAGTAGCGTACATGCACATGGCTGATTCCAAGAGCAAGGCAACCACACTCGAGCACGAGCGTGCCCTGGCCGCCAAGCATGGCGTCCGCTACATCGCTGCCGTCGATGAGGTGGGACGCGGCGCGCTAGCTGGTCCGATTACCGTAGGAATGACTGTGATCGATATCCAGCAGGTCAACGAATTCCCTGAACTGCGCGATTCCAAGCTCCTGAGCCCGGAAACCCGGATGTCGCTGGTCGACCCAGTGCGCCAATGGGCGGTCGGCTACGGCGTGGGGCATGCTTCGGCAGCTGAAATCGATGAGCTCGGTGTCACCGGTGCCCTGCGCCTGGCCGGAACGCGGGCCATGGCGCAGTGCGCCGTCCAGCCTGAAGCGGCCCTGCTGGATGGCAGCTACGACTGGCTGACAGCCCCTGAACCGGACTTGTTCGATATCCTGGCCGACGACCGCGAGCCCGTGGGCCTGCACATCCCGGTGGCTACCATCGTGAAGGGCGACATGACCTGCCAGGCTATCGCCGGCGCGTCCATCCTGGCCAAGGTCGAACGCGACGGCATCATGATTGGGCTGGCCACCGAGCATCCGCACTTCGGTTGGGAGATCAACAAGGGCTATGCCACCGCCGCGCATCGCGCCGCGATTGTCCTCCAGGGTCCCTGCGATTACCACCGAAAGAGCTGGAACTTGACTTCGGGTGCTGATCAGGCCCAAGGTGAAGCCACGACAAAGAAAGCAAAGTGATGGCTGCCGACGACCTGGAAAACTACGAGTCCGACATGGAACTGCAGCTGTACCGCGAGTACAAGACCGTGGTGGGGCTGTTCAATTACGTGGTCGAGACCGAACGCCGCTTCTACCTGGCCAACGAGGTAGACGTGAAGACCCTGTCCAATGCCGGGGAAGTGTACTTCGAGCTGAACCTCACCGACGCGTGGGTTTGGGACATCTACCGCCAAGGCCGCTTCGTGAAGTCCGTCAAGGTGCTGACATTCAAGGACGTCAACGTCGAAGAACTCAACCCCGACGAGTTCCAGATTCCCAAAGACGGACTGGGCAACTAGCTCAAACCGCACAGTCATGCGATCGCCGGCCCTGTTTCCGGAACAGGGCCGGCTTTCTCGTTGGCAACGCGATATCCACATTTCGCGGCCAGTGCTGTTGCCGTGGCTTATGAATCTCCGACGATGTTTCCAGAACGGATCATAGACATCGAGGAGCAAACATGCAGACCGAGAAGCAACGGCTAGGTGCCGACGGGGAACGAGCCGCCGCAGCATTTCTCACCGGGCAGCGCTACGAAATCCTTGACCGCAATTGGCGATGCCCGGCAGGGGAGCTGGATCTGGTGGCGCGGGCCGGCAACGGCCAGATTGTCGCCGTCGAGGTCAAAACGCGGTCCTCGCAACGTCTCGGTTCCGGCTTCGACGCGATCACCCCGGCCAAGTTCCGCCGGCTCAACAAGCTGCTTCTCTTCTGGGCCCAATCCCATCGCCTGTTTCTCGCCGAACTTCGCGTGGACGTCGTCGAGGTATACGCGACGGTGAGCGGATTCGACTGCCACCTGCATGAAAATGTGCACTCATGAGTACCGCACGAACCAGTGCTGTGGCCCTGCACGGGGTCAGCGCTTCCTTGGTGGAAGTCGAAGCCGACCTTGGCAACGGCATCCCGGGATTCGTCCTGCTGGGTTTGCCCGATGCATCCTTGAGCGAAGCCCGTGAACGGATCAAGGCAGCGGCACGGAATTCAGGGATCCCGCTGGCCAACCGGAAGCTGACGGTCAATCTCTCGCCGGCCACGCTGCCGAAATACGGGTCGGCTTTTGATCTTGCCATCGTCGTTGCCGCCTTGGCCGCTGATCAGCAACTGCTCGCTTCACCAGGCACCCTGTACATGGCAGAACTTGGCTTGGATGGCACCTTGAGACCGGTTCCTGGTGTGCTGCCAGCGGTGCAGCTGGCTCGCGCCCATGGCTTTGACCAGGTGATTGTGGCCGAGGAGAACGGCGCGGAAGCCAGGCTGGTGGGTGGCGTTGAGGTCATCGCGCGGCGCCACCTCGGGCAGGTGCTCGCCTACTGCGGAGCGGCGAAGGACCAGATAACCACCTACCTGCGCCACCGGCCACCGCAACCACCTGACGAAGCTGGCGGGAATGCCGCCGGTGCTGCTGAGGACGTGGATCTGGGTTTGGTCAACGGACAACAGGAAGCACGGCTTGCGCTGGAATTGGCAGCAGCCGGGGGACACCACCTGATCATGGTTGGACCGGCCGGCGCCGGAAAAACCATGCTGGCCAAATGCCTGCCGACAATCATGCCGCCCTTGGATGAGCTCCAGGCTCTCGAAGCCACCGCGGTGCATTCGATCACCCGGGGAGGTGCCGGGGAACTGGACGAGTTGCAACGCACGCCGCCTTTCGTCGCACCGCACCACACGGCATCTCGCTCGGCTTTGATTGGCGGTGGAACAGCACAACTGATTCCCGGTGCCATTACCCGCGCCCACCACGGCATCCTGTTCCTCGACGAGGCAGCGCAATTCCATACTGGGGTACTCGATGCGCTGCGCCAACCAATCGAGGAAGGCTATATCAACCTCGCACGGATCCGAGGACACCAGCGTCTGCCTGCCCGTTTCCAACTCATCATGGCCTCCAACCCGTGTCCCTGCGGAAAGAACTTCGGAACCGGTACCGGGTGCACCTGCACTCCCATGGCTCGCCGGCGCTACTTCGCCCGGCTCTCCGGACCGATTCTCGACCGTGTCGATCTGCAGGTCAGAGTCAACCCGGTTCCGCAAGCCCAGCTTCTGAACTCGGCACCGAACGAATCCAGTGCTCAGGTTCGTGAACGAGTTATCGGCACCCGCGCACGCAGCCAGGCTCGGCTGGGAAAGTTCTCAATTGCCTGCAACGCGCAGATTCCAACACAAGTCCTCAAAAACGAGCTGGACTATCCGGCCAAGACGCGGGCGGCGCTTGAGCAGCTTGCCACGCGTCGCGGGCTCTCTGCCCGGGCCATCCACCGCCTCTTGCGGGTTGCGTGGACTGTGGCAGATCAGCAGGAACACACAGCACCGACCGCGGATGATTTGGCCATCGCCGGCCATCTCCGCCAGAACTTGGAAAGCAGCTAGGTAAAGCCATGACTTCCAGTAATACGAACACTGCCGGGGGATGGGTGGCCCCAAGCTCCCAAGAGCGTCTGGTCTACGCGCACCTGAACCAGCTCATAGAGCCCAACGACTACGTGGCCACGGCCTTGCTGGAACTCATGAGCCCACAGGAATTGCTGCGCTTGATCCAGCGAGAGGATTTCTATCCGTCCGCGCTCAAGCTTCCGGTTGACGGAATCCTGGGATTCCACCCTGCAGGGGATTCCGCGCAAGACCTGAAAGTGGCGCTGACCCGATGGCGGAAACGCCTGTCGTTGAGCAACCCGGTGGGCGCGCTGGATGCCGCCGCTCGGGTTGGTGGAGGACTGCTGATCCCCACCGATGCCGCCTGGCCACGTCAGCTAGCCGACCTGAATCTCGGGTGTCCGTTGTGCTTGTGGTGGCGATCGGCAAACCCCCAGCTGCTTGAAGGCCAAGAGCTGGCCAGCAACGTTTCCATTGTCGGCTCACGTGACGCCAGCGACTACGGTGATCAAGTCACCTTCGATCTTGGCAGAACATTGGCTTTGAGTGGGTACACCGTTGTCTCGGGCGGAGCCTACGGCATTGATGCCAGCGCGCACCGGGCAGCGCTGAGTGTGGAGGATTGGCAGTACCCGGGTCCGCCGACGATCACCGTTATGGCTGGTGGCATCGATAGGCTCTACCCTTCGGGCAACAGCAATCTGCTGAACCAGATTATTGCCCGCGGCGTGCTGATCTCCGAGGTGCCGCCCGGAACCACATCCGCTCGCTTCCGCTTCCTGAATCGCAATCGGCTGATCGCCGCATTGAGCAGGCTCGTCATCATCAGCGAGGCCCGCCACCGTTCCGGTGCACTGAACACCGCCAGCCATGCGGTCGAGCTCGGACGCGATGTTGCTGCTGTTCCCGGCAGTGTTTTCGCACCCAACTCGGCAGGATGCCATCGCTTGATTGCGGAGGGCAGTGCGGCATTGCTCGCCAGTCCGCAACACGCACTGGGCCTGCTCGGCCAGCACCGCCAAACAGAGTCGCCTAGCTCAGAGGCCCAGCAGCGCCCGACTGACAACCTGAGCAGGGACGAAGGCATGGTCTACGACACGATGTCCTTTTCCAAAGGAATGCTGGTCGATGAAATCTCGGCCCGCAGTGGCGTGCCGCTGATCACGACGCTCCGGGCCATCAACCGGTTGGAGTCGCTGGACATGGCCGCTACAGATGGCCTGACCTGGAAGTTGGTGCGCCAGAACTAGCCGGTGACCCAGCTGGGGGTATTCTCAATAGTGATGAAGCAAGAACCAACGACGCACACCAGCACTGCTCTGTCGGCAAAGTTCGCCGAGCCGGTTGAGGATTACCTGGAATACCTGCAACGCGAACGCGGCCGAAGCGCTAATACTCTGCGAGCCTACGACGTGGACTTGCGCAACCTTGGCGAGTACCTGCAGCACCACGCCCAGGATCCGAGCCTCAAGCAGATTACGGTCGACATGCTCCGCGATTGGTTGGCCCAGCTTCACGAAGCGCAGGTGTCCCGCACTACCCTGGCCCGGCGGATCTCCGCGGTGAAGAACTTCTTCGCATGGGCATTGAAGCACCAATTGATCGACACCGACCCCGCACTGCGGCTGGCCGCGCCAAAGAAGGAGCGGCGGCTTCCGCACGTTTTGCAGCCAAGCCAGATCGATCGCCTGCTCTCCGGAAAAACTGAGGCGCCTGCTGGCGCAGTCGATAGCGAAAGCGCAGCGGAATCAGGCCCAGATGCCAAGAGCCAGGCGGTAGCGGCACGCGACAAGGTCATCGCGGAGCTGCTATACGCATCCGGATTGCGCATCAGCGAGCTCGTGGCCCTGGACGTGGACGACATCGACTTCGAACGACGTACCCTGAAGGTTCTTGGCAAGGGAAACAAGGAACGGGTTGTTCCCTTCGGCAAGCCTGCAGAGCGCGTGATCATCGCGTGGATCCGCTCGCATCGCAAGGTTCTGGCCCGGCAGGAGGCCCAGGGGGCATTGCTCGTCGGCGTGCGCGGTGCGCGCTTGAACGTGCGCCAAGCCCGAGAGGTCATATCCAAGGCGCTGGAATCGCTGGGGGATACCGCTGCTAGCGGTCCGCACGCGTTACGGCACACCGTGGCCACCCATCTGCTCGATGGCGGCGCAGATTTGCGCGCCGTCCAGGAGTTCCTCGGGCACGCTTCACTGGCAACGACCCAGCTGTATACGCATGTTTCAGTCGATCGATTGAGGCAAAGCTATCGCCAAGCCCATCCGCGAGCCTGACTATTTGGCATGAATCCGCGAAAATGGGCTTTCCGGGTGGCGAAAGGCCTCATCATCAGGCAAAATGGAAGTATCGGCAGCGATGGCACCGGAACGATGTTGACGTAGGGGAAGACGATCAACACCGCAACGGAGGATGGCATGTCTGCACCGATGACCAGAGGCGTGATTTATATTCATTCCGCCCCTGCAGCGCTATGCCCACATCTGGAATGGGCAATCGGGTCCGTGCTCGGCACTCCAGTAAAGATGGAGTGGACCGAACAGCACGTCGCACCCGGATTTTGTCGCGCTGAAATTGAGTGGGTTGGCACCCAAGGTACCGGCGCATTGCTGACCAGTGAAATGCACGGCTGGCAGCACCTTCGATTCGAAATCACCGAAGACCCGAGCCCTGGGGCTGATGGAAGCCGCTGGTCCGTAACGCCTGACCTCGGTATCTTCCACGCCACTGTCGATTGCGCTGGCAATGTCATGGTCAGCGAAGAGCGCATCCGCTGGGCCTATGAAAAAGGCGATGGCAACCCTTCGGTGTTCTACCAGGAAATGTCCATCGCCCTTGGCGAGCCCTGGGATGAAGAACTTGAACCCTTCCGCCACGCGGGCGAAGATGCGCCTGTACGATGGCTCAACCAGGTGGTATAACGACTGGTTAATTAGTCTCTGGGTGACTTTTCATTGGTCAGCCAGAAATGACCCCGTCGGTGCGGGGTTGTTACCAACAAAGAAGTGGGATCCCATGCCGGGGATCCCACTTCTTGCCTTAAGAACTGCGATTGTGGCGTCGCGTCGCTTGCCAGTGCTATGCTCGGTGGCGATGAAGACCAGCCAGGCCGTTGCAGGCCACTCCCGGAACGGCTATCTGGTCGTTCCCTGATTCGCGGACCTCCCGTGCCAGATGCATTCACCAATGAACAGCACATCTGATACACGAAAGGGAGAGAATGACCGCACAGTTCAACCACACCATCATCGCTTCACTGGACCCGCAGCGCATGGCGAAGTTCTACCTGGAACTGCTCGAAGCACACGAGGAACCGGGCTGGGGACCATTTGCCAACATCAGCTTGGCTCATGGCGTGCTGCTTCAGTTCGCCGCACCACCGATCGACTTCCCGCCGCAGCATTACGCTTACCAGCTTGACGACGAGCATTTCGATCGGGCGTACGCCACGATCTGCAAGCGGGAGATCGAGCATTGGGCAGATCCGCAACGGCAGCTGGCAGGACAGATCAATTACGAACATGGTGGCCGGGGCGTCTATCTGCTTGACCCTTCCGGGCACTACCTGGAATTGATTACCCGGCCCTATCTGCCAGTGGCTGGCTAGGATCCGCTAGCGCTGGACCTTGAATACGTTCTTCTGGATCCCGTTGGAGTACACCTGGGAATCGACGAGCTTCAGCTTCTGCGCATCCAGGCTTGCGTCGCTGAACAGGCGCTTGCCGGCTCCCAGCAAGACCGGGAAGACCAGCAGGTTGTACTGGTCGATGAGCTGATGCTCCTGCAGGGAATGGACCATCGTCGCCGAACCGTGGATGCTGATTGGTCCGCCGTCGCCCGCTCGAAGCCGCGCCACATCGGCTACCGAACGCAAGATGGTGGTCTCGCCCCAGTTCGTGGCCAGGTCCTTCTCCCGCAAGGTTGTGGACAGCACGAACTTGGGCATCGCGTTGTACTGCGGAAATTCCTCGGTCATCGACGGCCATACCGCAGAGAACGACTCGTAGCTGCGCCGGCCCAAGAGCATCGCGCTGGCTTCAGCTTGCTCGGTGCCCTTCAGCTCATAGGCGGCCGGGTCGAAGTCGACCGAATCCACCGTCCAGCCTGAATTGCGGTAGCCCGGTTCACCGCCCGGCGCCTCGACGACGCCATCCAGGGATACGAAGGAAGTGGCAATCAGGGTGCGCATGGGAAAGGATCCTTTGCTCTAGGCCAAGTACCGTCAGGTGCCTCCGATTCGAGGCGGTACTTGAGCCTAACCAACATGTCAGGACCGAAGCAATGGCTGCCCGCCAATTCCTCCCAGGTTAAAAGCCGCTGGGTTGGCTGAAGGATTTCCTCCAGCCAACCCAGTGGCGTGCGTTCGTGTTGCTGCCGAAGCGATTAGACGCTGCGGATGGCTACTACGGCGTTGTGGCCGCCGAAGCCGAACGAGTTGTTCAGCGCAACGATGGTGCCTTCGGCTGGCAGCTGCGCTGGCTCGCCGGTGACGACCTTCAACGGGATCTCCGGATCCTGGTTGTCCAGGTTGATGGTCACCGGGGCTTTGCGGTGGTAGACGGCCAGTGCGCACAGCACGGACTCCACAGCGCCCGAGGCGCCCAGCAGGTGGCCCATTTGCGACTTGGTCGCCGAAACCCAGACGTTGTCGAGCTGATCGCCCAGGGCGCTCTTCAGCGCAGTATATTCCGGCCTGTCGCCAACCGGAGTGGAGGTTGCGTGGGCATTGACGTGCACGACGTCCTCTGGCTGGATGCGGCCATCGAACATGGCGGCCTTCAGTGCACGGGTCGCGCCCAGGCCATCCGGATCCGGGGCGGTGATGTGGTGCGCATCGGAGGTCACCGAGGAACCTGCCAGTTCGGCGTAGATGCGGGCGCCGCGAGCGATGGCATGCTCCTCGGCTTCCAGCACCAGTGCACCGGCGCCTTCGCCCATGACGAAGCCATCGCGGTCGACATCATAGGGGCGCGAAGCCTTGGCTGGATCGTCGTTGCGGCGGGAGAGCGCGTGCATGGACGAGAAGGCGGCCAGCGGCATCGGATGGATCGCGGCTTCCGCGCCACCGACCATGACCACATCGGCCTTGCCCGAGCGGATCAGATCCAGGCCTACATGCATCGCCTCGGTACCCGAAGCGCACGCCGACACCGGGGTGTGCGCGCCACCGGCAGCACCCAGATCCAGCGACACGGCAGCTGCCGGGCCATTGGGCATCAGCATCGGCACGGTCATCGGCAGCACGCGGCGCGGGCCCTTTTCGCGCAGGGTGTCCCAGGCGTTGAGCAGGGTCCAGACACCGCCGATGCCGGTAGCGAAGGCTACGGCCAGCTTGTTCTGATCCATCTCTTCCTTGACCAAGCCGGAATCGGCCCAGGCCTCGCGGGCCGCGACTACAGCGAACTGGGTGGATGGGTCCATGCGCTTGGTCTCCGGGCGGGTGAGCACCTCGGTCGGCTGCACAGCAGCGCGGGCGGCGAAGGTGACCGGCAGGTCGTATTCCTTGACCCAGTCATCTTCCAGGGTTGCGGCACCGGAGACACCCTTGAGGGCGTTTTCCCATAGGGTGGGGACATCGCCGCCGATCGGGGTCGTGGCTCCGAGACCGGTGATCACTACTTTGCGCGCCATCATCAAACTCTCTACTGTGCGAATTAGAACTGTGCTTGGAAATTCAGGGGGCCGGCTTGACGTACCGGCCCGTGTGCGCGGCTTGCCCGCGCAACGGTGTGGCGATGAACGCCTGGAAGCTTAGGCCTGTGCCGCAGCGATGAAGTTGACGGCGTCGCCGACGGTCTTCAGGTTCTTGACCTCTTCGTCAGGGATCTTGACCTCGAACTTTTCCTCGGCCTCAACGACGATGGTCATCATCGAGATCGAGTCGATGTCCAGGTCCTCGGTGAAGGACTTGTCCAGCTGCACGTCTGCTTCGTCCAGGCCGGTCTCGGAGTTGACGATTTCGGCGAGGCCCGCCAGGATTTCTTCGTTGCTAGCCATGGATGGCTCCTTTTCTTCTTAGCCGGAGGACTCCGGTCATTTTTGTGGCTGGGTCTGGATCCTGTTTCCAGGAGCCGGTTCCAGCCGGCTTAATGAAACTTTGCTGGTGCATCAGCGATGCGTGGCAGGTTTCGTCGGTTTAAAGCTTAGGCCAGAGATGGGCTCGGGGCAGGCAACATGACGTTCCCGGCGAGCACAATCTTCGACTGGCGCACCAGCCTAGCTGGCGGTGTGCTCGGCGATGAACGCCTTGGCTGCTTCCAGATCCGCGGGGCTCTTCACGGCCAGGGTCTTCACGCCCTTCAGGCCGCGGCGGGCCAAGCCCACCAAGGTTCCGGCCGGTGCCAGTTCCAGCACGCCGGTCACGCCAGCCTCGGCCAGGGTCTGCATGCACAGGTCCCAGCGGACCGGGCGGGAGACCTGGGCGACCAGCGAATCGAGATTTGCCTGTCCATCGGCTACGGCCTGGCCATCGAAGTTCGAGAGCAGCGTTGCCGAAGGGTTCTTCGGGGTGATGGTATCGGCCAGTTCCTGCAGGGTGCCGACTGCTGGCTGCATGTGCGCGGTGTGGAATGCGCCGGCAACCTTCAGCGGGATCACGCGCGCCTTGGCTGGCGGGTTCTCGCCCAGGGCAGCGAGCTGCTCTAGGGTGCCTGCGGCCACGGTCTGGCCGCCGCCGTTGGCATTGGCGGGGGTCAGTCCCAGCTCGTCGAGCTTGGCCAGGACTTCTTCGGGATCTCCGCCGAGCACGGCGGCCATGCCGGTCGGGGTGGCGGCTGCGGCTTCGGCCATGGCGTTGGCGCGCACCTTCACGAAATTCATGGCGTCAGCCTCGTCGAGCGCTCCGGCCAATGCCGAAGCGGTGATCTCGCCAACGGAGTGGCCTGCAACGATGGCGCCGGCTGGAAGCGATTCGCCGAAGAGCGCACGCGCGGTGACCAGGCCAGCGGCGACAATCAGCGGCTGGGCGACGGCGGTATCCTTGATGGTCTCTTCATCGGAGGTGGTGCCGTGAGCGGTGAGGTCGCGCTCGGTGATCGAGCTGAGCGCCTGCAGATGCTCGGCAACGCCATCGACGTCGAGCCATTCGGTGAGGAAACCTGGGGTCTGGGAGCCCTGTCCGGGGCAAACGATTGCTAACACTCTTACAGCTTTCCAAATGTTGGGAGCTTTTGGCGCTTCTTTTGAGTACCAAGCTCGAGGTGACTGTTTGTAGGATCTCCACAAAAGCCTAGCGTATCTGGAAGCTGAATTCCGCGGTAATGCGCGATCAACACGGAAATATCCGTCATGGCTGCCCGGCGTTCTTTGGCAGAAGCCTACAAGTTCGATTCGTGAAGCCGGCCGAAAAGCAACGCGGTCTGCAGCACGAAGGCATCGCGCGGAACCAGCGGATCCCAGCCGGTGACCTCGCTGACCCGCTTGAGCCGGTAGCGCACCGTGTTCGCGTGCACGAACAGCTCGCGCGCGGTGCCTTCCAGCGAGTGGCCAAGGGCCAGGTAGCTGGAGAGCGTTTCGGCCAGGCCGTTGGATGCCTGCTGCAGCGGCTGGTAGACCTGCTCCACCAGCGCCGTGCGGGCCAGCTCGTCGCCGTTGCAGGCGCGCTCTGGCCACAGGTCATCGGCGCTGACCGGATTCGGCGCCTGCGGCCAGGCCTTGGCGGCACTGAATCCGGCCACGGCCGCGACAGCGGCGTGGTGCATTTCCTTGACCGTCGGGGCCAGAGGGGAGTAGACCAGCGGGCCGGGACCGAAGAACCTGGTCAGCCGGCTCAGATCGGCTTCCTCGAATTTGGTGTCCGAGAGCATCAGCACCGAGCGGTCGCCGAGCACGCCCACCAGGGAGTCGCGCGAATAGCGGATGGCCATGCGGCGCAGCGCCGAGACGAAGGTTGCCGGGTTGGACGAGGGGGTGGTGCCCACCAGGATGCGGATGTTCTTCTGGGACTTCCAGCCGATGGCGGCAATGCGCGAGGAGAGCGAATCGTGGGCTTCGCCGTGCAGCACCGCATCGACCACATGCGCCTCCAGGCGCGAGTCCCACGCCCCGCGGGTTTCAGCGGCGCGGGCGTAGACATCGGCGGCGGCAAAGGCGACCTCGCGCGAATAGCGCAGCACCGCTTCGCGCAGGGCTGCCTGCTCGTGCTCGGCGGCGATGTCCGGCACCTGCGATTCGACCACTTCCACAATGGTGCGCAGCAGGCCCAGGGCCTTCTGCAGGGAGATGGAGCGGGTCAGCTCCGTGGGGGCGGCGCCAAAGACGTCGGTGACTACCCAGGAAGGGGTGGAGGACGGATCTTCGTACCAGGTGACGAACGTGGAGATGCCCTTCTGGGCGATGAGTCCCAGGGCGGCGCGCTCGTTGGGCGCCAGCGAGCGGTACCAGGGCAGCTGCTGGTCCAGGTATTTCAGCGCTGCGGTGGACAGCACGCCGATGTGGCTCTTGAGTCGCTTGAGCGTTTCGCTGCTGGGTGCCTGGGATCGGCTGGGACGGTTCTTCGGAGCTGCGGCGGCATCCATTTCAGGACTCATGATTTCCAGCTTAGTTTCTTTTCCGCTCCCGCGCCCGGCACGGCAGGTAAAGCTGGGATTAAATGAAGCAGCTGCCCGGCAACGAGGAATCCTCGTTGCCGGGCAGCTGATCGGTGCGGCGCCGGAGGCGAATCCAGCCCCGGGAACCCGGGTGCTAGGCGTCGCCGCCAGCGTTGCCGGACTGGCCGGCGTTCGGGTTGTTCAGATCGTACTTGGCGTGCGCCTTCACTGCGGTATCCGCAGGGATTTCGCCGCGCTCAACCAGCGACTGCAAGGTCTGCACGACCAGCGAGTGCGCATCGATCTTGAAGAAGCGGCGGGCCGCAGCACGGGTGTCCGAGAAGCCGAAGCCGTCAGCGCCCAGGGTGTGGAACTCGCCCGGAACGTATGGGCGCAGCTGCTCAGGCACGGCGCGCATGTAGTCGGTGGTCGCGATGACCGGGCCCGGGGTGGACTCCAGCTTCGAGGTCACGTACGGGGTGCGGCGCGGCTTCGATGGATCCACGAGCACCTCGGCGTCGGCGCGCTGGCCGTCGCGGGCCAGTTCGTTCCACGAGGTGACCGACCAGACATCGGCGGAGACGCCCCACTCCTCGGCGAGGATGGACTGCGCTTCCAGTGCCCATGGCACGGCCACGCCCGAGGCCAGCAGCTGTGCGCGCGGGCCGTCGGTGGTAGCTTCCTTGAGCAGGTGGATGCCCTTGATGATGCCTTCGACGTCGACGTTCTCCGGCTCAGCTGGCTGGCTGATCGGTTCGTTGTACACGGTCAGGTAGTACATCACGTTCGGATCGGCGTGGGTTCCGCCGTACATGCGCTCCAGGCCGGAACGCATGATGTGGCCGATTTCGTAGCCGTAGGCCGGATCGTAGGTGATCACCGAAGGGTTGGTCGAGGCCAGGATTGGCGAGTGGCCATCGGCGTGCTGCAGGCCCTCACCGGTCAGGGTGGTGCGGCCGGCGGTGGCGCCGATGATGAAGCCACGGGTCATCTGGTCCCCGGCAGCCCAGAACTGGTCGCCGGTGCGCTGGAAGCCGAACATCGAGTAGAACACGTAGATCGGGATCAGCGGCTCGTCGTGGGTCGAGTAGCTGGTGCCGGCAGCGGTGAACGCAGCGACGGCGCCGGCCTCGTTGATGCCCGGGTGGATCAGCTGGCCCTGAGGGGATTCCTTGTAGGCCAGCACCAGATCGCGGTCCACGGACAGGTAGTTCTGGCCGCCCGGGTTGTAGATCTTCGCGGTCGGGAAGAACGAGTCCATGCCGAAGGTGCGGGACTCATCCGGAACGATCGGCACGATGCGGTGGCCGAATTCCTTGTCGCGCATCAGGTCCTTGAGCAGGCGCACGAAGGCCATGGTGGTGGCAGCCTGCTGCTTGCCCGAGCCGCGCTTGGCGATCGCGTAGGTCTTCTCGCCTGGCAGCGTCAGCTTCTTGGTGGTTTCCTGGCGGCGGGTCGGCACCGAACCGCCCAGGGCCGCACGGCGCTCCATCATGTACTTGTACTCGGCCGAATCCTCGGCTGGGCGGTAGTACGGAGGAGTGTACAGGTCGGCTTCGAGCTGCTCGTCGGTGATCGGGATGCGCAGGTGATCACGGAACTTCTTCAAGTCCTCCATGGTCAGCTTCTTCATCTGGTGGGTCGCGTTGCGCGCCTCGAAGTGCGAACCCAGGCCGTAGCCCTTGACGGTCTTCGCCAGGATGACGGTCGGCTTGCCCTTGAACTCCACGGCAGCCTTGTAGGCGGCGTAGACCTTGTGGTAGTCGTGGCCACCGCGCTTCAGGTTCCAGATTTCGTCGTCGGTCATGTCGGCAACCAATTCCTTGGTTTCCGGACGCTGGCCGAAGAAGTGCTCGCGGACGAACGCGCCGGACTCGGCCTTGTAGGTCTGGTAGTCGCCATCCGGGGTCTGGTTCATGATGTCAACCAGGGCGTTGGTCTTGTCTGCTTCGAGCAGGGCGTCCCACTCGCGGCCCCAGGCAACCTTGATGACGTTCCAGCCGGCACCGCGGAAGAAGGCTTCCAGTTCCTGCATGATCTTGCCATTGCCGCGAACCGGGCCATCGAGGCGCTGCAGGTTGCAGTTGATGACGAAGTTCAGGTTGTCCAGCTTCTCGTTGGCGGCCAGCTGCAGGAAGCCGCGCGACTCCGGCTCGTCCATTTCGCCATCGCCGAGGAAGGCCCAGACCTGCTGGTCCGAGGTGTCCTTGATGCCGCGGTTGTGCAGGTAGCGGTTCAGCTGCGCCTGGTAGATGGCGTTGGCCGGGCCGATGCCCATGGACACGGTCGGGAATTCCCAGAAGTCAGGCAGGGAACGCGGGTGCGGGTAGGAAGGAAGCGCGTGGCCTTCCTTCGACTTCTCCTGGCGGAATCCGTCCATGTCCTCTTCGGACAGTCGGCCTTCGAGGAAGGCGCGGGCGTACATGCCCGGCGAAGCGTGGCCCTGGAAGAAGATCTGGTCGCCGCCGCCTGGGTGGTCCTTGCCACGGAAGAAGTGGTTGAAACCTACTTCATACAGGGTCGCTGCACCAGCGTAGGTGGAGATGTGTCCGCCAACGCCGATGTTCGGGTTCTGCGCGCGGTGCACCATGATGGCGGCATTCCAGCGCATGAAAGCCCGGTAGCGGCGCTCGATGGCCTCATCGCCGGGGAATTCTGGTTCCTGGTCTACAGGAATGGTGTTCACGTAGTCGGTGGTGGTCACGTGCGGCACGCCCACGGACTTGGCACCTGCGCGCTGCAGCAGCGAGCGGATAATGAACTGGGCACGCTCGGTGCCCTGGGTTTCTACGAGGGAGTCAAACGAGTCCATCCATTCCTGAGTTTCCTCAGGATCCCGATCGGACAGCTGGTAAGTCAACCCGCTACGGATCTGGGAGATGTGTTCCTCTACAGCCACTGAAGCTCCTTGATTGAATTGCGGCTCCGACGCTGTGCAGTTTTGCGCTGCGGTGCACCGGTATTGGGACAACGGGTGCAGTAACACTGGAATGATGTGCACTGCCGGTTCATATGCAACTCTAGTGTCAAAAGCTCATCTTTGGTGTCGTGATTTCGAGCGCAAACGGGCTAAAATCGGATATTTGAAGTGACTTAGGCAACTGTGTATGGGGGCTATCTGCAATATGGTCGTGTCACTATGGTGCGGGTCACGGGAATTCGGGTTATATTTGTTCGGCGTGTTATCGCTGCAGCGCTTGAACGGAACGGCAAAACCGTGTTTCGTTGGTAGTAACGCTTTGCACCAGCAGGAGGAATGAAGTGAGCGACGCCGTATCGGCAAACTTGGAGCCCGCCAAAAAATTGGGCTTCGCTAATGAAGACCTTATTCAGGAACTGGGTTATGACGATGACGTGGATTACGATCTGCGCGATTCGATCGAGGACCTGATTGGTTCAGAGCTGCTCACCGAAGAGGACCATGACGTTGTCGACGCAGTCATTTTCTGGTGGCGCGACGGCGATGGAGACCTTGTTGACGCATTGATGGACGCGCTGAACTGCTTGGATGAGAAGGGCATCGTTTGGCTGCTCACTCCGAAGCAGGGCCGCGAGGGACATGTATCGCCATCGCTGATCCAGCAGGAGGCCCCATCGGCCGGCCTGCACGTAACTACTAGTGAAGGTGTCTCGGAGGATTGGTCCGCAATCCGCCTCGCCCCGCGTAAGAAGAACTAATGATCCAAGCAGGTTCACGCCTGTTCGACTTCTCGCTGGAAAATCAGTACGGCGAAACGATAACCAGTACCGGGCTGTCCAAAGGCCGGGTGCTGGTTGTCTTTTATCCCTGGGCGTTTTCACGGGTATGCGGGTCGGAACTGGCGACACTCCAGGAGCACTACGAATTCTTCGAGCGGCACCAGGTGCGCATCGTTGCCATTTCGGTGGACCATAAGTTCACCCTGCGCAATTACGCGCAGTCCCTCGACCTTCAATTCGAGCTGCTGGCCGACTTCTGGCCACACGGGGCGGTGGCGCAACGGGCCGACGCCTTCGATCACGAACGCGGGGTCGCAACGAGGCTGTCGCTATACCTGGTCGACGGTGAGGTGCGCGATATCTTCCGCAGCGAGATGACCCAGCCAAGAAGTGTCGAAGACTATAAGGCGGCGGTGGAGTGCAGCGCTTAGCCTGCCGATGTTAACTGTGTTCTGGTTCACTGGAAAAATCAGCTCCTCGATTTGCCTGCGTGCAGATACCTGTGTAGAGTTATTCCTCGTTGGCTTGCAAAAGCGAACATGGTAAGGGCCTTTAGCTCAGCTGGTAGAGCGTCACGTTTACACCGTGAATGTCATCGGTTCGATCCCGGTAGGGCCCACCAAATAAGAATCCTCGATCCGTTCCGGATCGAGGATTTTTGTCGTCGGCAGATTATTTTGCCAGTCGGACGATGCTCGTGGTGCCCAAGATGCTGGCTTCGTAGGATATTTCACTCTCGGTGAAGGTGAACTCCTTGGTATCGCTGCCCGAGGCCATCATGGCGTTTTCAGTGGCCTTCTTATCGCGCTTGGAGGTCCAGGTGTAGGGTTCGGCTGCATTCACGGGTGCCTCGAAGCTGCCAACCCAGTACAGCGATTTGGTAACACCATTATTCATCACCCAATTGATGGTGATGATGTCGTTGTCGATCACCGCTTCCTGGTATGAGTCATCGCTCATGGAGTTGCTTTGCGTCCAAGTCCCGGTCAGGGCGGCAGGTTCTGGTACCACATTTTCGGCGGACGGGGACTGAGGTGCCGCACCGGTTCCGATGGGCTTCGAAGCGCAGCTGGAAATTAGCAGACTTAGGGCAAGGGTGGCAATTGCGAATTTCTTGTTCATGCATTCATCCTCTCCCGTGCCTGCGACAGAAGGGGAAAAATGGTTCTAAAGGTTGCCTCGCGGGTGACACTCGGCACTCTTTCGGCAAAACGTCCATATCAAGTTGCCAAGTCAGTTGGGGATGCATTAGATTGTTACTTGTTGCGGCGGAGGGATGAAGGAAAGCAATTTCCGAGTTCACCCATTGCAGGAGGGCCTTTAGCTCAGCTGGTAGAGCGTCACGTTTACACCGTGAATGTCATCGGTTCGATCCCGGTAGGGCCCACCACAACGAAGACCGTTTCAATCACTTTTCACAGTGATTGAAACGGTCTCTTCTCGTATTTCTGGACGTGGCCGTCGAATCGCCGAAGTCCGCTGAAGGTGCGAAACTGGATTCATGACTGCACCAGAAGAGAACCTTTGGCTCGCCACCGTGCGCAAGAACCCGGACCATTCGCAGAACTTCGCCCAGCGCTGGCGCACGCTCGCCGCCGAAGGCCAGGATATTTTTGGAGAAGCACGCGCCGTTGACGCAATGGTTGCCCGCGGCAGCAGGATCCTGGATGCCGGATGCGGAACTGGGCGCATCGGCGGCTGGCTTTCCGAGCAAGGACACCACGTCGTGGGCGTCGACCTCGACCCGCACCTCATCGAAGTTGCGCGAATGGAGTACCCCAAGGCCCAATGGCAGGTCGGGAACCTCGCTGAATTCACAGTTGCTTATGAAGCGGGGGAGAAGCAGGAATTCGATCTGATTGTCTCCGCCGGCAATGTTGTCACTTTCCTATCCGAGTCCGAACGCCTTCCATCACTGCAGCAGCTGCGCGAGCACTTGGCGTCGGACGGACGCATGATCATCGGCTTCGGTTCCGGACGTGGGTACGAGTTCGTTGACTTCGAATCCGATGCCATAGAAGCGGGGTTGGTAATTCAGCAACGCTATTCGACATGGAACTTCCATTTGCCTGCCGACGATTTCCTAGTGGCCGTGCTCGGACGCAAATAGCTGCAAGCAGTTAGCCGCCCTGCAGGAAAAAATTATTTGCGGTTCATTGCATGGTGCAAGCCTCGTGAATTGCCTCTGGCCTGTGCCTTCTGCTGTTGTATGGAATTTCCCGGGACTTAATTCTGTCCCGCGGCCAGAACGCGCCTCTTGCGGCTAGTGGACGGCAGGGCTATCGTAGACTTTGCAATGCAAAGTGGTTTTCATCACGTATCGCTTTGCGTCTCGGAAACGGCACACGCCGGAGGAGGCAGACCGCCATGGACAGCGGGAATAACAAGGAAATTGACCCGGCTCGCATTCTGCAGGGAATCGAGGCGGACGCACAGCAAGCCCGTGAGGGCATGAGCCCGAACCAGCATCTGCTGTTTTCAATCTGGGGTGGCGCATGGATCATTGCCTTCCTCGGCCTCTACTTCGCACTGGCGCCGCAAGGTTCGCCACTGCTGCCTGCAGCGGTTGGTATCGGCATCGCGGCTGCCGCATTTCTCATCGCCATCGTGATATCCGCAGTGCATTCGGCCAAGCGCGGCTCGGGGACCAAGGGGCCATCGATGGCTCGAGGCGCAATTTATGGCAACACCTTCAGCCTCGGCATGATCATCACCGCCCTGCTGGGGTGGCGGCTGCATGCCGAAGGGCTGAGCTCCATGGGCATGGTCACTTTTGCTCTCAGCAGCTTGTGCCTGGTCATCGGCGTATTGGTGGTTGCCGGCTCGCTGCTCTTCAATGACCGGACCCAGCTGATTTTCGGAGCCTGGATCCTGGCCATTGCGCTGTTGTCGCTGGCTGCACCGGCGCCATTGAATCTCCTGGCTGGAGTGCTGGGCGGCTTGGGGTTCATTGTGCTGGGCTTGCTACACGGCAGCAAGCCGGAGCTGGTTTCAGGTTCGTTGATCCGAGACGGGCATGCAGGAGCTTGACCCGGTCATCCACGCCCAAGCGCGGCTGAGGGCCGTAACGGTTCTGGATACCTTGGGTGCAGGGGACAGCATCTCGTTTCCCAAGCTGCAGGGCCTGCTGTCGATGACATCAGGAAATCTGGCAACGCACCTACGCAAACTGGAGGAAGCAGGGTATGTGGCGGTGGACAAGGTCCTGGAAGGGCGGAATCCGGTGACCTACATCGCTCTGACGCGTGCTGGGCGAACTGCCTTTGAGGACTACAAGGAACAGCTTCGCTCCTTGCTGAACTCGGTGTGACCGTATACCTGGGCCGCGATTATCGGAATGCCTCGGGGATCGTGACCAAAGGCCGCAACCACGAGCTCCGTTGCCGGGCGGCATGGGAACCGCGCGTGAGCAATACCGCTGCGAGTGTCCGGATTGCCAGATCTGCCGACCCCTGCCAGGCCTGCAGGGGCGATACTAGTTGCAGAGCTGTTCGAGGGCCCTTGCCACCGGAATCGAGCTGTCGGGTTCGGCGACCAGGCGCCGGGCAATTCGCTGGGCGCCGCTAGCCAGATCCTCGTTGGCCAGGACCTCATCAATCGAGGCCGCGAGGCGCCGTGCGGTCAATTGCTTGTAGGCAATGGGCTGAGCGGCAGCGTCGAGCTGGTGGATGCGCTGGGCCCAGAACGGCTGGTCGGTGAAGATCGGTACTGGAACTGCTGGGACACCAGCCAGCAGCCCTGCTGCCGTGGTGCCTGCCCCGGCATGGTGCACGACGGCCGCCATCTGCGGAAACAGCCACTGGTGCGGAACTGCGCCAATGCCCAGGACTGAGGGTTCGTCGATTTCCGGTTCCCCTTGCACGATGATGCGTCTTCCAGCGCGCTGGGCAACATCCATGATAAGGCCGGTTCCAGTGCCTGCGTGCTGCCGAAGCCGATGAAGACCGGAGGTGGGCCATCGTTGAGGAAGTCGAGCAGTCGCTGCGATGGGGTCTATGTCGGATCGGCCGGCGGTTGGCAGTACCCGCAATTGACGATCCCTTCATGTCAGTCAGCGGGACGCGGAACGACTAGTGAACTGAAGCCGTGGAGGATGGGGACCCGAAGCTGCGCGCTGACCCCAACGCCATGGCCTCGGCCATGTCATAGGCGTAGAGTGCTACCGCATTGGCCATGATGATGTCGGCACCGTGTTCGGCCGCGGCGATCGTTCCGGCAGCTGCCAGTTCGAAATAATCTTTGAGCGCCCGCAAGCATTAGCGCAGATCCTTGGTGCTGGCTTTGGCGCCCGGGGTGCCGGCTTGACCAATGCACTCAAGTCCCCGGACGGCTCCCGGAAGCGGCAGCCTGCGGTAACGACCAGGTCCTTGTCAGCAGGGTTTCCCGCAATGGAGACATCGATGCCGTGGGCCGCCAGGCTCTGGCCATGGCCAGCCATCGGCGCGACGTCGCCGCGTGTTCCTGGTCCGATCATCAGCAAGCGTATGGATTCGCCTGTAGCATTAATAGCGAACGATGTTCGCAATTAACTACACACCGGAGATTGGCGCACCGTGCGCCATGCGGTAAAGAAGCAGCAATGCCAGGAATCCAGCCTCGCACCGGACCCAAGCCCCGGCACTCCAAGACTAAGATCGCCCTGGCGGCGATTGCACTGGCCGATGCCGAAGGCATGGCGTCGGTATCAATCAGGGCCGTAGCTGCCAAGATCGGAGCTGCCCCTGCATCGCTCTACCGCTATCTGGACTCCCACGAGGAACTCAGCGGTCTCATGGTGGAGCAGATCAGCGCTGAATATGAACTCGAGTCTCACGCCGGTTCCGCAGCCCACCAGCTTTTGGGCCTGGCCACCCAGGGGTTGCGGATCATGCGCCGGCATCCGTGGACCCCTGGGCTGGCCATGGGCAAGCATGCCACGGGCCCGAACACTTTGGCCTACCTGGAGCGCGGATTAACTGCCCTGGATGGCAGCGGGCTGGATGCGGGTGCCAAACTGCAGTGCCTGGCCATGCTCAACGCCATGACTACGGCATTTGCGCTGAATGAGCAGGAACAGCAGCAGCCCCAGGATTCAGCGGCACTGTTCACGCAATTGGAAACGGGCAGCTACCCGCACCTGTCAGCTGCGCTGGCCCAAGCGGCAACGCCTGTGAACCAGCGAGCAGCCTTCGAGGACGCAATCATGAACTATTTGCGTGGCGCCGTCATTATTCGCAACTAGCCAGAAAGCCATTCTCCGAAATTTTTCTAGGCGGAGAAGGGTCACTGTGGAACTATGAGTCCATAGCGTTATTGCCTAGAACCAGGAGCTGAGATGACTGCGCCCAGCGAAGCAAGCATGAAGGAAATCCACGAGCTCATCGCCGTGGACACCACGAGCCGCGACAGCAACCTCACACTCATCGAGAATGTGGTGAAGAAGCTGCACGCCTACGGCATCAGCTCCCAGCTGATCCACAACGACGAAGGCACCAAAGCCAACCTGCTGGCCACCATCCCCGCGGCCGATGGGACGCGCACCGGCGGCATCGTGCTCTCCGGGCACACCGACGTGGTGCCGGTGGACGGCCAGGACTGGAGCAGCAATCCGTTCGATGCACAGGTGCGCGACGGCAAGCTCTATGGCCGCGGCACCTGCGACATGAAGGGCTACCTCGGGGTGATCCTCGCCAAGCTGGACCAGCTCACCAGCGCAAAACTTGCCGAGCCAATCCACCTAGCGCTGTCCTACGACGAAGAAGTCGGCTGCGTCGGCGCGGTGTCGCTAGTGCAGAAGATCGTTGACCAGAACCTGGCACCGCGCGGATGCTTCGTGGGGGAGCCGTCGAGCATGCGGGCCATCCGCGGGCACAAGTCGATGAATGTTTTCCGCGCCGAGTTCAACGGTGTCGCCGCCCACTCCTCGCTGCCATCCGAAGGCGTCAACGCCATTTCCTACGCGCTGCGCTTCGCGAATTTCGTCGAAGAAGTTTCAGCCGAGCTGCGCAGCAATGGTCCGCGCGATGAATCCTTCATCGAACCGACCACCACCATGAACGTGAACAAGTTCGACGGCGGCATCGCGGTGAACACTATTCCCTCGCAGGCAGTGGTCCACTTCGAATACCGCTCGCTGGCGGTAGTGGACCGTGAGGCGCTCACCGGACGCTTCCGCGACGAAGCGGCCAAGCTGGAGGCCGAAATGCGCGAGCAGAACCCCGCCTGCTCAGTGAAGCTCGCCCAGCAGGCAGGAGCTCCGGGTCTGGATACCGCACCCGATGAAGAAATCGTGTCCTTCGCAGCCGCATGCGGCGCCATTGCCACCGATGAAAAGGTCACCTATGGCACCGAAGCCGGGCTGTTCGCGGCGGCAGGCATTCCCACCGTGGTGTGCGGTCCCGGCGATATCGCCCAGGCGCACGCTCCGGACGAGTACATCGAGCTGGAGCAGATCGTGGCCTGCGAGAACTTCATTGATTCGCTGATTGCAAAGACCAGCTCATGAGCACCGGAGCCGTGGCTACGCCAGAATAGATCGCCAAGGCGCGCAAGGCCGTCATCTCCAGTTCCATCGGCGCGGCCCTTGAATGGTTCGACATCATTGTCTATGCCACCTTTGCAACCACGATCGCCAAGGTGTTCTATCCGGAATCCGATGGCACGTTCGCGCTGATTCTCACTTTCGCCACCTTCGCGATTTCCTACGTGATCAGGCCCTTGGGAGGCATGGTGCTGGGCAGCTATGCCGACTGCAAGGGGCGCAAGAGCGCACTGACCCTGACGCTGGGGTTGATGATGCTCGGAACGCTGATCATGGCCGTGGCGCCGCCATATGAAGTGGCGGGCGTGGCGGGTGCCTTGATCATCCTGCTCTCGCGGTTGATCCAAGGATTCTCCGCCGGTGGCGAGTTCGGCACGGCCACCGCGTTCCTCATCGAAACCGCACCGCATAAGAAAGCGTTCTACTCTTCGTGGCAAGTCGCCAGCCAGGGTGCGTCCATGCTGCTGGCCTCAGCCTTCGGCTATTTCCTGACCACGGGCTTGAGCCAGGAAGCCCTGGAGAGCTGGGGCTGGCGCGTGCCGTTCTTCGTAGGCCTGCTGATCGGGCCGGTCGGCCTGTACATTCGCGCAAAGCTGGAGGAAACAGAGGAGTTCATTTCCACGGCCAAGGAGAAATCGCCGCTGGGCACGCTCTTTGTCCAGCACCACGGACGCGTGCTGGCCGCGGTGGCAACCATCGGCGTGGCCACGATTTCGATCTACATGATCCTGTACATGCCGACCTTCGCCGTCACGAACCTGAAGATCCCTGCCGATGCTGCTTTCCTGGGCGGAATCTCGGCAGGCATCATCACGCTGTGCGGTGTCCCGCTGGTGGGCCATCTGGCCGACCGGATCGGCCCGGCACGAGTGATGACCTATGCGGCGGTGGCGGCATTCGTGCTGGCCTATCCGCTGTTCAAGCTGATGACTTCGAAGCCGAGCGTCATCGTGATGGTGATCGTGATTGCGGTGCTCGGCGTGATCATGTCCTTCTACTTCGGCCCGCTGCCGGCATTGCTCTCAAACCTCTTCCCGGCCGCGATCCGCGGTTCGGGCCTGTCCGTGGCGTACAATGTGGGCGTTACCCTCTTGGGCGGCATCGCCCCGCTGGTGCTGACCTGGCTGCTGGATGTGACCGGGTCGCTGGACGCGCCTAGCCTGTACTACATGGCGATTGCCGTGATCTCGCTGCTCGGACTGGTTGTCGTGCGCAAGCGCTACAGCCAGCGGTAGCCAGCACAGTAGCGGATGCATAAAAGCGATCGCCGCAAGCTTCTTGAAGAAGCTTGCGGCGATCGCTTTTAACAACTGGCCGGCACGGTTACAGGGCCACGAGAAGCACTGCCGTCCAATGGCAGAGGAAGGCCATGACGGTGCAGGCATGGAAGAGCTCATGGAATCCGAAGATCTTCGGCAGGGGATTGGGCCGCTTGGTGGCGTAGAACACCGCACCAACCGTATAAGCCACGCCGCCTGCAAGAATCAGGATCATTACCGCGGGATTCGCGGCCCAGAAAGCTGGCAGCTGCATCAACGCGCCCCAACCGAGCAGGATGTAGAGGCTGACCCCTACCCAGCGCGGTGCAGCTGGCCAGAAGGACTTGATGGCGATCCCGGCCAATGCTCCGGCCCAGATGATCGACAGGACGATGATCGCCTGCCGGCCCGGCAAGGTCAGCGCTGCGACCGGGGTATAGGTGCCGGCGATGAGCAGGAAAATGTTCGCATGGTCGGCTCGGCGGAAGAGACCCATAACCTTGTCCGTCCAGTTCCCGCGGTGATATAGCGCCGAGGTGCCAAAGAGCAGGATTGAGCAGAGGGCGAAGACGGCGGTGGTCCATTCGGCCAAGCGCCCGTCGGCCAGCACGATCAGCACCAGGTTCATGATGATGATGCCCGGGGTGGACCAGGCGTGGATGAGCCCGCGCCAGCGCGTGCGTTCGGTGCCGATGTGCGCGAAAGTGCGCGCTGCCCGGACTGTGCTTGGAGCGGGGAGTGGTGCGGTAGCCATGAGTCTCCTTTGTATTGTGCGCGGGACGCTGGGCCCGTCATCGAACTATACGGTACTTGGCTGCCCGCGCGCTGGACGGGCGTCGCGCTTATTCCCGATTAGGATTCGAATATGGCAGATAAGCTCGAAATCACCGACCACCTGAAGACTGTCGCTCAGCTCAATGAGCCAGGCGAAGTGCTGGCTAACGATTCACCGTTCATCTCCGTGCGCAATACTGACTGGTTCGAAGAAGTGGCTCCGGACACGTGGAAGGCCATCGGGGAGCGTGATCTGTTGCATCGGCGGCTGGTCGACGAAGAACTGCGTGTATCGGGCAACGCCAAAGCCGAGCGTCGAGCCTTCGTGCTTGCAGGAGCTCCGGGTGCCGGCAAGAGCAGTCTGTTGCGAGACCTGCTGGGAGGGCATGAAAACGACTATGTAGTAATCGATGCAGACGAATTCAAGAAGAAGTTGATGCGGGAAGCGCTAGAAGATGGCACCTACGATAGCTTTTTCAAGCCTTTAGAAGTGAGGAAGCGAGAAGAACTCGGTGAGCAGTTCTTCCCGATGGACATGGCGAGCCTGGTGCATGAGGAATCATCCATGCTCAGTGAAAACCTACGTGCTGCATGCCTCGCGCGAGGACTGAACGTCGTTATTGACAAGGTCCTCGCATCTGAAGAATCAGCGCAGAAGCTGGCTGCCCAACTGCAGGAAGCCGGATACGGGATTCAAATCGTTGAGGTTTACGCGCCGCAGGATGTCTCAGAAGAACGGCTTGTTGAACGTTGGCAGAAGCAACAGGAAACTTCCCTGGACGGCGACGACTACCTTGGTGCGCGCTGGGTCCCCGAAGAATTCACCGAGATGGTTTTCGACGCTCCGGGCCATCGATCCCGGCCAGCCGTCGTTGCCCAGATATTCGCGCGGAACTGCCCATCGGTATTCAGCTAAAAGGTGTTCCATACGGCACCTGAAGCGGCAATGGACTCGGATGGGTGTATCCTGCGTCTCGAATTGCGCAGAGAATCCGTTGGGGCTCTGTTAGTCCGGGTGAAATAGCGAAGACAAAAGAAATCCCGCCGGGTAATAGCGAGAACTGTTACCCGGCGAGAAATCTATATCGGCAGGACATATGCCCCACGGAAAGTGCGTTAAGCCCGTCGCTTGGTGATGAAGCCCCAAATGACTAGCACGATGAGAGAACCGCCAATGGCCAGAAGCCAGCTTGAGATGGAGAAGAACTCATCCACGCCCTCGCCGAAGACTGCGCTTCCGATCCATCCGCCTAGCAGAGCGCCTACCACGCCCAGAATGAGGGTAGCGATCCAGCCGCCACCTTGCTTGCCGGGCAGAATGGCCTTTGCGATCGCTCCGGCAATCAAGCCCAATACGATCCATCCAATGAATCCCATGATTCGCTCCAATGGTCAGACTGTGTAGTGGTCGGGTTCGATCCACTTAAAACGAGACAATACATGGGTTTGAGCAGGCGATCTACGAAAATCGCATCGAAATTCAGGGTTTTCATAGACTAGGTTCAAGCATCGATTGAAGGAATGGCGTGATTTGCTGAGAATATACTGGCTGACCACTGCGTTTGCGTGGACCAAGCAAATTCTCCGCGATATTTGTTGACAGTAGCCCAGCTCACTCTTAGTCTAGTTAAATCATATTTTATGGAACTAGAAAATCCATAAGTCATATATTAGCTTGCACGCAACGGAGTGAATGCATGAATCAGCAAGTCCCGCCCATTGTGGTGATGGGTGTTTCGGGCAGCGGCAAAACCACCATCGGCCAACTGCTCGCCGACCGGCTGGAGCATGAATTCATCGATGGCGACAGCTTGCATCCCAAGGCCAACAAGGAAAAAATGGCTGCCGGCCAGGCGCTGGATGACGCCGATCGCGAGCCATGGCTGGAACTGATTGGAACGAAGCTGGCGCAAAGCAATCAGCGCCAGGCGCCGCTGGTGATCGCCTGCTCCGCACTCAAGCGAAGTTACCGGGATCTCATCAGACGCCTGGAACCAGCGACGGTTTTCATCCATCTGGCCGGAGGCCAGAACTTGATTCGGGATCGGATGACTGCGCGTTCGCACGAGTACATGCCGGCCAGCTTGCTCGACAGCCAGCTGGCCACACTCGAAGTACCGGACCCGGACGAACCGGTGCTCAGTGCCGATATTGCCGACAGCCCAGAGGAGATCGTCAGCCAATTGGCCGCAAAGCTCACTTTGCCGAACGCTCCTCGTGCGGCGCACTGACATTAATCCGCAAACCCCAAGGCAAAGGCCTCCCATTGATCAAGGAAGACAATGACAAGCGAACTTGAACTGAACTGGACGCTGGGCACGCCCGGTCTGCTGATACTGGCGGTCGCCGCGGTAGCGCTGCTGCTGCTGCTGATCATCCGCTTCCGCGTCCATGCGTTCCTCGCACTGGTACTCACCAGTTTGCTGACCGCCGTAGCGTCGGGCATCCCCGCTGAATCGGTCATTACGACACTGACCGGCGGCTTCGGATCCACTTTGGCCAGCGTGGCACTGCTGGTCGGCCTGGGTGCGATGCTCGGACGCATGCTGGAAACCAGCGGCGGTGCCGATGTGATGACCAGCTGGCTGATCTCCAAGTTCGGCGAGAAGCGCGCGCCACTGGCCTTGTCGGTAGCCTCTCTGCTCTTCGGCTTCCCGATCTTCTTCGATGCCGGACTGGTAGTCATGCTGCCGATCATCTTCACTGTGGCCCGCCGCCTGGGCGGTTCGCTGCTGCTCTACGCAATCCCCTCGGCCACCGCATTCTCGGTGATGCACGTATTCGTGCCGCCCCACCCTGGACCGGTGGCCGCGTCCGGCCTTTTGGAAGCCAACGTCGGGCTCGTGCTGGTGCTCGGCCTGGTCGTCGCGATCCCGACTTGGTTCGTTGCCGGGCATCTGTTCGGAAAGTTTGTCGGCAAGAGGTTCGATATCCCGGTCCCGAATATCCTGGATGCGACTCTGGGCAATGGGGCATCGAAGGACGAGTTCAAGTCCTTGCCGTCGGTGGGCACGGTATTCAGCCTGCTGCTGCTCCCGCTGCTGCTGATCTTCATGAATACCGGCTTGAACATGCTCGGCTCCGCAGGCGTCGTGGATGCGGAATCCGCCTGGGTGCGCTGGCTGCGCCTGCTCGGCGAGACCCCGGTGGCCCTGCTTATTACGGTGCTGTTGGGCATGTTCCTGCTGGGATTCCGCAAGGGCAAGGACAAGACGCTGACCGAGACCGTGGTGGACTCGGCCTTGGGCCCGGTCTGCTCGATCATTTTGATCACCGGTGCAGGCGGCATGTTCGGCGGCGTGCTGCGGGCGAGCGGTATCGGCAACGCTATCGCCAGCTCGCTTGAATCGGTGGGCATGCCGTTGATCGTCGCCGGCTTCCTGATTGCTGCCATCGTCCGCCTGGCCCAGGGTTCGGCCACGGTGGCGCTGACTACGGCGGCCGCCATCGTCCAGCCTGCGGTGCTGGCCGATTCCTCGCTGAGTGCCTTCCAGGTTGCCGCCATGGTGCTGGCCCTGGCTGCGGGCTCGGTCTTCGCCGGTCACGTCAATGATTCGGGCTTCTGGCTGATCTCGCGCTTCCTGGATCTCGATGTGCCCACGACCTTGAAGGTGTGGACTGTTGGCCAGGCGCTGGTTTCGGTGGTCGGCTTCGCCTGCGTCATGGTGCTCTACGGCCTGGCGACCGCGCTGGCCTAGAGCGAGCTCGGGCTACGCAAAGAATCCGCCGGGGCAGCGACGCAGATTGCTGCCCCGGCGGTTTCTTAATGCGATGCGGGATAGCCCGGCTACTGGGAGCTCTTGGCCGGATCCACGAACAAGCGCGGTGCTCCGTCCCAGAGGCTGCAGATCTCGTTGTGCGTCCGGCGCATGATGCTTTCCATATTCTTCCGCGCACTGGCGGTATCCGAATTTGAGATCGCATCGGCGACCGACTGGTGCCAGAGCAGTGCTTCTTCGTGGGGACGTTCGGGCATCAGGCCCAGTTCGGTGCGGCCACGCAGGATCGCGCCGATCGGGGTGGAGAGGTTCGCGAACATCTCGTTGCCCGAGGCGGCCAGCACCACCGCATGGAATCGGATATCCAGCTCCAGGAATCGCCGCAAATCACCTTGGCGTCCGTAATGGTTCATCTGCGCGGAGAGCATCATCAGCTCCTTGCGCATCGCTTCGGGGGCGAACTCGGCCGCCAGTTCCGCGGCCATCGGCTCGACGGAAATGCGCAGTTCGGTCAGTGAGCGCAGCTGCGCGCCCTTCTGGTCGCTGGCCAGCCGCCAGCGGATGACATGATCGTCGTAGGGGTTCCAGCTCTCGGCGCCGAGCACTCGAATACCTACCCGCTTGGTGCTGTTGACTAGGCCGCATTGAGCCAGGACCCGGATGGCTTCACGGATCACCGAGCGCGAGACCTGCAGCTTCTGTTCCAGGTCGGCGGCGAGGATAATGGAGCCACGCGGAATTTGCCCGCTGATAATGCGGGAGCCGAGGTGCTCAACCACATGAGCGTGCAGACTTGTTGCCATGGGGTTCAGTTTAGCCAATGGCCTGCGTCAAATCAGACTAAGGCGAGCCGACCGCCGAAATATATATGCTTTAACTTTTGCGATCCGCTGTAAATCACGGCCCCCGCCCTTGTAGGATGGAATGGTCACGTGGCCGTGAACAGGGATCGTGACTCATCCGGTCTCTGCTTGGCGGTTCAACTCCCCGTAATCGATGGAGACTTATTTTTATGCCTGCACAGATTGGTGTCACAGGTCTGGCCGTCATGGGCGCAAACCTGGCCCGCAACTTCGCTCGCAACGGATACACCGTCGCCCTGCACAACCGCTCGGTCGGCAAGACCGACGCGCTGCTCGAAGCGCATGGCGATGAAGGCGATTTCATTCGCACCGAAAGCCTGGAAGAACTGGTCGCAAACCTCGAAACCCCGCGCCGCGTGCTGATCATGGTCAAGGCCGGCTCTCCGGTGGACTCGGTCATCGACCAGCTGGTGCCGCTGCTTGAAGAGGGCGACGTGGTCATCGACGCGGGCAACTCGCACTATACCGACACCCGCCGCCGCGAAGCCTCCCTGGCCGAGAAAGGCCTGCACTTCGTGGGCATCGGCGTTTCCGGCGGCGAGGAGGGCGCGCTGCTGGGCCCATCGATCATGCCAGGCGGTTCCGCCGAATCCTACAAGTCGCTGGGCCCGATGCTGGAGAAGATCTCCGCGAAGGCCGACGACGGCGCACCGTGCTGCGCCTGGATCTCCACCGACGGTGCCGGCCACTTCGTGAAGATGGTCCACAACGGCATCGAATACGCCGACATGCAGGTCATCGGCGAAGCCTACGACCTGATGCGCAACGCCGCAGGCATCGAGCCGGCCAAGCAGGCAGAGATCTTCAACGAGTGGAACCAGGGCGAGCTGTCCAGCTTCCTGACCGAGATCACCGCCGAAGTATTGGGCCACGTCGATGCTTCCACCGGCAAGCCGCTGGTCGATGTCATCCAGGACTCCGCAGGGCAGAAGGGCACCGGCCGCTGGACCGTGCAGTCCGGCCTGGACATGGGCTCGCCAGTTTCGGCCATTGCCGAATCGGTCTTCGCCCGCTCGCTGTCCTCGCAGCGCGATATCCGCGCTGTGGGCCAGCAGGTGCTGACCGGCGAAACCGCCGAGGTCGCACTGCCGGAGAACTTCGTCGAGGATGTGCGCCAGGCGCTGTTCGCCTCGAAGCTGGTTTCCTACGCCCAGGGCATCGACATGCTCACCTCGGCTGCCGGCGAATACAACTGGGAGCTGAAGCTCGATGAGATCGCCGGCCTGTGGCGCGAGGGCTGCATTATCCGTGCGGCGCTGCTCAAGGACATCACCGCTGCCTACTCGGCCGGCGAGAAGCCTTCGAACCTGCTGTTCGCTCCGGCATTCGCCGAAGCCATCAACAAGGCAGTTCCAGCATGGCGCCGCGTGGTTTCCGTTGCTGTCCAGCTGGGCATCCCTGCGCCGGTGTTCTCCTCGTCGCTGGCCTACTACGATGGCTTGCGCCGCGACCGCCTGCCAGCAGCCCTGACCCAGGGCCTGCGCGACTACTTCGGCGCGCATACCTACCGCCGCACCGATAAGGAAGGCACCTTCCACACGCAGTGGAGCGGTGACCGTACCGAAATCGCAGCCGAGGATACCCACTAATACCGGGATTTCCTCCAATGGCCCGCCCGAACTCGCTGGAGTTCGGGCAGGCCATTTTTTGCGCTCGAATGATCATGGATCAGCCGAATGTATTCCGCGCAGACGCTGATCGCGACGTAGTGCGGGCACTTGTCCGTCGCGTACCGGTTCGGTTTCAAGGCAGCGACAGCTGTCTGGCATGGAAAGCGAAGTGCAAGCTGGGGTAGGCATAGACGTCGGCCAAGCTCATACGCTCATGGAAAAACGGATCCCACCGGCGCGGGAAGTCGACGCAGCGCTGCAGGTCCGCGATGTCTTCTGTTGCCAGCTTGGCCAGGATCGCTGCTTGGGTCCGCTCCAGCCGTGTGCGCATACGGCGATGGTTGTAGACCGTAGCCGCCGCGCAGGATCCGAGGTAATTCACCGGGTGGAACAGCCGCGTGCCGGAATTGGGCGCCGCGCGGATTGAGCACCGCGCAGAAGGCCGAACGGATCCACGGCGGGCATTTGATCAGCAGGTGCACCAGCGGGATGAGCGCGCGAACCACCATGTAGTCGAAGACCATATGGAAGAGCAGCTGCTCGTTGCTCCAGCGGGTGCCTTCGCTGTGCTTGGCCAACGAGCTGCGATCGGCGCCAGACAATAAGCCAGCCAAGGCAGCGGCATCACGCCGGTAGCTGGCGGCAATTTGTTCTCGAACCTGGTCCATCGGTCATCGCTCCGCGCAAGGAAGTCCCGAGCCCGTTGCCGGGATTCCATGGTAAACCCGTCTTCGCGCAGCGGCACCGTCTAGGAAGATGTGCTGCTAGTCCTCCAGCAGGTTCTCCGCGCACTGCAGCAAGCGGACTGCTTCGCCGGGGGAGATGCGCACCAGGGCGAACGCCGCCACCACGAGCCCGGTAATGGTATCGCTGAGCAGGGCATGGCGTTCGGAGGAGAGCTCAGGGCGAACTGCCTTCAATCCGCGGCCCACGGCGCCATCGAGTTCTTCGCGGTAGGCGGAAATGATGGCAGCGACGTCGTTTTCGGCGGCAATCGGTGCGCTGGCGGTGTTGATCAGCAGGCAGCCATGGGCTGCCGGCAGGGATTCGGGTTTCGCGAAGGCGGCGGCAAGTCCGCGCAGGTAGTCTTCCAGCGCGTGGGCCGGTACGGGATCCTGGAGCAGTCGACGCAATCGCGGGCGCACGATCTCATTGAGGTAGCTGTCCACCGCTGCGTCGAAGAGGCCGCGCTTGGAGCCGAACGAGTTGTAGATGCTGGAGCGGCTCAGGCCGGTAGCGTTTTCAAGCTCGGGAATGGACGTGGCCTCGAAGCCCCGTGACCAGAAGACCGATCGGGCACTCTGGATGACTTTTTCCTTATCGAATGCGGATGTTCGCGCCATCACACCCATCTCCTCTTTTCGTAACGACCATTCCAGTATATATTGAAATGGTCGTTACAGAATAGTTGTTCCCCGCACACCAAGGACGCATCATGATCATCGCCGCGCAGATCCTCGCAACCGCAGCTGCCCTGCTGCACATCTACATCTTCTCGATGGAGTCCCTGACGTGGACCACCGCGAAGACCCGTTCGGTGTTCAAGACCAGCGAGGCCGAAGCCGAAGCGACGCGGGAGATGGCCTTCAACCAGGGGTTCTACAACCTCTTCCTGGCCGTAGCCTCAATTGCAGGCGTGATCGCCTCGGGCCTGGGACACATGGCAGTGGGCGCTACCTTGGTCTTCGCCGGAACCGGCTCGATGCTGGCCGCCGCGCTGGTCCTGGCACTGGGCAGCCCCGGCAAAGCGAAGCTCGCCATCAAGCAAGGGATTTTGCCATTTCTGGCCATCGTCCTGCTGACCCTTGGCCTCGTGCTGGGCAACTAGTACGACACGAAGAATTCCACACGCAACCGAGACTTGAAAGAACTGGTAACCATGACCAAAGCAACCAGCACGCAGATCCTGCTCGCCTCCCGCCCCTCCGGCTGGCCGACCCATGAGAACTTCAGCGTGCAGACCGTTGAGCTGCCGGAGCTGGAAACCGGGGAAATCCGGGTGCGCAACGAGTTCATTTCGGTGGACCCTTACATGCGCGGACGCATGAACGACACCCGCTCCTACATCCCTCCATTCCAGATCGGCGAGCAGATCCTCGGCGGAGCGATCGGCCGGGTCATCGAGACCGCTGACGCGGCCTTCTCGGCAGGCACCCTGGTCCAGCACCAGCTGGGCTGGTCGGATACCGTGCAAGCCGGTTCGTCCAGCTTCAAGCCGGCGCCTGATCTGCCAGGGGTATCGTCATCGCTGCGCCTGCACATCCTGGGCATGACGGGTCTGACCGCCTATGTGGGGCTGAGCGCGATCGCGAATCTTGCCGAGGGGGAGACCGTCTTCGTCTCCGGCGCCGCAGGTGCAGTGGGCACTGCTGCCGGGCAGATCGCCAAGCTCATGGGAGCCAAGCGCGTCATCGGTTCGGCCGGCAGTGCCGAGAAGGTTGAATTGCTGACCAGCAAGTACGGCTACGATGCAGCCTTCAACTACAAGGATGGCGACGTGCACGGCCAGCTGGCGGCAGCAGCACCGGAAGGCATCGATGTCTTCTTCGACAACGTGGGCGGGGATCACCTCGAAGCCGCCCTGGCAGCTTTCAACGATGGCGGACGCGCAGCCCTGTGCGGCGCCATCGCCAGCTACAACAGCTCCGAGCCGGCACCGGGACCGCAGAACATGTCCAACCTGATCACCCGCGGACTGAAACTGCAGGGATTCACCCTCTCCAGCTACCTTGATCTCGCCCCGGAATTCGGCGAGCGCATGGGCCAGTGGTTCTCCGAAGGCAAGATCGCCTACGACGAGACAATTGTTGACGGCATCGAGAATACCGTGGACGCCTTCCTGGGCATGATGCGCGGCGCAAACACCGGAAAGATGCTGGTGCGCATCTAGCCTCGGCCACCTGGTGATTGCTCCGGTCCGAAGCCCAATCTAGGATCGGAGCATGAACGGATATGGTGGCGGCTGGGGCACTGGGCTGGGAATCGTGCTCGCGCTCGTCCCGCTGCTAACAGTACTCATCGCGGGCGCAGGCGTAGTCCTGGCCATGCGAACGCTGCGGCTGCGCTCGAAAGTGGATACCGCCGGTCAATGGTGGCTTCGCGTCCAATACGCCATTGACCGGTGCTTGTCCCAGGACATCGCCGAGCAGAACGTCGGCACGTCGATGCTCGAGCATCTGCAGGGCGCAGGCCAGCCGCCCGAAGGCCTGGACGACGCGCAGCGCAGATCCTGGATGCGCGAGCACAAGGATAGCTGGACGGTGCAGCCCGAGGACTTGGCCCTGATCCGTGATGCGGTAAAGCAGCTGGCACTGGATAAATTCCGTGCGCGAGACTCCACAGGAATTCGGAAGGACGCCGATTCGCATGCCGAATTCGACTCGCTGCGTCGCCAAGCGCAGTTGGTATTGAAGATCGATGCGAAACTGGGCACCCCAACGGCCCCGGACATCCTGAAGATTCTTGCCGGCGGCTAGCTACCGCAGCATCCTCGCGTCGGTGATTTCCGGGGCGGCCGGGTCAACCTCGGTGGCTCCGTCGAAGTCGAAGCCGTTGCGTTCATAGAACCTGATGGCCCGCGGATTCTGGGCAGCCACCCAGAGCACAGCCGGCTCGTCACCCAGCACTGCATCCAGCAGCGCCTGCCCGGTGCCATCCCCATGGCAGGCCCGCCGCACATACAGGTTGTACAGCTGCCGAGCCACGTCTTCGCGCAGGCCTTCGGTATTTCCCGTGGGCGGAGCCGCGAAGGCGAAGCCGACAAGCTTCCTGTCCTCGTTCTCCGCGACGCAGATCCGGAACAGCGGATTCGGGTCATCCAGCACCCTGGTCCACATGGCCAGGCGCTGCTCATCATGCGCGGAGCCGAAGAACCCGTCAGGCAGCAGATGCGTGTAGGTTTCCTTCCAGCACTCGACATGCAGCCGGGCCAACTCGGGCGCGTCAGCCGGCAGAGGTTTCCTGAGTTTCTGCGCCACGCCTATCCCCTGACGTAGGCGGCGAGGTGTTCGCCGGTCAGCGTGCCCGAGGCGGCAAGATCCGCAGGGGTCCCTTCGAAGACGATGCTTCCGCCTTCGTGGCCTGCCCCGGGGCCCAGGTCGATGACCCAGTCGCTGTGCGCGACGACTGCCAGGTGATGCTCGATGACAATGACGGTATTGCCTTCGTCGACCATCTCGTCGAGCAGCCGCAGCAGGTTCTGCACATCGGCAATATGCAACCCGGTGGTTGGCTCATCCAGGATGTAGGTGCCGGCGCCCTGGCCCAGGTTGATGGCCAGCTTGATGCGCTGCCGTTCGCCGCCGGAGAGCGTATTCAGCCGCTGGCCCAGTTTCAGGTAGCCCAGGCCCACCTGGTTCAGCCGTTCCAGCATGGCCTTGGCCTTGGGCACCTTCAGCTGCTCCAAGGCTTCTTCCATGCTCAAGTCCAGGACGTCGGCGATGTTCAAGCCGTCCAAGGTGTATTCCAGCACTTGCGCTGTATACCGCTTGCCGCGGCACTGTTCGCACGGCAGGGCGACTCCGGCCATGGACGCCAAATCCGTGTAGGTGAACCCGACGCCGCTGCAAGCAGGGCAGGCGCCGGCCGAATTGGCGCTGAACAGGGCAGGCTTCACGTCGTTGGCCTTCGCGAAGGCCGCACGGATCGGATCCATGATCCCGGTATAGGTGGCCGGGTTCGAACGCCGCGATCCGCGGATCGCCGTTTGGTCCACCACGGCAACATCTTCGCGCTTGGCGATCGTCGAGTGGATCAGCGTGGACTTGCCCGAACCCGCAACGCCGGTGATCGCGCACATCACGCCGGTGGGAATATCCACGGAAAGATTCTTCAGGTTGTGCAGGGAGGCGCCACGAACTTCCATCGCACCAGTGGCCTTGCGCGAGGTGATATTGAGGGCGGCACGAGTCGTGAAATGCTTCCCGGTGAGCGTATCGCTGGCGAGCAAGCCATCGACGGCCCCGCTGTAGCAAATGGTGCCGCCGTGGGTGCCGGCGCCCGGACCCAGGTCGATGACGTGGTCGGCAATGCCGATGACCTCTGGCTTGTGCTCCACCACCAGCACGGTATTGCCCTTGTCGCGCAGGCCGGCCAGCAACCCGTTCATCCGCTGGATGTCATGGGGATGCAACCCCACGGTGGGCTCGTCGAAGACGTAGGTGACATCGCTGAGCGCTGATCCAAGATGCCGGATCATCTTCACGCGCTGGGCTTCGCCGCCGGAGAGGGTGCCAGCCGGGCGGTCCAGCGAAAGGTATCCCAGTCCCAGATCCACCATGGATTCGAGCACGGCCTTCAAATTGGTGATCAGCGGCGACGCATCCTGTATCTGGATCTGATCCAGTGCGTCGAGCAGCTCGGATACCTGCATTGCGGTCATGTCCGCGATCCCCAGGGAATTGATCTTCGACTCGCGGGCCGCCGGCCCGAGCCGGGAACCGTCGCAGGCGGAGCATGGGGCGGTCGTGGAGATCCGATCGATCCACTCGCGGATATGGGCTTGCTTGATTTCCCTGCCCGAATGGATGTAATTGCTCTTGATGCGCGTGATCAACCCGGAGTAGCTCATGTTTGCGCCGTTGAGCTTGACCTTGCCCGCTTCCTCATAGAGCATGCGGTCCAGCATGGCCTTGGGCATGTCCCTGAGCTTCACGTCCAGGTCGGGCTGCGTGCCGGCGGTCAGCGTCTGCCAGAGCCAGGCGCCCGGGGCGAAGTTGGGCGCCTTGATGGCTCCCTCGTTCAGCGTCTTGTCCCAATCCAGCAGTTCATCAAGGTCGATGCTCGCCTCGGTGCCGAAACCCTCGCATACCGGGCACGCGCCCTGGCCGAGATTAAACGAGTACGCGCCCGCGCCGCCGGCGCTCGGGGTGGAGTACCGCGAATACAGCACGCGCAATAGCGAATAGGCATCGGTAGCCGTGCCCACCGTAGAACGCGAATTCGCGCCCATGCGTTCCTGGTCGACCACGATGGCCGTAGACAGATTCTCCAGCACCTCCACATCAGGCCGGGGCATCGACGGCATGAAGCTCTGGATGAAGGTCGTGTACGTTTCGTTGATCAGCCGCTGGGACTCGGCGGCAATCGTGCCGAACACCAGCGAGGACTTGCCTGATCCCGATACGCCGGTAAAGGCGGTGATGCGGCGTTTGGGAATATCGACGTCGACGCCCCGCAGGTTGTTTTCCCGTGCTTGGCGTACTCGGATCGTGTCATGGCTATCGGCAGGGTGCTGGCTCATGTCCCAAGCCTACTGACAAATGAGCACACCAGCACCTCGCCCGGGCTTGCCTGCTTGCAATTGCTGCCCCCTCCGGTGGAGGATCGAATTACAAGGGAATTGTCGATTCCTCGTCGAGAGCGGAGAATGCCATGCCGGATGCACCTCGGAAACTACTCAAGCTCAGCTCGGCGGCAGCACTGGCCGGCTGCCTCGCGCTCGCCGGGTGCGGCAGCACCTCCGGTGGCGCACCAAGCGAAGCGTCCACGGATCCTGGAGCCAGCCCGACGAAAACTTTCTCCGCAACCGCATCCCCAACCGCGACCTCGTCCGAGCCGACAGAGCCTGAAGCTTCAAGCACGCCGGCCGATGAGGAATCGGAGCAAACGGAAACGATCGGGGGGCAGGAGCTGGGCAAGCTGCCGTCAAACGCCACCGAGTATGCTGACGCGCTGGTCGTTGCCTGGGGCAATGGGAACGAAGCCCAAATGAAACAGCTGGCCACCGCCCAAGTGGTCGCGTCCCTGACCGAGTATTCGGCGGCAGGTGGACCAAATTGGTCGCAAACCAGCAGTGACGCCGGAGCAGGGTCGGTGTTCGTGAGCTATGAAAATGCCGATGACGGGACCGTGCTGAACCTACGGGTGCAAAACCAGGTTGTCGGGCAGGGCCATGAACAAGGCGTGGTTGAAGCAAGCTTCGAGTAGTCCACAACGTCACACCAGCACCATGCCGCTTAATTGTGGCCAGACGCCCTCAGCGGCTGAATCGCCGAATATTCATCTGGGGAACGGTCGATACCCCCGTAATCGAATTCAATGGGAGCCCTTCCGATTTCAGGCGGGAATTATTCGGCAGAAGCGCGAATTTCCGTAACACTTAAGCCAATCACAGGATTTCGGTGTAATGGAAATTACGTCTATCATGATTGAGGCGTGCGCCACGACACACCTGTGGCCGTCGCGCAGGGCGCTCCGATCCCTAACCGTTTATAAGGACTTTCATGAAGCTGCTGAAATCTATCCCACTGCTTGGCTGGGTGCTCGTTGCCATCGTGCTGGGTATCCTGCTTGGCCCGGTGATGCCGGTCTGGTTGGGAAGCGTATTCCTGACCTACAACTCGATCTTCTCCGGATTCCTTGGCTTCATCGTGCCTTTGATCATCTTCGGCTTGGTCGCACCGGCTATCGCTGAGCTTGGCAAGGGTGCCGGCAAGTGGTTGGGCATCACCGCAGTCATTGCGTACTCCTCGACCTTGGCCGCAGGCCTGCTTGCCTACTTCGTCAGCCGCTGGCTGTTCACCAAGTCGCTGTCCGGCGGCGGCGTCGAAGAAGTTGGTGCAGGCGAAGGATCCGGTTTCGAGCCGTACTTGTCTCTGGTTGGCGAGGCGGGAGATTCCGCAACTGAAATCGTGCTGACTCCGCTGATGGGTGTGATGACCGCACTGGTGCTGGCGTTCATGCTGGGCCTGGGGCTCACTGCCTTCCGTTCCACCGTGCTCTTCCGTGGTGCCGTGGAATTCCGCAGCATTATCGAAATGGTCATCCGCCGCGTGATTGTTCCGGCGCTGCCGCTGTTCATCTTCGGCATCTTCCTGGACCTGTCCGCCGCCGGTGACGCCGTCGTCGTGGTCCAGAAGTTCCTCTTCGTTGCAGTGATTTCCTTCGTGCTCACCCTGGTGGTCCTGCTGGCGCAGTACACGATCGCTGGCGCGATGAACAAGCGCAACCCGCTGGCTGCCCTGTGGGGCATGCGCAATGCGTACTTCACCGCATTGGGCACCTCGTCGTCTGCCGCAACTATTCCGGTGACGCTGGAATCGGCCAAGAAGAATGGCGTGGCCGACGCCGTGGCTGGCTTCGTGATCCCGCTGTGCGCCACGATCCATTTGTCCGGCTCGATGGTCAAGATCACCTGCTTCTCCATCGCCGTGCTCTTGCTGACCGGCGGCGAAGTGTCCTTCGGCGCCTACCTCCCGTTCATTCTGATGCTGGGCGTCATGATGATCGCCGCCCCAGGCGTGCCTGGCGGCGCTATTGCGGCCGCTGCTGGCCTGCTCTCCCAGATGCTGGGCTTCGGCGAGGTCGAGGTCGGCCTGATGTTCGCGGCCTACATTGCACTGGATAGCTTCGGCACCGCAACCAACGTGACCGGTGACGGAGCGCTGGCCATGATCATGCACAAGCTGACCCGAGGCAAGCTCGGCACCCAGCCGCAGGATCCCGAGGACGAAATCGTTGAACTGGCAGATGGCACCGAATCGGAAGACCACAAGCTGGCCTAACCCGCTTGCCGCACAAGCATGAGCATCGATGCCCGGTACCAGACTCGCAGGTACCGGGCATCGATGCTTTGTTCTGCCGGCGACCAAGCCGGACCAAGAAGAAACCCGCCCAGCGGCCGAACCTGGACGGTTCGGACGCTGGGCGGGTTTGCGCTGCCGTAACGGAAGCAGAAGTCCTAGATCCACATGGCCGGGTCGATGTACTCGGCCGGGTCCACCGCTGGCTTGTGCTCTTCAGGCCGGCGCGGACGGTTCTGCGCAGGGATTCCGGTGACGATCGATCCTGCCGGGGCATCCTTGACGACAACGGCGTTCGCGCCGATTGCCGAGTCGGCACCGATCACGATCGGCCCCAGGACCTTGGCCCCTGCGCCGATGACCACGCGGTCCCCGATGGTCGGGTGGCGCTTGACCTTGGCCAGCGACCGGCCGCCGAGGGTCACCCCGTGGTACAGCATCACGTCGTCGCCGATTTCGGCCGTCTCGCCAATGACGATGCCCATGCCGTGGTCGATGAAGAAGCGGCGGCCGATGGTCGCGCCGGGATGGATCTCGATGCCGGTCAGTGCGCGGTTCGCCTGGGAGAGCAAACGGGCTGGCCATTTCAGTGCCGGGTTCTGCCACATCTTGTGGGCCAGCCGGTGCATCCAGATGGCGTGCAGCCCGGAATACACGAAGAAGTTTTCGGGATCGCTTCGCGCTGCCGGATCGTGCTGGCGTGCGTTAGCCAAATCCTCACGCAGGCGGGAGATAAAACTCATGAATACTACCTTAGTGGTTGCGGTTCGCTGCGGGACAATCCGCAGATGTCACACAGCAAATCGGCGCGAGCTGCACCGATAAAGGTCTCTCAATAGACCCAACGGTGGCTCACGCCGATTTATTCTGCTTCTGCAAACCTGCTTAGCCGCGGATGTCATCGAAGAGCAGCGTGGAGATGTAGCGCTCACCGAAGTCGGGGATGATCGCAACGATCTGCTTGCCTGCATTTTCCTCGCGTGCGGCGACCTGAACTGCGCCCCATACGGCTGCACCAGCGGAGATGCCACCGAGGATGCCTTCCTTGACGCCCAACGCGCGGGCGGTCGACACCGAATCCTCGATGCTGGCATCCAGGACTTCGTCGTACAGTTCGGTATCGAGCACCTCTGGGATGAAGTTCGCGCCCAAGCCCTGGATCTTGTGTGGGCCCGGCTTTCCGCCATTGAGGATTGGGGAATCCTTCGGCTCCACTGCCACGATCTTCAGGTTCGGATTCTTTTCCTTCAGGTAGCGGCCTGCGCCGGTGATCGTTCCACCGGTACCGATGCCGGCAACCAGGATATCGACCTTGCCTTCGGTATCGGCCCAGATTTCCGGACCGGTAGTGTCTGCGTGCACCTGCGGGTTCGCGGTGTTGGCGAACTGCTGCGCCCAGATGGCGTTATCGGAGGTCGCAACGATCTCCTTGGCCTTCTCCACGGCGCCGCGCATGCCATCGGCGCCCGGAGTTAGCACGATCTCGGCACCGAAAGCGCGCAGCATGACTCGGCGTTCGGTGGACATGGTCTCAGGCATGGTCAACACGACCTTGTAGCCGCGAGCCGCGCCAACCATGGCCAGCGCGATGCCGGTGTTGCCGGACGTGCCCTCGACAATGGTGCCACCTGGCTTCAACGCGCCCGATGCCTCGGCTGCATCAACGATGGCCACGCCGATGCGGTCCTTGACGGAGTTGGCCGGGTTGTAGAATTCCAGCTTCACGGCAATGTTGCCTGGCAGGCCCTCGCCGACGCGATTCAGGTTCACCAGCGGAGTGTTGCCGACGACTTCGGTGACGTTGTTGTAGATCTTGCCCATCTTGTATGCAATCCTTACGTGTACTTTATGCAGCCGCAGATAGTTGCGGCGAAATAACTGCTGGAATCTGGCGTAACCGCCGGACACCCATCGGGTTCACAACTAACCCTAATAGGCCTAAAGCGCGACTAGGTTTCGTTTAGCCATTGAGCGTAATATTTCCTGACTTTTGCGAGCTTTGGATCGATAATCACCCGGCAATATCCGACTTCTTGGTTTTCGGAGTAATAATCCTGGTGAATTTGCTCGGCAGGATAGAAATCTTTCGACTCTTCCAGCGTGGTGACGATCGGATTGGGGTATACACGCGAGAACTTGTCGATGGCGGCCTCGAAAAGTTCGCGCTGTGCATCGTCGAGCGGGAACATCGCCGAGCGGTACTGGGTTCCAACATCGTAGCCCTGGCGGTTCAGCGTGGTCGGGTCGTGCACGGTGAAGAACATGTCCAGGATGACGTCGGCCGGAACCACTTGCGGATCGAAGATCACCGCGACACCTTCGGCATGCCCGGTGGTGCCGCTGCAGACTTCGCGGTAGTTCGGATCCTTGGTGTGGCCGCCGATATATCCGGAAATTACCGCGTAGACGCCACGCGTGCGCTGGTACACGGCATCCAAGCACCAGAAGCAACCGCCAGCTAGCACGAAGGTGCTCAACTTGGTGTCCTGGACATCCAGGGTCGGGGTGAATTGATGAGGTGACTGAAGGCTGAGAATACTCACACAGTTCACAACGTTGCGGCGTTGCATTCTGTTCCATCCTCATTGGCACGGCGTAGTCTGGTTGGTATGCAGAGCAAGGCAAATAACTCGCAAGACCTGGGGAAGAGCAACGTTTCCCCGGAGGCCTCGACGCTCAAGCCCGTTACCGAAGAAAAGCCAGAGCAGCCAGTGGAAGACTCCTCGGCTGCGCAGACCACCCTGGGTAACGTCCTTGAAGCCGCCGAGGAGCTTTGGCCAAAGTCATTGGCCGAAGATTGGGATGCCGTTGGGCTGGTCACCGGGCGAACCGGCCAGCAGATTTCCAAGATCGTGATGGCTGTTGATCCAACGCTGGAGGTGATCGAGGACGCAATCGAGCGTGGGGCCGATCTGCTGATCACTCACCACCCGCTGCTGTTGCGCGGAGTCACCCAGGTTGCCGGCACGACATTCAAGGGCGAGGCCATTCACCGCCTGATTGAATCCGGTACCGCATTGCTGACCGCGCACACCAATGCCGACAGTGCCATCGGGGGCGTCAACGACGCGCTGGCCGATGCCTTCGGGCTCAAGGACTGCGTGCCGTTGGTGGAGTCCAAGGACGGGCTGCCCGAGGAAGGCCTGGGACGGGTGGGCTTCTTGGAGAAGCCGATGAAGCTCGAAGATTTCGCGGAACGCGTCTACACCGTACTGCCGGCCGTAGCCGGCGGAGTGCGTGTCGCCGGAGACCGCAACGGAATCATCCGGAAGGTTGCCCTGTGCGGCGGCGCCGGCGATTCCCTGTTCGATGCGGTGCGCTCGCACCAGGCCGATGTGTACGTAACCGCCGACCTGCGCCATCACCCGGCAAGCGAAGCGCGCGAAGCTGCCAATGGCGGCTTCCCTTACCTGATCGACGTTTCCCACTTCGCTTCGGAATGGGTCTGGCTCTCGGCCGGTGCCCGCGCCTTGGGCAATGTGCTGAACGATCTGGGACATGCGGTGGAAATCGAGGTATCCCAGGTGAATTCCGATCCTTGGGACTTTGTCCTGACTCCATAGCCGGAGTTTGGCATGCTGCACCACGTAGAGATCTGGGTGGAGGATTTGGCAGCCAGCACAGCATCGCTGGGCTGGCTGCTGACCCGTCTGGGCTACACGGCCAATTCGCAATGGGCCAACGGCATCAGTTATTCCTGCGGCGATTTCTATATCGTCCTGGAATCAGGTCCGGATGCGAAGAAGCAGCGGCATGACCGGCTGGCTCCAGGGCTGAACCATTTGGCCTTCCAAGCCGGCACCAGGCAGGCCGTCGACACGTTGGCCGCCGAAGCGCTGGAGCGCGGTTTCAGCCTCATGTTCGCGCAACTGCACCCATACGCCGGGGGAGCGCAGCACTATGCGGCCTATTTGGAGGATGCTTCCGGATTCGAAGTCGAACTGGTTGCAGCGCAGCGATGATGCCATGCAGGCCTAGCGGAATTGCCCGGCCTGCACGGCATCATTCGCTGTCGCAACGCGCTCAGGCGGCCTGCTTCACGGTGGTGAACTGGTGGTCTTCTGGCAGCAGGATGTTCAAAGCCAGGCCCTTCTTGTCTTCCACCAGGGACGCTTCCCACTTGGTCTGGACCAGGTCGAGCAATTCTCCAGGGTTCTTCGGTTCGACCGGCTGCTCGACCAGGAAGCGGGCGACTTCACCGCGGGTGTGCTTGGCGAAGTGCGAGACCACTTTCGGCGTTCCGTTGCGCATCTGGAACACGTTGACCGCAACGGTGTTGCCATTGGCTGGCTTGTAGGCGGCTGCGTAGGTGCTCGACCGGGCGTCAACGATCAGCTGGCTGCCGGCCGCCTCATCGAGTACCGGGGCCAGCCGCTTCTTCCACCAGGTGGCCAGCTTGCCCAGCGGCTCGAGCTTGACCGACATGGACAAGCGGTAGGGCGGAATGCGATCGCCAAATCGCACGGCCCCCCACAGCGCGGAGATCACGATGACGGATTCGTCGGCACGCCGCCGCGCGGCTTCATCCAGGCTCGCGTAGTCCAGGGCTTCGAAGAGCACCCCCGAGTAGATGTCGTGCGCCTTGGCGGCCGGCTCGGTGTGCAGGTTGATATTCCGAGCTACCTCATTGGCCAGCGAAGCTCCGACGCCCAGCAGGTCCATGGCATCTTCCCTTGCTGATACTTCTGCCAGGGCGTCGAGCATGAGGCGGCGTTCGGCAGAGAGCTCCGGGAAAGAGAGTTCTTCGATTTCGAAGGGAGCTCCTTCGACGTGGGCGGTCTTGCCTTCGGAAGGCGGCAACAAAATAAGCACGCTCTCCAGCTTATCGGAGTCCACCTGCTGCTCTGCGACGGCCATGTCCCCGCCGTGGCGACTCCGGCTGTGAGCGATCCAGTGTTCGAAAGTGGTCCGAAGGCTGTCCTGAACCGATTAGACTGGTAGTGAATGGGATGGCCAGACGGTCGCGTGGCAAGCAATTGTCCCGAGGAACGTCCGGGCTCCACAGAACAGGGTGGTGGGTAACGCCCACTCGGGGTAACCCGCAGGCTAGTGCCACAGAAAATAGACCGCCAGGTTTTCCTGGTAAGGGTGAAACGGTGGTGTAAGAGACCACCAGCACCCCAAGCGATTGGGGTGGCTAGGTAAACCCCACTCGGAGCAAGGTCAGACAGACTGCGTTATGAGGGCTGTTCGCCCCATGCAGTCGGGTGGACCGCTAGAGGCTGCCGGCAACGGCAGTCGTAGATAGATGACCGTCCCGCTTCGGCGCGACAAAACCCGGCGTATCGGCCATCCCATTCATTAATTCCTTCGCTGCATCCAGCCCTTCATTCCTGATCACACGGCCCGGCCCTTGCCCGCTCGTGAGATGATTCACAGTTCCCGATCCGCGCTTTTTCAGCGCACGGTCTAGAATGGATCATGTACTTACGAGGATGATCCTGTTACCTCGTGCCACCGCAAAAGCAATGGTGCTTCCCACGGTGCCAACCGACTTCATGGATCTGCGAGTCGGCTGAATTGGAAGGATTTTCTGTGACCCAGCAGTCTGTCGTTGCCCAGCAAGAATGGAGCGGGCGCGAAGAGCTCGCCGAGGCCATGATTCCACTGATCGGACGTCTGTACCGCAAGAACAATGTGGTGACCTCCGTCTACGGCCGCAAGCTGATCAACCAGTCCGCCATCGACATCATCAAGGCCCACCGCGTCGTGCGCCGCATCGATGGCGAAGAGCTCGACCTGAACGACACCAAGGCGATCCTCGATGCCATCGAGTCCCTGAATGTCGGCTCGGTCTCCGTTGATCTCGGCCGTTTGAACAAGAAGTTCAAGGAGTCCGGTTCCGCTGATCTGAACGCCTTCCTGGCTGATGAATTGGGCGAGAAGGTTGGCCAGGCTGGCGCAACCGACGCAGAACCGCAGGATGTCGTGCTGTACGGCTTCGGCCGCATCGGCCGCCTGCTGGCCCGCATCCTCATCGAACGCGGCGGCTACGGCCTGCGCCTGCGTGCCATCGTAGTCCGCAAGGGCGCGGAGAACGACTTGGTCAAGCGCGCCTCCCTGCTGCGCCGCGACTCGGTGCACGGCCGCTTCGACGGCTCGATCACCGTTGACGAGGAAAACAACACCATCCTCGCCAACGGCACCTTGATCAAGGTCATCTACTCGAATGACCCGACCACCGTTGACTACACCGAGTACGGCATCGACAACGCCATCGTCGTTGACAACACCGGCCGCTGGCGCGACGAGGCCGGCCTGTCCCAGCACTTGCAGGCCAAGGGCGTTTCCCGTGTCCTGCTGACCGCACCGGGCAAGGGCGACCTGAAGAACATCGTCCACGGCATCAACGATTCGTGGATCACCGCAGAAGACAAGATTGTCACCGCTGCATCGTGCACCACCAACGCCATCACCCCTGTGCTGAAGGCACTGAACGAGAAGTTCGGCGTTACCCACGGGCACGTGGAAACCGTTCATTCGTTCACCAACGACCAGAACCTGATCGACAACTTCCACAAGGGCGAGCGCCGCGGCCGCTCGGCAGCGCTGAACATGGTGATCACCGAAACCGGTGCCGCCAAGGCTGTTGCCAAGGCCCTGCCGGAGTTCGAAGGCAAGCTGACCGGCAACGCCATCCGCGTTCCTACCCCGGATGTCTCCATGGCGATCTTGAACCTCAACCTTGAGAACGAGACCACCAAGGAAGAGCTGAACGCCTACCTGCGCGAGACCTCGCTGACCTCGAACCTGCACAAGCAGATCGACTACATCGATTCGCCTGAGGTTGTTTCCACCGACTTCGTCGGCTCGCGCCGCGCTGGCATCGTTGACGGCCTGGCCACCATCGTGTCCGGCAAGAACGCTGTCGTCTACGTTTGGTACGACAACGAATTCGGCTACTCCTGCCAGGTAGTCCGCGTCATCGAAACCATGGCCGGCACCCACCCAGCTGCAGTGCCTGCACTGAAGGCAGAAGCCGTCACCGCCTAGGACCTCAAGGGTTTCAGCTGAAGGGGCCATCCCAACGCATTGCGCGCTGGGATGGTCCCTTCTTGAGTTCTGGGCCTGCGATAGGAACGGTCTTGCCGGGTTTTCCTGATGCACACTTTTCCGCGTCGTGGGCAGGACCGGACGGGGGTCCAGTATTCCCGGGGGTCGCTATCCTGTTTCATGCACACAGAACCCGTTGCCAGAGGAAGTGCCCTGTGCAAGGCTCGGGGCATGATGCGATCAACGAATCCGGCACTGAACCACGGCGGGAGGCCCGCGGACATGTCGCTGTCCATGGATGATGACGCGCAGCCAATCCGGATGCTGTTGTTCATCCGGCAGGGCTGGGGTCTAGCCGAAGATCTCTCGCTGCCCCAGCTCAGCCCGGTTCCCGAGAAGGGATCCTCGGCCCTGCCGGACGAAGCCGACCGGGACCTGTGGGAGCAACGGTGGATCCAGACCTGGTCGAACGCGTGGGCGGGAAAGGCGCAGGGTGCCCACCGCATCCCCGGGCTGGCGGCAACTACCGCGGCAACCGGTTCAGCCACCGGCAATGATTTCTGGACCCAGCAGTACGGCGACGAGGGGATCGACCTCATCGCGTTCGAGCAATGGGAACAGATGTTCGATCCGTGGTTGGGATTGAATCCAGAACCGGTGCTGCGCAGCACGGAGGTCCGGCCGGTGCTGGTCGCCGCCTGGGAGCGCGGGTTGACGGATCTCATCGTGGTGCCGTGGGCCGGGTACTGCATGCACCGGCTAGGCGATTCACGTCTGGTAACCTCCTTCGACACCGCCGCCAACTGCTCCCTGCTCAGGCAGGCGCTCGCCGAATGGATTCGCGCCCCGCTGAAGTGAGGCGTCGCCCGTTGCTGCGGCAGTCTTACGTCAACGACCATCTGCACATCAAGGCGAGGCATGGCGGCTGCGGATCCGGAGGCGCATCCGCTGCGCCGGACTGCTAGGCTCTACGCCATCGGGGATTGGATCGAGGTGGACCGATGGACAGGACCAGGGTACTGGCAGTACGCATGGCCAGCCAGCTTCTGCTGGAACCGGCAGAATCCACGCTGCAGGCCGCCAAGCACATGCTCGCCTTCTAGTCCCAGGACTTCGCTGCAGGACGCTACGGGCTGGCCCAGCGCTCGACAGCCCAAGAATCACGCCAGCGGGTCGACGCGCTGTTCACCGGCGGCCAGCTGGTCCGGTCGTGGATCATGCGGGGCACGCTGCACATCTGCGTCGCCGAGGATCTCCGGTGGCTGGCACGCTCAAGCCGTGAACGCACCCTGCGCTCAGCAGCCGCACGCCTGCGCGGACTGCAGATCGACGCGCAGGTCATTGACCAGGCTGCCGGCGTCATCAACTCGCATTTGCAGGAGGCTAAACAGGCCAGCCGAACCGAGCTCTTCAACGTGCTGAACCGGCACGGAATCGAGACGGACAAGCAACGCGGCTTGCACCTGCTGCAGATCCTCGCCCTGGACGGTTTGATCTGCCTGGGGCCCACCCCTGATGGTGCAAAGCTCACCGCCCAGGACTTCGTGCTCGTCGATCAATGGATCGCACGGCACCGGGAACCAGCGGATCCGCTGGCGGAAATATTGCGCCGCTATCTCAGCTCCCATGGGCCAGCCACCATCCGCGACGCAGCCTGGTACGCGGGGCAGACGCTTACTGCCATGAGAACTGCTGCCCAAGCCCTTGGTGACGTGCTGGTCAGCGCAGGCAACGATGAGCGAGGAGAAAACTATTGGGTCATTGCCGGAAGCCTGGCCCACCGCGAGCTTGAAACGCCGCAGTCCACCCGGTTGCCGCTGCACCTGCTGGGTCCCTTTGACGAGTACTACCTGGGCTATGCGGATCGGGCGCTGGCAGCCGATGAGCAGATGGCCCAGCAGATCCTGCCCGGCAAGAATGGCATGTTCCTGCCCTTCTGGCTTGAACAAGGCAGGGCGGCAAGGCTCTGGAATGCAGAAGCAGCGCCGACCGATCAACTCGGTACGGCGCTGCATCAGCGGTATCTGGACTTCAAGACCGCCCGGTAGGCGGCCGCCTGCCAGGAGGGACTGGGCCTAGTGGCCGAACGGATCCTCATCGGTCCCCGGCAGCCAGGTGTTGCCCGGGACGCCCCAGCCAAGAGCCTTCTTGGCCTTCTTCCACTTCTTCTCCCAGCGCGGCTGCAGCTTGTCCACATACAACAGGCCATCCAGGTGGTCGTACTCGTGCTGCATGATGCGGGCGAACCAGCCATGGGCCTCAAAGGAGATCGGCTGGCCGAACTCGTCGAAACCCTCCACCTTGGCATAGTCGGCGCGCTGCAGCGGGTAGTTCAAGCCGGGCGCGGACAAGCAACCCTCTGAATCCTCATCCGGGTGGGCAGGAGCCTGCGAAACCTTCGAAAGGGTCAACTTCGGGTTGATCACCACACCACGCTCGGGAGCATCGTCCTGGTCTGCGAAGACGTAGGTGAACATGCGCAGGCCCAAACCGATCTGCGGAGCGGCCAAGCCGACACCGTGCGCTTCATCCATGGTCAGGTGCATATCGGCCACGAGCTCGCGCAAGGCGTCGTCAAACTCGGTGACCTCCACCGCACGCTGGTGAAGTACAGGTTCTCCGTAAACAGTGATCTGCCGAATAGGCACGTGATCAGTTCCTTTCAAAAGTGCTTAGAGTGCTCGTCCAATAGTTTCACGCATGATCTCACTTGTGCCACCGAAAATGGTCAGCAAGCGCGAGGCGGTGAACGACTGCGCGATCGGGTACTCCATGATGTAGCCGTAGCCGCCATGGATCTGCAACGCCTGATCGGAAAGCTTTTTAGCGCTCTCACTAGCCCAAAGCTTGACCTCGGCAGCCTCGGCAGCATCCAGCTCGCCCTCGTTGAACGCCAGTACCGCCCGATCCACGAAGCTCTGGGTGACATGCGCCTCAGTCTTCAGGTTAGCCAGCTCGAAACGCGTGTTCTGGTATTCGGTCAGCGCCTGGCCGAAGGTCGAGCGGTTCTTCGCATGCTCCAGCGCCTGCTCGAAGGATGCGGTGCAGATCGCCGACGCCGCCACGGCAATGGCCAGACGCGCCTGGGGGAGATGAGCCTTGACATAGGACAGGCCCTGGCCGAGCTCGCCAACCAGATCGTCAGCACTCACGCGGACATCGTCGAAGAACAGCTCCGCGGTATCCGAAGCGCGCAACCCGATCTTGTCGAAGGGGGTGCCATTGGTGTACCCCTCGGAACGCTCGACCATGAACAGCGAGAAGGACTGTTCGGTGGCCCGTCCGCTCTCGCCGTCGGTGCGCGCCAGCACCAGCGCTGCATCGCCAAACGCTGCATTGCCGATGAAGGTCTTTTGCCCGCTGATCAGCCAGTCATCTCCATCGCGGACCGCCTTTGTGCGTACGGCACGCAGGTCGGACCCCGCGCCAGGCTCGGTAAACGCGCAGGAAGTAATGGTGGAGCCGTCGACCATGCGGGGCAGCCACTTGGCCTTGAGCTCGGCCGAGCCGTAGGACAGCAAATAAGGCAGCACCAGATCGTCATGCAGGTGGAACGCCAACGCCACGGCCAGGTGACCGGAACGCACGAACTCCTCATCGAGCACTACACGGAAGCGGTAGTCGTCGATCCCCATGCCGCCGAACTCCTCTGGCACGGCAAGACCCAGCAAGCCGTTCTCTCCGGCGGCCTGCCACACTTCGCGGGGTATCTGGTGCTCCTTCTCCCACTGGGCGTATTTGCCGGAAATCTCCCGGGCATTGAACTCCGTAGCCAATTCACGGAACTGCTCGTGGTCCTCTTCAAAGAGCGCGCGTTTCACAGGGGAGTACCTTTCGGTAGAGGGGTGGGGCCTGATTTGGGGCAGGCCAGGAACATCGACCTGCCCGACTGTTCACTTCCATTATGGTCTTACCCAATGACATGCGCCTATTTGCGGCCGAGTATCTGTTGCCCACGTCATGTTTGAAGCAATAAGTCTCAAAAAACACGGGTGTAGACTCCTCGCAGCCAGTGATTCGAACATATCTTCGAATATCGTCGAGGATCTGGTGTCACAAAGCTTAACGACAAGGTGCCAGCATCAAAGATGCTGGCACCGGTCTGTATCGGTGGGAGTCATAAGCACTCATTGCGAGTGAATGCAATCTAAATTCCCGTGATCCGCTCCATCAACTACTGTGATTCCCCCAAGAGCCAACCGCATTGGTAGATCGAACAAGAATCATCCTATGGGCAAGTATGGACATCTAAGCTGCAAAACTGGGTGACTAGGTACGCCATCACTCAAAAACAGGTAGGGCTAGAGTATCTTCTGCGGCCTGGAGCACTCCAGCATCCGACGCGACACGCTCAGCCAGCAGTTGCCGACGGTCCGTGATACCCAATTTCGCGTACGAGCGCTGCAAATGTCCCTCCACCGTACGCGGCGACAAAAACAGCTCCTGGGAGATCTCGTGATTGCTCGCCCCGGAAGCGGCCCTGATGCACGTTGCATATTCACGAGCCGTCAACAGCGATTCATCAACACGAGCCCGACCCAATGCCGACGTATTAACATGTTCCAACGGCTGGGCGATGTCGACCGAAAGTCCCAGAAGATGGCTGGCCACCGTGCGCCGCCCCAGAACCCGAGCACGCTCCGAAGCGCTCGCCGCCAGCTGGGCCGCCAGCAGTAGCTGCCCACCCTCGACATGGGCCTGCACAAGCAGTCCCACATTCAGTTCCGCTGGATCCTCAAGCGCCGCCTGGTAGCCAGCCAGCGTCGCCGCCAGCGGTCCCTGCACCTGCAACGCAGCTTCCGACAGCCGTGAAATATCGGCCAACAGTCCGCACTGCCATGCTTCGAGCAACAGGCGCATCACCAGGTTCTTACGCCCGAAGGACTCGGCCTCAGCAAGCAGCTTGTGCAATAAATCCTCAGCGGCCTGCTCGCCTTCAAGATCCAAAACCACCGATAGGAGCGACCGTTCGGCGATCGGACGCAAGATCTGCCCCGAAACCTCAGGCTCCGCACGCGACATGTCCAGATAGTACGACGCCTTGGCCCGGTCGCCCAGCAGGGATGCAGCATACGCGGCAAACGCCGCGGCAAAACCCTTGACCAAATACGGGTCGCCCACCGACAGCAAACCTATCGCCTGCTCCAACGCCGCCAAGGCCTGAGAAGCCATCCCGGACTCCAGATAGCCCATGCCGATGCCCACGATGACGTTGCCGTGATCGACGTTTGCCTCCTTGAGGTTGTCACCCACCGTCAACTGGGCAAACTGCGCAGGATTCATCCCCAGCGCGAACGCCATCGCGGGGAACGCGAAGAGCAACTCGGAGCGTACCGAGGCAGACTCCGTTTTCCACTCCGGCGACGACGAGATCCGGACGTACTCGGCCATCGCCTCCTCGGCCGACCCGGCGTGCGACTTCTCGATCAGCACATGGGCCAAGCATGAAGCCCGCCCTTCACTGCGCAGCTCGGGCATCGACGCATACTGGCGCAACGAGGCGATATCAACAACCTTGTTGGCCCGCGACCGGATCAGCAGCAAGTACGCGGCAATGCCCGGTGGATCGCCAGGCCGGGGTTCGAGGATCTGTTCAGCCAGCTCGAGACGCCCCAAACTCGCATACGCGATCTTGGCGGCGATAAAACGAATCTCCGGCGACCCCGTTGGCAGGTGATCCTGCAGCAAGGCCAACGCGGCCTCCGGCTTGCCAAGTTCATACAACGCATCCGCTCGGGCAATCAGCAATGATTCCAGCTGGTCGGGGGAGTCGACCCGCTGCTGGTCCAGCAAATCGGTCAACGCGATCACCTGCGGAAATTGCCGTGCGCTAGTCGACTGCTCGACATCGGAGAGCAACTCGCGAATCGGAACGGTCATCCCCATATCCAGCCGATGCCTGGTGAACCGGCTTCGTGACTCCGCGTCGAACAGCTCCCAGGACAGCTTCTCGTCGATGGTCTTGATATGCCGGCGCAGCGTGGACGAATCGAAACTGCTGAAAACCAGCTGAGAGGACAGGCCCGCACCGAGCCGGACGTGCTCCGTGCGCTCGCCGGTGACAGGGTTCTCCGCAACAAAATCGAGGCGGACCAGACCGGCGTCGATGGCATCGTAGATTGCCTGTCCCATGAGTTTGCGGGCAATCGGCAGTGGGACCGGGCCGGTGACTGCCAGGAGCTCTAGAGCTTCCCGGACTTCCTCTGGCTGGTTGCTTAAGCGGGCGTTGATGAGGTCTGTGGTGCGCTTTCCACGCGGTGTCCAGTGACGTTTGAGCGTCCAATAGTCCTGCTGCTTGCTCAGTGCCCCGGTCGACTGGGCATCCAGTGCCAGCTCGCGCAAATGCAGCGCATGTCCGCCGGAGAATTCCAGCAGCGAAGTAACGGCGCTAGAATTCACCTCGCCGCCGAGGATCTCGGAAAGCATCATGGCAGCGTCGTCGTAGGTGAGGGGCCCGAGTTCTATGCGCATGAAACTCGGGGAGAAAATCATGGATCGCAGTTCCGAAGGCATCGCGCGAACGGTTGCCGTGGCGACGACCAGACGAATATTGCCGGCCGTGGCGAACTGCTTGAGAACTGCGGCGCTTTGCTGGTCTACATATTCCGCTTGATCCAGGAAAATCCACTGGCCGCGTTCACTGGTGGCTCGGCCGATGCCGGTAACGAGTTCGGTGGGCGATGTACCTGTTGAACCGTTGGGCAGCTGGGTTGCGAGCACGCTCAACGTGGAAAAAGGAACCGAGCTCAGCGCTTTGGAACCGATGATCCAAACGAAATTGGATTCGATGCGATCCATCAGCTGCAGAGAAAACGTTGTGCGTCCGGTCCCGACGTCGCCAATGATGAATATCGGGCCGCCAGTGCGGGCTGCTGTGAGCGCGGCGTTCAGGGCTTTGACACGGGAAGGCAGTACTTCTCTGCGTTCCATCGGGAAGCCAGGCATCTTATTAGTATCGAACTCCCAGGTTGAGCCAGTCAAGTATCGTTCCCTCTCAACTCGAGTAGTTTTGAGGGTATGCAAAAGTGACATTACTAGCAATAATGCCCCGGTCAGCAACGAAGATTTTCCGGGTATTCGACAGATGCGAAAATGCGGACATACGGCTCAAATGTTTCTAGCTATAACGCCGTGCGTGCGACGGAAAATGAAAATCATCACTCGATCGAAACAATTTAGCTCTACTGCGTAATAATCCAAAAGGAACTTGGTCTTTGTGGAGTTAGTCCACAGGCAGCGTTGCCGAAATGTTGCTGTCAACTGAACCAATCGAGTTACTCGAACCCCTGCATCAGCACTTAAAGCATTTCCAGAGGTGTTTGACGCTCGGGTGGTGGATACGCGCGATAATCGAGGTCGAGATGGTGGTTGGAGAGCGCCAGCAGCGTTGCGTTTTCGTCAACATGCGCTGTATTCGATGCTTTCGGGATGGCAATGGTCTGGCCGTCTCGGATGGTTCAGGCGATCAGGATCTGGGCAACGCCGGCTCCAAGCTCCTCTGCGACCTCGCGGAGTTCAGGGCTTCCCAGAAGCTTCCCAGAAGCTGGTCTTGTTCGATGAGCGATTAAGTGCCAACGAGCTGGCTGTTCCAGGTAATCGCGACCAGTCGGACCGACGGAATGCTGCGAAATTTTGGTGCGTGACGTACCGGAATGAAAACGAGGTGCGAACCACGACTGATTCAACAGTCAAGGGTTCGCACCTCGATAATGGGGTGAGTAACGGGGTTTGAACCCGCGACCTTCTGGACCACAACCAGACGCTCTACCGACTGAGCTATACCCACCATGTTTACTTCGATACTAGTCAGAAGCGATAGCTCTGAAGATTTCGTACCGGGCAACGAGAAATACTATACACGTATTCGAACCATAAATTCCAATCTACCGGGTGCCTTCTGCGGGATTGTGACGGGATGCTCATTTTTCAGTGTTCAGAACTGGTGGCGCACCGCTGAACTGCAATAACTGGTAGATCCCGTGCCGAAATATTGCCATTTACTGCGCTACCTGAGTCCAACGTTTTGGCAAGAGGGTCAGGTAGGCCGACGCTTCATGGTGGGTATAAGGGCCGTCGTGGATCGAATCAGCGCCTTCAAGGGATGGTGGCAGAAGTTGTGGATGTTGATGAACTTTGGGGAGCATTGGATTCTGGGCGGCGACTTAAGTTAGGGCCTGGGTCGCGATCTGCACTTCTGTACTGAACGACGGCTGCCTCGGCCTAGGTGAAGTGGTTGGGTTGCTCCGATGATTGGCTGGCAGCAGGCATGCCCCTGGCTCCGTGGCTGTGGGGCTCAGCGGTGAGGGTGTCACGATCGGCGGCGTGCAGCGCGGCTCATCGGCAAAACTCACTCGGGGAAAGCAAAAGACTCGATTCAGAATTTCCATTCCGAACCGAGCCTTTACTGCTGGGGTGAGTAACGGGGTTTGAACCCGCGACCTTCTGGACCACAACCAGACGCTCTACCGACTGAGCTATACCCACCATGTTCGCTTCGATACTAGTCAGGACGCTTTCGCGAACCGATTCCGTATCGGGCAACGAGAAATACTATACACGGATTTTCCGCTTGGACGCCAATCGGAAAGCCCCTGGGGCACTGTGCAGTGCATCACCCATGCCCCAGGGTCCATCCCTGGCAGCTAGCCGGCGCTTTGGCTGATCCCCGTGGCGATCTTCCGGGCTTCATCGGAGGTTGGGCCCGGGGCCGGAACCATGATGGCTTCGCGGTAGTAGCGCAGCTCGTTGATCGAATCCTGGATGTCTCCCAGCGCCCGGTGGTTGCCGGTCTTGGCCGGAGCGCCATAGTGGGCCTTCGGGAACCAGCGGCGGCTCAATTCCTTCAGGGTCGATACGTCGATAATGCGGTAGTGCAGGTGCTCAATGACCTCGGGCATATCGCGGGCCAAGAAGTTCTTGTCGGTACCCACCGAGTTGCCGCCAAGCAGCGCCTTCTTCGGCTCCGGAACGTGCTTCTTGATGTAGTCGACCACCAAGCGCTGGGCTTCGGCCATGGAAATGCCGTTTTCCAGCTCGGGCAGCAGGCCGCTGGCCACATGCATATTGCGCACGAGGTCATCCATTTGCGCCAGAGCCGCCGGCTCGGGCTTGATGACAACCTGGATGCCCTCATCGACGATCTCCAGATCCGAGTCGGTAATGAGCACCGCTACTTCGATCAATGCGTCTTTAACCAGATCCAATCCGGTCATCTCGCAATCGATCCATACAATTTTTTCTGAATTACTAGCCACGCAACCAATCTACACTTCAACGAACGCTGTGGGGGAGCGCACCCTCTTAGCGGCGCGGAAGAACAGTGTCCCAACCGGCCCGAAGGCATGGCGAATGCTAAAATCGTCTGAGATTTCCGGCTGTTGACGTGCCACGCTCGCAAGGGCGGAGCTCAGGCGACGCTGGCCTAATTACTCTCGAACTCATGTCCGTTACAGCCCGAGGTGCCAACGTGTCAGCCAGCAACCCAGCCGCAGTGAGCTCCCCGCCCTACGCTGGAGTGAACAGGACCCTTCTCAGTGGCGTCATCGGTTCCTCCCTGATCCTCTTCGGATCCTTCGGCACCGGCTGGCTGGCCAGCGTCTCCCCGCTGAACCGCGACCCGTTCTTCATCATGCTGCGCACCGAACCGGCCGGCGTGACTGCGTGCGTGATCCTGCTGGCCCTGGGCTGCTGGCTGCTCTTCCGCTCGTGGTGGCGACTGGGACAGAAGCTCAAGGGCTGGGGCGAAGGCTCGCTGAAGGTGGTCCGCCGCGCCGTCTGGCTGTGGAGCATCCCGATGCTCGTCACGCTGCCGATCATGAGCCGGGACGTGTTCGCCTACATCGGCCAGGGCCGTTTGGTCGACGCTGGGCAGGATCCCTACGTTGACGGCATTTCCTCGCTGAACAACTGGTTCCAGCTGGGAACCGACACGATGTGGGCCCAGGACGGAACACCCTACGGCCCGCTGTACCTGAGCATCGAATGGCTTGTGGTCAACATTGTCAGCGGCTCAACCGACGTGGCCATCCTGGCTTTCCGGGCCATCGCGTTCATCGGCGTGCTGCTGTGCCTGCACTTCGTGCCGAAGCTGGCAGAACTGCACGCGGTGTCCGGAGCCAAGGCCACCTGGATGACCGTGGCCAACCCGCTGTTCCTCGTCAACTTCGTGGCCAGCGCGCATAACGACTCGCTGATGACCGGCCTGGCCGTATGGGCTGTCTACCTGGCCTGCAAGCGCCACGGATTCTGGGCGGTGGTCGTGCTCGCCGCCTCGGTCGGTGTCAAGCCGATCACCCTGGTGCTGCTGCCGTTCATCGGCCTGCTCTGGGCAGGCCCGGACGCCAAGTGGCCGCGCCGCATCCTGTACTGGTTCTACACCGGCATGCTGTTCCTCGCGCTGATGACCCTGGTGGGCTGGCTCAACGGCTACTGGTTCGGCTGGCTCTCGGTCATGCTCAACTACACCGGCGCCGGATTCTCGATCTACGCTCCGCTGGGCCTGGCGACCGTGGGCATCCAGAACATCTTCCATTCCTTCGGCTTGGATTCGGGCGGCGTGCTGGACGTGGTCAAGACCGCTGGACGCCTGATCGGCGTGGTGATCGCCTTCGTGCTGATGTTCCGCGGCAAGTATTCGCACCTGGTGCAGCGCATGGCCATCGCGTTCACCGCGATTGTCGTGCTCTCCCCGGTGATCCAGCCGTGGTACCTGCTGTGGCTGCTGCCGTTCTTCGCCGTCACCGGGCTGCGCGACGACTGGCAGATGCTGTGGCTGCACCTGACCACCATCTTCTTCCTCGCCTACCAGGCCGCTGACCAGATCTTCGTCTGGCAGTTCCTGCAGGAGTCGCTGGTTCCGCGCGTCCAGCTGATTTCCTGGGGCATCTCGATTGCCTGCGCCGTGTACCTGGTCTTCTTCGATCCGAAGACCAAGAACATCTGCGCCGACCTGCTCAGCTCGACCAATTGGCTCAAGAAACGCAAGAAAGCCTAGTGGCAGTGCAGGAGCGAAAGCTGGAACCGCAACGCGCAAGCCTGCGGTCGTTATCCTGGCAGGGGTTCATCGCCTCGGCGCTGATCACCGTTGCCTCCTGGGGAATCGGCTGGTTCCCGCGCAACCAGCTTTCCCCGCTGGCCCGCAGCGGCTTCTTCATCGAGTTCCGCACCGATGCGCCGGGGGTCATCATCTGCATCGTGCTGATGGCCGTGGGCATCGTCTGGCTGACCCGGACCTGGATCCTGGCCCGGCCATGGGTGCAGAGCGCAGGCGAGATCACCCGGAAAGAACTGAGCCGGCTGCTGGCCATGTGGTCCGCCCCGCTGATGCTCAGCTTCCCGATCCTCAGCCGAGATGTCTACTCCTATCTGGCGCAGGGCCGCATGCTGCACGCCGACAAATCCCCGTATGCCGAAGGCATCTCCGCGCTGCCCGGCTGGTTCGACGGGGGATCCGACGGCCTCTGGGCGCAGTCGCCCTCGCCCTACGGGCCGTTCTTCCTGGTGCTCTCGCGCATCATCTACTTCGTCTCCAACGGCATCCCCGAAGTCGGCGTGGGCCTGCTGCGCATCATCGCCGTGCTCGGCGTCTGGGGCTGCTACCACTACACCGCGAAGCTGGCGGCGAAAATGGGGCAGAGCCCCAACTGGGCCAACTGGGCGATCGTGGGCAATCCGCTGTTCCTGCTGACCATGATCGGCGGAGTCCACAACGACGCGCTGATGGTTGCCGGCGTCTTCAGCGCCTTCGCCTACGCCTATGACCGCCGCCCGATGGCGGCCACCATGGCCCTGGTCATCGCCGTATCGGTCAAGCCCATCGTGCTGCTGGTGCTGCCATTCATCGGATTGGTGCTGCTTGGCCACACCCGCACGATGCGCGCACGCTGGAAGATCTGGGTCAAGGTCGCGGCCATGTCGCTGACCTGGCTGCTGCTGATCGGCGCCGTCACCAACCTCTGGTTCGGCTGGCTGCCTGCCATGTTCACCGCGGGAGACGCGGCGTTCCCGTATGCTCCGGTCGGACTGATTGGCTGGTCGGTGAGCAACCTCGCAGGCCTGTTCGGTGCCGATATTTCGCTGGTCAATACCATCGTGGTGGCCATCTTCCAGCTGCTGTCCCTGGTGATCGTCGCGCGCTTGGCGCTGGCCAAGGACGCCTCCAGTCCGGTGCGCCTGGCGGCCTGGGCGCTTTCCGCGGTGGTGCTGCTCGCTCCGATCATCCAGCCCTGGTACATCCTGTGGCTGATTGCGCTGTTCGCCATTTCGCACAGGGTTGCCTGGGGATCGGAAAAGCTGATGATCCACGCATCGAGCATCATCCTGGTGGTGGTCTTCGTCGACCAGCTCTCCATCGAGCAGTGGCATTCGGCCTGGCTGATGAAGTCGCTGGCCGGCGTGGTGGTCCTGGGCCTGTTCGCCGCGCTCTTCACCTCCGATGCCGCCACCAAGCGGGTGCTGCGCGGGCCGGAAGCATAGCCAAGCTCACAGTCCGCAGCTCAGCTTCCTCACGGATTATTCCGCTTAGATGGAAATATGCAAACGATGTTCTGGCCAGCGACTATCGCGATCCTCGGCGGCGCCTTCTTCCTGGCCTCCGCCGGCATCTTCCTGCTGGCCGTGCAATACCGCCGCCACGGACGACTGTCCTGGCGCCGCACCATAACGACAGCCACCGCGGCGATCTACGGCTTCGGGCTGTTCAGCTACACCATGCTCCCGCTGCCCTCCTCGCGCGATGAATTCTGCCGGCCCGGGGTGGCGATCCCGCAGCTGGTGCCCGGCAGGTTCCTCGACGACTTCAAGCTGGCCATCGTGGAGCGCGGGCTCAGCGGATTCGCAACCAGCTTCACCCTGTGGCAGGTGCTGTTCAACATCATCTTGTTCATGCCACTGGGGATCTTGGCCGTGCGCTGGCTGCGCGGCAACATCATCACCGGCGTGCTGCTGGGCTTCGCCGCCTCGCTGGCCATCGAGCTGACCCAATATACCGGCATCTGGGGGCTGTACACCTGCGCCTACCGCGTGGCCGACGTCGATGACCTGATCACCAACACCGCCGGAGCGCTGCTCGGTGCGGTCATCGCCTACCTGCCGATCTTCCGCTTCCTCTCCGGCCCGGTGGAAGCCGATGCGGCCCAGGCGCCGGCGCGCCCGGTCACCCGGGCCCGCCGGGCACTGGCCAACGTCTTCGATGCGGGCTTCACCTCCGGTGCGCTGTTCGTCATCAGCGCCGCGCTGGAACTCCTGGAGCGACTGGGCGGCATGGAATTCGGCAAACAGTGGATGAACTTCTGGCTGCCGCTGATCGTGGTCTTCTTCGTCTTCTGGCTGCCGAGCCTGGCCCCGGGGCGGGCCACCCTCGGCCAGCGCTGCGCCTGGCTGATGGTCGCCAGCAAGCAGGGCGGGCCGTCCCCGGCAGGCAGGGCGTTGCTGCGCAGCCTGCTCGGGTTTGGCGGGATCAACTTCCTTTTCCAGATTTCCACCAGCATGGACGAGATCAGCGTCTACCCGCTGCTGAACATGCTTGCTGTGATCTATATCGCGATCAGCGCCTTCTACTTCATCTTCGACGCAGATCACCGGGGACTGGCCGGAAAAATCAGCGGAACCGGATTCATCGACCGCCGCGCACTTTGACTCATGGCACCCCGGCAATGCCGGGTGCAAGCTAAAATGGAACGCGGTGGTCTGCGCCTTTCGGCGCGGTCCAGCACAACTCGCGTTTGAAGACATACCGTTAATCTCAAAAGATAGGTCTGCTCAGCAGCATGGAAGATAACAAACCAGAGGTCCCGGCCGAACCGCACCGCGCCGTCCTAGGCACGGCCGTAGGCGCGACGGTCCTCATTGCCGTCGGTGCATTCGTGCTCTCATTCGCGGCGTTGACCGACCTGGCAGAACGCTCGGGCATCAGCCCGCGCCTGGCATGGATCTGGCCAATCATCATCGACGGCATGATCGTTGCCGCCACCGTGGCCATCGTGGCCCTGAACGGCTTCAACCGCAAGGCCATGATCTACCCGTGGTCGCTGCTGTTCTTCGGCGCGATTGTTTCCACCGCGGCGAACTCCACCCATGCAATCCTGACCGTGGACTCCATCGAGAACGGCGTGCCGCCGCTGGTGTCCGCGCTGGTCGCCGCCATGCCGCCAATCGTCCTGCTGGCCATCACCCACCTGACCGTGCACATGTACCAGAAGAAGTCCGAAGCCGCGAAGCTGCGTGCCGAACTGGAGTACGACGAGGAAAAGGAAAACGCCGAGAAGTACGGCGTGGCCTATGACGATGGCTACAACGCCGCCTTGGCCGACACCAAGACCGCCGAGGAAGAACGCCTGGCCGCCCTGGAGCAGGAGCACCAGGACGCGCTGGCCCGGGCCCGCGCCGAAGGCATCGCCGCAGGCCGATCGGACTCGAAGGTCACCCCGATCAAGCAGAATGCGCAGCCAGCCAAGGAGACCAAGGCCGCCGCGCAGAAGAACGGCGAGGACAAGGCTCCATTGTTCGACGACATGGCCAAGCGCCTGTCCCGTCCATAGGGCCCCAGCCGCACCCGGTTGGCGTGTGACCACGAACTGAAGGACAGCATTTCAACAGAAGCTGAAGCATCCAGGAGGCATCAATGATGGATCCGGCGCAGGGCCAGGGGCACGACGAGTTCTCCGAGCAGATTGCGGCCGCCGTTGAGCAGTACAAGTCGGTGACCGGCGAACTGAATACCGTCATGTCTGCCATGAAGGCGAAGATCCGCCGGCTCTTCGCCAATTCCGAGGTGCAGCCGCTGTTCATCACCGGCCGGGTGAAATCGCCGCAATCCTTTGCGGCCAAGGCATCGCGCCGCCTGCAGGAGAATTCCGAGACCGCCCCGGTGCTCGAATTCCCCAACCCGCTGCGCGAGATCCACGACATGGTGGGTATCCGCATCATCGTGATGCTGCCCCATGAGATCCAGCAGGTGGCCAGCCTGATCAAGTCGCACCGGGACTCCTTCGACTGCCGCAGCGACCGCGAGAAGGACATCGGCTCGGTGGAGTCCGGGACCTACGGCTACTCCTCGCGCCACCTGCTGCTCAAGACCCGCAGCGAGCCGGTCGTGCGCAAATTCCAGGAAGCCCTCGGCAAGCCGGTGGTGGCCAGCGGCAACTTCGTCTTCGAGGTGCAGATCCGCACTGTGCTGCAGCATGCCTGGTCCGAAATGGAACATGACATCCGCTTCAAGCATCCCGGCGAAGCCGCCTGGAATCCGCAGATCGACCGCCACTTCACCGCCACCGCGGCGATGCTGGAAACGGTCGAGGACTACTTCACCGACATCGACGAGCTGTACCACCGGCTCAACGGCTACCACGATCAGCAGGGCGCCGGATCGGAGCCGCTGACCGGGGAGAAGATCGGCGAAATCTGGCAGACGCTGCTGCCGCATGTTGACCGCAAGCGCGATGACGACTGGTCCTGGGCCGCGGAGCTGCTCGGCGCCCACGGCATCGGCCAAACCTGGCAGCTCGCGCAGCTGCTGGACGCCAATGTGGTCACCGACGTGCGTGCCGCGCTGGACCACCGCTATTCGCCGGGCCCGGACCGGCTGCTGGACGACGTGCTGCTCTGGCGCTTCGGCAAGGACCACATTGAGAAGACCAGCGGGGGAGATTTGCGCCGCGAAGCCTCGTTGCGCCGCCGCCTGATCCAGATGATGGACTACCGCTCGCAGCTGGGCGCCAGGAACTGACCGGGCATCGAAAACTTCTACCAGCTCAACCGCGGAACTGTTAGTTTGTGCACGTTCGGCCAGCCGCGGAGCCGTTGGCCGGTAGACTAGTCAAGTTGCCCAATTTCTGGGCCGCACAGCTTTATTACCCGCGTGAAAGGGCCACACCATATGATTTCCGTAGCCAACCTTGAGCTACGCGTCGGCGCCCGCCTGCTGATGGACGAAGTGAACTTCCGCATCGACAAGGGCGACAAGATCGGACTGGTGGGACGCAACGGTGCCGGGAAGACCACGATGACCAAGGTCCTCGCTGGAGAGACCCAGCCAACCGCTGGCGAAGTCACGCACAAGGGATCCATCGGCTACCTGCCGCAGGACCCCAAGACCCCTGACATGGAGCAGCTGGCGCGAAACCGCATCCTCGGCGCCCGTGGCCTGGATGTGGTCGTCACCAAGCTGGCCCAGAACCGCGAGGACATGGCCAGCGATGATCCTGCGGTATCCGCCAAGGCGCTGCGCCAGTACGACCGCCTGGAAGCTGAATTCATCGCCGCCGGCGGCTACGCCGCCGAATCCGAGGCCGCGGCCATCTGCGCCAACCTGGATCTGCCCGACCGGATCCTGGACCAGCCGCTGCGCACCCTCTCTGGCGGCCAGCGCCGCCGCGTGGAATTGGCCCGCATCCTCTACTCGGATGCCGAGACGCTGCTGCTCGACGAGCCCACCAACCACCTGGACGTCGATTCGATCATGTGGCTGCGCGACTTCATCAAGAACTACCCCGGCGGCGTGCTGATGATCAGCCACGACACCGGCCTGATGGAAGCCACCGTGAACAAGGTGCTGAACCTCGACGCGAACCGCGGCGTGGTGGATGTCTACAACATGAACTGGAAGCGCTACAAGGTCCAGCGCGAAACCGATGAGCGCGCCCGCAAGCGCGAGCGCGCCAACATCGAGAAGAAGGCTTCGGTCCTCTTGACCCAGGCGAACCGGATGAAGGCGCGCGCCTCCGGCGCCTCGGCCGCGCAATCCATGCTCAAGCGCGTGGACCGCATGCTCGCCGGACTGCAGGAAGAGCGCGCCTCCGACAAGGTCGCGGCCCTGCGCTTCCCGGATCCTGCCCCCTGCGGCAAGACTCCGCTCATGGCCGAGGGCCTGTCAAAGGCCTATGGGTCGCTGGAAATCTTCAACGACGTCTCGCTGGCCATCGACCGCGGCTCGAAGGTGGTCATCCTGGGCCTGAACGGTGCCGGCAAGACCACCCTGCTGCGCATGCTCGCCGGCGTCTCCGAACCGGATACCGGGAAAATCGTTCCGGGCCACGGCCTGAAGATCGGCTACTTCGCCCAGGAACATGACACCCTGGATCCGAATGCCAGCGTGCTGGAGAACATGCGCCGCAACGCGCCGGAGCACCTGAACGATGCCGATGTGCGTTCCATCCTGGGCTCCTTCCTGTTCGTCGGCGACGACGTCACCAAGCCGGCCGGCGTGCTTTCCGGCGGCGAGAAGACCCGTCTGGCCCTGGCCACCATCGTGGCCTCCAGCGCCAACGTGCTGCTGCTCGATGAGCCGACCAACAACTTGGACCCTGCCTCGCGCGCCGAGGTGCTCGGCGCGCTGTCCACCTTCCCCGGTGCCGTGGTCATGGTGTCCCACGATGAAGGCGCGGTCATGGCGCTGAAGCCCGAGCGCGTGGTCATCCTGCCCGACGGCGACGAGGACCTGTTCAGCGAGGACTACCTGGAATTGGTCTCGCTGACCTAAATCCTTACCAACACCAAGGAACTCTCGTAGGCTTGGCAGATCACCACTGTGAAGGGGATGTGCCAAGCCATGAGTGTTTTAAGACGCAGATTGCCGGTGCTCGCAGGCGCCGCAGCGCTGCTTGCCGGTACGCTGGCCGGTTGCGCAGTCCAGGTGCCCGACGAGGTCAACGCCCAGTGGGCGCTGATCGACCCGTCCGGAGTGAATGCGTCGAGCACCAGCCTGGAACTCGGCGTGATGGGCCTTGCCTGCGCTTCCGGGAAGACCGGGGATGTCACCGCCACCCATGTGGACCTGGCCGATGGCCAGATCGCCATCGGCATTGCAGTTGAACCGCTGGAAGGCGAGGCGCAGGACTGCCAGGGCAACGAGACGGTGCCGTACACGCTTGAGCTTGGCGAGCCGGTGGGGGACCGAGTCCTGATTGATGCCTCCTGCCTCGACCGGGCAGAACAGCAGGCGCCCAACTGCAGCGACGGCGGGATCCGCTGGAGCCCGCCTGCCACGCCAAGCTAAACGCCATGGGACGAGAAACCGCGCGGCACCTGGACTACGTCCACGTGCCGCGCGGTCTGCGTTTGCTGCGCACTGCTACTTCGTGGTGCCGCCTGGCGTATGCTCCGCCTCATCGAGCATTGCATCCTCGATGGCCTCGTCGGTCAGCGTGCCGTCGCGGCGGAACTTCTTCTCCTGCTTCGCCCGGATCTTGCGCACCTTGTGCATCGGCTCCTCCAGGCCCAGTGCCTCGGCTTCGGCCTGCTCGGCGGCCTCCTCGGCGTTCAGCTTCTTCTGCTGCCGGGCCGCATACCAGAAGCCGACGAAGGCCAGCACGCCGAAGATGTACCACTGGATCTCGTAGGACAGATGCGGACCTTCGTCCATGTCCGGTGGATCCAGCTGCTGGGGTGCGTCGGCCGGATCCGGGTCCTCTCCATACATCAGGCCGTAGGCGCCCTGGGCGATCTCGTAATCCAGCTGCTTGGCGTAGTCCTCGAGCTGGATGGAGGCCAACTGGCCTTCCGGAGCGCCTCGGTCCAAGCGGATTTCCGATGGCTTCAAGCGCACATCCACGGTGACCTTGCCCTCAGGCGGTGCCGGAACCGCATCCGGGTGACCGCTTTCGTCGTTGCCGATCGGCAGGTAGCCGCGGTCGACGATGACAGTTTCGCCTTCGCTGGTCTTGAACGGCACCAGAACCTCGTAGCCGGGCCGGCCGGCCTTGATCCGGTTGCGCACGATCATGGTGTCCTCGGCGACGTATTCGCCGGTCAGCTCGGCGGTCATCCAGGTCTTGTCTTCGTCGAGGTTGTGGAAGTTCTCCAGAGCCTGCTTGCCGGTCACCGGCTCGGCGAAGTAGTTGCGGTTGACGCGCTCGATGCCTTCCAAGACAGCATCGCGGCGGTCATTCTGCCAATTGCCCAGGGCAATGCACGCGGAGGCGAAGATGGCGACGAGAACCAGCCACCCGACCCAGCGGGTGCTCGCCAGAAAACGATACATCTACTTGCCTTCTCCTTCGTTGCCCTGCATTGGCAGCGTTTCCTTGTAAAGCAGCCGTTCCTTGAGGTAATTTTCGAGCCAATCGCGATGCTCTTCGCAGGCCAGCCAGATCTTGCGCCGGTCCGGGGTATGGATTTTCGGATTGTTCCACAGCAGCTGGTAGTCGGCGCCTTTCCGGCAGCCCTTTCGCGAGCACTGGATTTCGGCGGCAGCGGGGAGGCCGCCTAGCGAACCTAGCAGATCCACTAGTCCTCCTTGGGGGATGTTGTCGGGTGTTGCACGGGTTCCTCGTCATCGGCAAAGTTGCCGTCAATCACTTCTGGTTCCCGCTCCTGCTGCTGTGCGGTGTCCTTCGGTGCGTCGAGTTGATGGGCATCGGGCGCCCTGTAGAACTCGGCTGGCGGTTCACGCTTGGTCAGATCCGCACCTCCATTGGCGATCACCACAGCGATGTAGGGCAGGACCACCGCGCCAATGAGCAGGACCCAGCGAAGCCAGCCGTCGAAAAAGAAGGCCAGAACGAAGCAGACCAGACGCACGGTCATCGAAATCGTGTATTTGCGCACACGGGTATCGCGCTCGGCGGTATGCGACTGGCGCGCTTCGGTAATGCGGTGAACTTCGGGGTGGCCGGAACCGTGGTTCGTTGGCTGTGAGGACATGTAAAAGACTTCGCTTTGCAATACGGGCTCTGCTCCCATTGTCTCACTTGTAGCACCCAGAGGGTAATTTCTACGCGCTGTCGAAGCGGTAAAACTGGTGAGTAACTAATAGGATTGTTCACGGAGTAGCTACTTAACTAGGCAAAGTGCGTTTTCGGCCGGCCAATGGAGGGATTTTCCATGCCAGGAACTCGAGCGCATGAATGGAGAAATACATTGACTACGGAACCAACCACTGGCCGCAGCGTCCTCGTGACCGGCGGCAACCGCGGAATCGGACTTGCTATTGCGCGTGCATTCGAAGCCAACGGCGACAAGGTGGCCATCACATACCGCAGTGGAGAGGTTCCGGCCGGACTGCTCGGCGTCAAGGCTGATGTCACCGACAGCGAGTCCATCGACGCTGCCTTCAAGGAAGTTGAAGCTGCGCACGGTCCGGTGGAAGTTCTTGTCGCCAATGCAGGAGTCACCAAGGACACCTTGCTGCTGCGCATGAGCGAAGACGACTTCACCTCGGTCATCGATACCAACCTCACCGGCGCCTTCCGCGTGATCAAGCGCGCATCCAAGGGCATGATCCGGCTCAAGCGCGGCCGCGTCGTGCTGATCTCCTCGGTCGTGGGCCTGTACGGCTCGCCAGGCCAGATCAACTACGCGGCTTCGAAGTCCGGCCTGGTCGGCATCGCCCGCTCGCTGACCCGCGAACTGGGTTCGCGCGGCATCACCGCCAACGTCGTCGCTCCGGGCTTCATCAACACCGAAATGACCGCCGTCTTGCCAGAGGAAACCCAGAAGGGATACCTCGAAAGCATTCCGGCCAACCGCTTTGCTGAGCCCGAAGAAGTTGCCAACGTTGTCCGCTGGATCGCCAGCGATGAAGCAGCGTACATCTCCGGAGCCGTAATCCCGGTTGACGGCGGCCTGGGCATGGGCCACTAGAAGTTTTAAGCAAGAGATCTAAAGGAGCATCACCATGAGTGAATTCAAAGGTGCCATTGTTACCGGTTCCTCCCGCGGCATCGGTGCAGTCACCGCACAGCTGCTGGCCGAGCAGGGCATTGGCGTCGTGGTCAACTACCGCGCCAAGGCCCCACGCGCCAACAAGATTGTCGCCGCCATTGAGGAAAAGGGCGGCAAGGCAGTGGCCGTCGGCGCAGACCTGACCTCGGCCGAGGGGCCGCAGGCTCTGGTCGACGCCGCCGTGGAGAATTTCGGTTCGCTGGACGTCGTCGTGCTGAACGCTTCAGGCGGCATGGAAACCTCCATGGGCGAGAACTACGCGCTGCGCCTGAACCGCGACGCGCAGGTCGCCATGCTCCAGGCTGCGCTGCCCAAGCTCAGCGAGGGCGGCCGCGTGGTCTTCGTGACCAGCCACCAGGCGCACTTCATCAACGAAGTGAGCACCATGGATGCCTATGACGCTGTAGCGAAGTCCAAGCGAGCCGGCGAAGATGCATTGCGTGAAATGATCCCGGAGCTGGCCGAGAAGAACATCACCTTCGTGGTGGTTTCCGGCGACATGATCGAAGGCACGATCACCGCAACCCTGCTCAACCGCATGGAGCCAGGTGCCATCGACGCCCGCCGCGAAGCTGCCGGCAAGCTGTACTCCGTTGAGGAGTTCGGTGCCGAGGTAGCCAAGATGGTCTTCGCCGACGTCGAGACCGGCCACACCGAGCTGGTGGGCGGCGCAGGAGACTTCCTGAAGCAGTCGGGCAAGTAGGCCCCTCAGCAACCGCATCAGCTGGCGGCCGGGATCCTGTTTCAGGGTTCCGGCCGCCAGCTTTTTCGTGCCGTGGCCGCAACAGTGGACATAAAAATCGCCGGGTACCTCTCCTAATGGAGGTGCCCGGCGATTCGGCTAGATCTAATCGGTGATCTAGTCCTTCGGCTTTTCGCCGCAGACGATCTTATGCCATGGGCTGTAGGTCCAGCTCTTGGTTTCGGCCGGCAGCTTCTTGGAGCCGTCGATGGTCTCCCGGTAACGGGTGATATCGATGCTGAAGCCCTTTTTGCCACCGGACTCCGAGACGCACTTCTCGGCCGGGTTGTACTTGGTTTCCGGGTTGGTCAGGTTGTACTTGCCCGAGCTCTTCTGCGAGACATCCCAGTACTTGGTGGACCACAGGCGGGTATTGACCTTGTCGCCCGAAACCCATGCCTGGATCATCACGCCGTAGGGGGTGTTGTTCTCCCAGATCATGTCGATCTGGCCTTCCCACAGGGTAGCTTCGCGTCCTGCAGGGTAGCGTTCGAACCAGCGCGAATGCGGCTTGTGGGTGATGTCGTCGTAGCCGGCCAGGAAGCCGACGTTGTACATCTGGGTGGAGATCTGCGAGAGCCCGCCGCCAACGGCTTCGGTACTGAAGCCGCTTTCCACAACCCCGGAGCTGTAGTAGCCGTTGGCCACGGTGATCGGGCCCAGGGCTTCGAGCAGCGAGAAGCGTTCGCCCGGCTTGATGATGTCCCCGTTGACGCGAGCCGAACCGGCACGCAGGTTCTTGGTGCGCACGGTATCTGAGGCAGGGTACGGGGTGGAGAAGGTGACGATCGGTTCCTTGATGCCAAGCTTCTTCGCATCTGCGGTGGTGAAGTCCGCTTCCTTCTCGGTCATCTCGACTTCGGCAGTACGATTCTTGGCGGCCGTAGCTGCCAAGACCTTGGCACCCAGGCCCTTGGTCTCCAGCGAGATGCCCTTGGAGGACTTGATGATCGAAGGCTTGCCGTCCTTCAAGACGATCTGCGCATCCTTGGCGGTGCTGGAAAGATCGGAGTTCTTCGTTGCCGCCTTGTAGAGCTTCTTGTCGTCCAAGGCGATCGCCGGAGCACCGTCCTTGGGCGCGTAGCTCGCTGCCGCGGCAATGGATGCGACCGAGATGGTAGCTTTCTTCTTGCCCGAGGCCAGGGTGACTTCGTCCTTCAGCAGCGCCTTGACGTCCTTGTCGTAGAACGCCTGCAGGGTGTCGGCAGAAATCTGCGGCTTGATGACTTCGGCCGGCAGGGCGATCGCAGGGCCGGCAATTTCCCAGTCGTCGCTGATCAAATCGGCGGCTTCCTCGGTCTTCAGCGCGACGCCGTCAACGGGCTTGGTCAGCTTGGAGGTGCCGTCCTCGAATTCGATGGTTCCTTCGGCAACCTCGGCGTTGGCCTTCTTGGCCAGTGCATCGAGCTGCGCAGCCAGCTTATCCTCGTCAACGTCTACAGCAGGGGTGACGTGGAACTCGCCGGTGAGGCGTTCGTAGAGCTTGACCGGGTTGATTTCGTAGGACGTCAGTTCATTGACGGTGTCTTCAACGTTCAGTTCCAGACCGGCTTTGGCGGGATCCAGTGTGTACTTTTCACCGTTGACAGTGACATCCACTGGCTTCTGAGCCAGGGGGAGAACCTCGCGTTCCAGCTCGGCGCGAGCCTGGTCCTTGTTCATGGAACCGATGTTCACACCCGCAATGGAGGCGTTGGCCGGGACCTGGGAGCTGACAAAGGCTGCTCCGCCGAAATATGCTGCGGCTACGGCTGCCACGCAAGAACCGGCAATGATCCAAGGCTTGGCCTTGCCCTTCTGCTTTTTCTTGTCCTGCTGAGAGTGAGAAGGCGTAGATGAGGAACTGTCCGGGGAGGGGGTCTGCACTGGTCTAGTAGCTCTTTCGAAAGCGATGGGGGCTCGGCGCGTGGCTAAGGCTAATGCCTCAAGCCGTTGCACGCGTCAATAGAAATACTAACTGCTGGAACAACCGATCGAGATATCAAAAGCCGGTGAGCGCATAATCGTTATGCAGTTGTTGGATTCCGCTAAGCCAAATCATCGAGAACCAGGTCGGCGATGGCATCCAGGCGCGAGAAGTCCAGACGAACGTCCGCCTCGTCGCGCAGGGCAGGCTTCGCGTTGAAAGCAACACCCAATCCTGCGGCGGCAACCATGGCGAGGTCGTTGGCGCCATCTCCGGCGGCGATCGTTGCAGACATCGGGATCTGGTGCTCCTGCGCCCAAGCGCGCAGCATTGTTTCCTTCATTTCACGGTCGACAATCTGGCCGTGAACGGTACCGTCTAGAATTCCTCCGGTAATCCCCAAGGTGTTGGCCAGCGCATGGTCCAGTCCGAGGTGGGCAGCCAACGGATCCAGAATCTGCTGGAACCCGCCGGAAACTACGCCGACCTTGTGCCCGGCCGCATGGAACCGCTTGACCAGGGATTCGGCGCCGTCGGAGAAGATAATGCGCTGGCCAACCTCGGCGAGGACATCAACTGGCAGATCCTTCAAAGTAGCTACGCGCTGGATCAAGGATTGGGCGAAGTCCAATTCGCCGCGCATCGCGGCCTCGGTCACCGCAGCCACTTCTTCTTCCCGACCAGCGTGGGCGGCGAGCAATTCGATGACTTCCTGCTTGATCAAGGTGGAATCGACATCCATCAGCAGCAGGAGCTGTGGCGCCTCGGTAAGCCCGGCAGGAACCGCAGCTACGCACAAGTCCGCATAATCCAGTGCCCCCTCGGCGACCAGGGTATCGACGAATTGCTTGGCAGCCTGCTGCAACTGAGCGTGATCGGCCTGCTCGATGCGGAATTTGGCAACCAAACGCTCATCCTTGGTTTTGATCCGGCTTTCGTCGGCGTCCGGAATCAGTCCGGCTCCCGTTGCCCGCTGAAGGACAGCGGCGAAGTCGGTGCGTGAAAGGGATGGGCGGGATGCGAAAACCAATGATGAAGCCATGCAACCATTTTTCATTGCCCCGGTGATTACGACCAAACATGACGTGTTGGCCCCGGGCGCAGGCACCGGTCCGATGGGCGTGAACTGGCATTGCAACAGGAGGCGATGCAGGTCAATCCGCTGATTTTTGAGTCTTGCACGGCATTTCCGATTAGTGAAACAGGGGTGGAAAGTCTAATCTTGAATACCATGAGCGAAGTGCTAACTTTCAAAGATGTCAGCGTTGTACGCGGGCGAAAAGAACTGCTCAAGGACGTGTCCTGGGAAGTCAAAGAAGGACAGCGGTGGATTGTGATCGGCCCCAATGGCGCCGGCAAGTCGACCTTGATGAACATCGCAGCTACTCGGCTGCACCCCACCCGCGGTACCGCGGATATTCTTGGTGAACGCTTGGGCAAGGTTTCGGTCTTCGATCTGCGTCCGCTGATCGGCCTGAGCTCGGCCCTGGTTGCCAACTCCATTCCAGCCAACGAAACCGCGTTGAACGTGGTGCTCACTGCCGCCTACGGCATGACCGGCCGCTGGCGCGAGAAGTACGAGAAGCTCGATGAGCGCCGTGCTTTCCACCTGCTGCACAACTGGGGCATGTCGACCTTCATGAACCAGCCTTTCGGCAAGCTTTCCGAAGGCGAACGCAAGCGCGTGCTGATCGCCCGTGCCTTGATGACCGATCCCGAGCTGCTGATCCTCGATGAGCCGGCAGCTGGCCTGGATCTTGCCGGTCGCGAAGACCTGGTTGGCAGACTGGCTGAACTGGCAGCCGACGAGGATGCTCCAGCACTGGTTCTGGTGACCCACCACCTTGAAGAGGTGCCAGCGGGATTCACCCACATCTTGATGATGCGTGACGGCGAAGTCGTCGCCGCTGGCGAGATCGACTCCACGCTCAACGAAGAAAACCTGGAAGCAACCTACGGCGTGCCGCTGAGCCTGCGCCGTGAAGGTGGACGCTATTCGGCTTTCGCACGCAGCTAACAGCAACAACTAAAGGGGAAAGCACCACGTGATCGAATTTTGGCGTGAAGCCCTGATCTTCCTTGGAGGACTCTGGGCCGGAACTATCAACACCGTCGTCGGGTCGGGCACCTTGGTCACTTTCCCCATTCTCGTGGCGTTGGGCACGGCACCGGTGAATGCCGTTGTATCCAACGCCATGGGCCTGGTCGCCGGCGGATTCTCTGGTGCCTGGGGGTACCGTCGGGAAGCTGCCAGCGTCAAGAAAACTCTGCTCAAGCTCGTGCCGGTATCGCTGGTCGGCGGGTTGATCGGGTCATTGCTGCTCTTGAATTTGCCGGAGTCGGTCTTCGGCATCGTAGCGCCGGTGCTGCTCGTGTGCGCGCTGGTCTTGGTGATCTTCCAGCCTCGGCTTTCCAAGTGGGCGAAGACCCGCCAGGCCGCCTCCGGCGGCACCGACCCGGATGATGCCGACCGCGCGCCGATTCCATTGGTGCTGTATATCCTCGTGTTCCTGATCGGTGTCTACGGCGGCTACTTCACCGCGGCGCAGGGCGTGCTGCTGATGGCCGTATTCGGTGTTTTCCTGCACGCTTCGCTGCAGCAGTCCAACGCCATCAAGGTGATCCTTTCCTTGATCGTGAACCTTGTGGCGGCCGCGATGTACCTGATCATCGCGCCGGAACGCATCCACTGGATCATCGTCCTGCTGATCGCCGTCGGCTCGCTGATCGGCGGTTTCATCGGTGCCAAGATTGGCCGCAAGCTCTCACCGGGCTGGCTGCGCGCCGTCATCGTCGTCTTGGGGCTGATCGCCTTGGGCAACATGCTCTACAAGCTGGTGTAGCTTCGTGTCAGAAATCATGAATCCTGAACGGATCCTGCAGGTGGCGGATCTGGAAGATCCCCGCCTCGACGAGTATCTCCGGCTCTCGGAGGCGCATCTGCGCATGCGCAGCGACGTTGAAAACGGCCTCTACATTGCCGAGAGCACCAAAGTTGTCCAGCGTGCGATCAATGCAGGCCATGTGCCACGCAGCTTCCTGCTCGCTGAAAAGCATCTGGACCAGCTGGCCGAGGAATTCAACCAATTCCCGGACGCGCCGATTTTCATCGGGGACGACCGGCAGCTTCAGGACCTGGTGGGCTTCCACCTGCACCGCGGCGCCATGGCCGCGATGAATCGTCCCGAACCGCTGGACCTGGACGAAGTGCTTGAGGCCAGTTCCCGGATTGCCATCTTGGAAGACATCGCAGACCATACGAATCTTGGCGCAATTATCCGCTCGGCCTCGGGCCTCGGGGTCGATGCAGTGCTGCTCACCCCTAAATGCGTTGACCCCTGGTACCGGCGCAGCGCGCGCGTCTCGATGGGGACGGTCTTCGACCTTCCGTGGGTACGGATGCAGTCCTGGCCAGGAGATCTCCAGACGCTGAAGAAGCATGGCTATGAGATGCTCGCCATGGAGCTGACCGATGACGCGATCCCGTTGAACGAAGTGGAGATCAAGGCTGGGCAGAAGGCAGCGATGATATTGGGCAATGAAGGCAGGGGAGTGACCGATGAAGCCCTCGCCACCGTTGACCGGACCGTGATCATCCCGATGCACCGGGGTGTGGATTCGCTGAACGTGGGTGCCGCAAGCGCGATTGCGTTCTGGCATTTGTGCTCCGCGCCACGCTGAGAACGTTTCTGCAGCCGTCGATTTTGCGATAGGATGGACTGTCTGTGCTTTGAGGTTTCTACGTGGAGCCCTGAATGCGGGACACAATTTCCGAGTAAGTAGCTGCTGGCAAAATCCAGTGGCCATAAGCAAAAGGTGTATAGCTATGAAGGCTGATATCCATCCACAGTACGGCCCGGTTGTCTTCAACGACCTGGCATCCGGCGAAAAGTTCCTGACCCGTTCGACCGCTAAGTCGGACAAGACCATCGAATGGGAAGATGGCAACACTTACCCAGTAATCGACGTCGAAATCTCGGCAGCTTCGCACCCGTTCTACACCGGCAAGCAGCGCATCATGGACACCGCTGGTCGTGTCGAGCGCTTCAACGCCCGCTTCAAGGGCTTCGGCGGCAAGAAGTAATACTTCGCCCCTAGCAAGCTTTCGCGGCGTGTTTCCAGTTTCTGGAAGCACGCCGTCGCTGCTTTAACGGACTGGCCATCACCGGATGCCGGACCGGCAATGACTGAAAAAAGTTTTCACTGAAAAATCGGCGGGACGCCGTTGAACGCAACGTGCGACGCGCCAGGTGTCTTGATCGTCAGGTGAAGACGTGACTGACTGAAAAATTCTGTCAGTGGCGTAGGCAGGGCGCTTAATGCGGCGAAGGCTGTAGGGGTCTACTGGCGGCGACAGCAAAAAGTGTGCGCTGGCCTCCCGGAGAATCGATTTTGGTCGCATCGAGCTGGGCAACCGGCTCCATTGCGGTTGCCTGAAGGGTTTTCATGGGTGGTGTGGTGCTGCTGGTGACTGAAAAAATTTGTCACCCAAGATCGATCATCCGGGCTAGGGCACTCAGCCTGTTTCCCGTTGTCCGCCCATGTGCGGCGGTTCGGTTCCTGGACTCTTTTCCGGAATGTCGATGTGCGGCTTGAGCCCGAGTACCCTGCGCACTTCGGGCGTCAATCGGACATGAGGCAAGGGGATGACCCTGGGGCGCTCCGGGCAATGATCGCTCACATGATCGAACTGATCTACGCGCTTTACGCTGCCCGGAACCACAATGGAATTCAGGCCATGCGGTGTCACCCACATTTTTGACCCATCGGGCCGAGCAACAACTTTCCAGCCCAACGCATGCTTGAACATTTGATGCTGCTTGCACAGGAGCTGGGTATTCTCCCTTGTCGTGTGCCCTCCGTGAGCCCAGTCATCGATATGGTCTACCTCCGAGCGATCTGCTGGACGTCGGCAGGCAGGGAAGCAGCAATGCTCATCACGATTCCTCAGCAGGTCCTTGAGGCCCTGCGTGGGCCGGTATTTCCTGCGCTCGACATCTATTGCGGCGCCAGTCCACGGGTCGGTCAATACTCGCTGGAACGAAGGCGCGTCCTTGGCCAACTGCAGCGCGGCACCCAGCGGAATGGGACCGTAGCCTTCCAGATCGGCCACGGTCCTGGAAGGATCTGCCAGCATCTCGACCGCGGGAATCGTAATGGATACGCGAGGTTTCAGGGGTGTGCCTTCATGGCCTGGCCAGCCATTGAGGATGATGTCGGCAAAGGCATCGGCTTCTATTTGCTCCCGGGTACGGGGATCCTCCGGATCGTTGTGCTGGTCAGCCACCCATTTCACGGAGTTCTTGATTGAATGAACCACAGCGGCGCTGTTGCAGTACTTGAGCGTGGACATTCCGTTCTCGTCATCCTGCAACGTGAGCCTGCGATGCTCCTCGGACTTCTTGCGCCTTTGCTCGGCAGACTCGGGGCGCATCCGGTCATGGAACCGGCGCGCGCGTTGGTATATAGCGTCATCCGACGCTGTCTTGGCCATGGGCAATAAGAGGTGTTGCATCTGGCTGATCTGCTCCGGGAGCAAGTCTTGGGCGTACTTCACAATGTCGTGAGCAGCCTTAACGGTGATCCCGCCTGCGGCCAGGGCCATGAGAGTGTCCTTGCAAACGTAGCGGAGTCCCTTGGCATGGAACATGCGTTTGGCTACCTTGCGCGGGCTCTCGCGCAGGGCGACGGACGCTTCCGCGATGAGGTTGGAGTTGATCACCTGATCGCTGCCACGGTCGATGCCGTAGTATTCTGCGCTTCGCCGTGCTTCGCGTTCCTCCTCCTCGGTGTTCGAGTCCTGCGTGGCAATGGTATCGGCCAATGATTCACTGACTTGTTCGGCCGAGTCGGCCAGCAGCACTGAGGTCAGCGCATCAAGGCTGCTCTGCAGGCGCTGGATCATTTTCAGCCGTTCGAGGGCGTCGCGAGGGCCATTGAGCGGCCCCGCGTCGTAAAGCTCATCGGCCATGCGTTTCACAGGACCATAGAACAATTGATGTTCGATGCGATCGCTGAAGAAAGAATCCTTGTGGGATTCTGTGCGGGTGCCGGCCGGGAGCAGCGGCAGACGATGCTCATCATCGTCGTCTTGGATGAAGTCGGGTATAGCCATAGTTAATTCTCTGGCTGGGGTCGGACATTTTGGCACGGAAATCCGCGGATTGTGGATGCCTTTTCGAAAATTTCTTCGATTGTTATCGTTGGGGTGTTCGTCGACCGGAAACCGTCGAGTCCACCGCTGCCCGGATTCGACTCGCCGGTGGCCGGGGATAGAATGAAACCATGATGCATCATGGTGAATACAAGGTAGTCGGTGGCAAATTAGTCGTTGTAGACCTGGATACCGCCGACGGCGTGATCACCGAAGTGTCCTTGAATGGCGACTTCTTCCTGGAGCCGGACGACGCGCTCGACGACCTGAACGATGCGATCCGCGGCCTGCCAACCGATGCCAGCCACAGCACCATTCGCACGGCGGTAACCGAGAACCTGCGCGAAGGCGCAGTGATGTTCGGATTCGACGAGGACGCCGTTGCGCGCGTTGTCCGTCGCGCGCTGGGCCATGCCACCAAGTGGGAAGACCACGAATGGGAAATCCTAGGTCCAGAGATCATCCCCATCACCGAGCAGGTGGCGCTGGATGAGGTGCTGACCCGGCAAATCGCCAAGGGCACGCGCAAGCCGACGATCCGTTTCTGGGACTGGAGCGAAGGCGCCGTGGTCATTGGTTCCTTCCAGTCGCTGCAGAACGAAGTCGACATGGAGCAAGCTGAAAAGCATGGCATCCAGGTGGTGCGGCGGATTTCCGGTGGCGGGGCGATGTTCATGGAAGCCGGCAACTGCATCACCTACTCGCTGTACGCGCCCGAATCACTGGTCGACGGCATGAGCTTTGCCGACTCCTACCCGTTCCTGGACGCATGGGTGATGGAAGCGCTGGAAAGCATCGGGCTGAAGGCGCACTACAAGCCGCTGAACGACATTGCCACCCCGGCCGGAAAGATCGGCGGCGCCGCGCAGAAGCGCCTGGCCAATGGCGCCATGCTGCACCACGTCACGATGAGCTACGACATCGATGCGCAGAAGATGACCCAGGTGCTGCGGATCGGCCGCGAGAAGATTTCCGACAAGGGCATCGCCTCGGCGGTCAAGCGCGTTGATCCGCTGAAGTCGCAGACCCAGCTGGAACGCATGGAGATCATCAAGGTCATGATGGATACCTTCGCCAAGCGCACCGGTGCCAAGCCGGCACAGCTGGATGCCGAATCCCGCCAAGCGGCGCAAGAGCTGGCGGCTGCCAAATTCGCCACCGAGCAGTGGACCGCACGCGTTCCATAAGACGGCAGGATCCAAGGGCCCGTTCTCGATTCCGCATCGAGAACCGGCCCTTGCTTCGTTTTTGGCGGCAAAAGCCGGCCCGCTGCTTGGTGAAGCAGCGGACCGGCTTGGAGCGCCAGCGGCTATCGGCTATCGGCTAGCGGCTGGCGCGGCTGTAGGCCTGGGCCTGCAGCGAGCGCTGCAGCTCGGCGCGTTCCTCCAGCAGGATGCGCTTGAGTGCGGCCGGGGCGCCCTCGTGGCGTTCGAGCCAAGTGGTGGCGGCGGCCAGCGCCTTGTTCTGCTCGACCGAGCCCTGAAGATCCTGGTGGCCTGGATACAGCCCTTCGATCACGCGGGTGGCGAATTCCATGCCCATGGTCTCGAAGACCGGCAGGATCGCGGCCCAGTAGCGCTCCTCGAACGGGGCCAGCAGTGCGGCCGAACCCAGGGTGAAGCCCAGCGCGGTAGCCGAGAGGGCGTCGTTGGACAGTTCGCCCTGCTCATCGCGGGCCATCAGCACGGTATCGAAAGCGGTGTCCTTGGCCTGCGGGTCCGGGCGGGCGGCCAGTGCGGTGCGTACCGAGTTCTGCGCCACGCTGGTGGGGTTGGCCTTGGCCGCCTCGTGCATGCGTGCTTCGGCGGCTTCATCGAGCCGGCCGGCGGCGGACAGCGCGATGTAGGAACCCCAGAGCAGCTGCTCGTCGACGGTGACCTGGTAGGCGTTGGGCTGCTCGCCGAGGAACGCATCGAGCACCTCGGGAGCCACGCCGGAGCGGGCCAGGCGGACCAGGGTGCGCGCGGTGGTGGTCTGCTGGTCGCTGCCGGCCTCGAATTCGGTCAGCCATCCGGTGAGCGTTGCGGCTGCCTGCTGGCGCAGCCCGGCGCGCAGCTCGGGAGCCACGTACTTGGCGATCGAGGTGGCCAGCTGGTCGGTGAGCACCCCGAAGACGCCGGCATCGGTGACGGTGTGCGCGTGATCCAGAATGGCCTGCACATAGCTCTGCGCGTCGAGCGTGGCCGAGCGCACCGCATCCCACAGCGAGGCCCAGCAGGTGGCGCGCGGCAGCGAGTCGGTCAGCCCCGAAAGGTGGCCAAGCAAGGTGGCGCGCGAGACCGGGTCGAATTCGATCAGCGCGTAGGTCTCGTCGCCGTCGTTGGGCAGCAGCAGGTCCGGGACCGTGCGGCCGATAAGGAAGTCCAGGGCCACCTGTTCGCCGGCCAGCTCCACCTGCACCGAATCGGTGCGCTGCAGCTTGCCCGAGTCCAGCTCGTAGGCGCCCACGGAGAGCACGTGCGGGCGGGCGATCGGCGCTCCGGTAACCGGGTCGGTGCCCGACTGGATCAGCGAAGCTGAGGTGATGGTGCCCGACTCGTCGGTGTCGTACTGGACATGCAGCTTCGGCACGCCGCTGGTCTTCAGCCAGGCGTCGGCCCACTGGCCCATGTCGCGGCCGCTGGCGGCTTCCAGCGCTTCGAGGAAGTCCTCCAGCGAGGTGTTGCCGTAAGCGTGCTTGCGGAAGTAGGCGCGGGCGGCGTCGCGGAAGGCATCGGCGCCAACGAAGGCGGCCAGCTGCTTGAGCACGGACGCGCCCTTGGCGTAGGTGATGCCATCGAAGTTCTGGTCCGCTGCCAGCAGATCGGGGATGTCGGCGACGATCGGGTGCGTGGTGGGCATCTGGTCCGCGACGTAGGCCCAGGCCTTGCGGCGCGCGGCGAAGGTGGTCCAGGCGGTGGTGAAGTCGGTGGCCTCGTCGTTGGCCAGGGTGCCGATGTAGTCGGCGAAGGATTCCTTGAGCCACAGGTCATCCCACCACTTCATGGTGACCAGGTCGCCGAACCACATGTGCGCCATCTCGTGCATCAGGGTGTTGCCGCGCTGCTCGTACTGGCCTTCGGTGGCGTGCGAGGTGAACACGTAGCGTTCGGTGAACGTGACCAGGCCCGGGTTCTCCATGGCGCCCAGGTTGTACTCGGGGACGAACGCCGAGTCGTACTTGCCCCACGGGTAGGGGTAGTCGAACAGCTCGTGGTAGTAGTCCAGGCCCTGGCTGGTCAGCTTGATGATTTCCTCGCCGTCGAAGTGCTCGGCCAGTGACGCGCGGCAGGTGGCTGCCATGTCAATGGCCAGCTCTTCGCCGTCGGCCAGCTTCTGCACGTGCTCGCCGCGCACCACGTGGTACGGGCCGGCCAGCACCGCGGTGATGTAGGAGGAGATCTTAGGTGTGGGGGAGCAGGCGACGGTCTTGGTGCCGTCCTCGTTCACGACCTCATCGACGATCGGCTGGTTGCTGGCCAGGTGCCAGTCGGCCGGACCGGTGAGCGTGAAGCGGTAGCTGGTCTTCAGATCCGGCTGCTCGAAGCAGGCGAAGACGCGGCGCGCCTCGGAAGGCTCAAACTGGGTGTAGAGGTAGGTTTCGCCGTCCTGCGGATCCACGAAGCGGTGCAGGCCCTCGCCGGAGCGCGAGTAGATGGCCTGGCCGGTGATCTTCACGGTGTTCGGGGCATCGGTGCGCAGGTTATCGAGGTAGATGCGCGCATCAAGCACGGCGGAATCCACATCGATCGCGGTGCCGTTAACCAGCACCTCGGCCACCGATTCGTGGATGAAGTCGATGAAGGTCGCCGGTTCCCTGGAGCTGAAGTTCAGCGTGGTGATCGAGGTGAAGCTGGTGGCGTTGCGGTCGGCGGCATTGGCCAGGTCGAGCTGGACTTCGGCGAAGTGCCATTCGATATTCCGTGCGCGCCAGGCCGCTTCGTCGCGCCTGAGGTTTTCATTGGGTGCATAGCGTTGAAGTGTGTCCACCATCCCAGCTTAGCTGTGAAACGAATGCTTTAGGGTTTTTTACTGGATTTCCACGGTTCTCCGGCGCCAGGCCTTCCTGCGCTAGGCTTGATGGGTCTGTGCAAACACCTGTGAGGATGGAGAAAACAGTGGACGTCTTTATCAAAGGCCCTTCCAAGCGCGACGTAGCGGGCATGAAAGCGGCCTTCGGCGAGGTCCAGGGCGGCGATGTCCTCTCGGTGCTCTACAAGACCGAACGCTTCGGCAACTTCCTGATCACCGGGGCCGCGCACGCGACGGTGCTCGATGACGTGATGGTCGGCGGGCTGAACGCGGCCGCGGCGAAGAAGAAGGCCAAGGATGCCGATGGCGGCGAGATCATGCAGCGCCAGCCGGACAAGGATGTTCGCGCCTTTCCTGCGGTCTTCGAGGGCGACTTCGCCCCGGAGGACATCGAGGTGTCCGAGCTGTCCCACGGCGATCTGGTGGTCGCTTCCTTCAGCCAAGAACCATACGGCGATTTCGTGGTGACCGGTGTGGTCACCGAGGCCGAAAAGGACCGCGGCTACCTGATGGTCGGCCCGTGGATCCTGCAGACCGCGGATGGACCCGCTTCACGCTTGCTGTCGGTACAGCGGGTCGCGGCCAACGGCACGCACGTGGCTCCGGTGCCTACCCGTCGCGGCCTGGTCGAGGTCGACGGGCTGTAGTCCGCGAAGATTCCGGTGGCTGCGGTGTTCGGGAGGTTCTGCCCAAGACCACAGCCGCCGTTCTATTAAGGCACGGCGATGGTGGCGGTTTATTGCGTCTGGCTGAGGACAATAATTCGAGGTAGCTCGGCCATGGTGCCGGGGCTTTACATGTCCGGGGGAGCTGTGGATAGGCGGATTGAGGATGGATTCGTTGTTTCCCAGAAACATCGGACGCAGGATTATGAGTAGCTCAGTTACTCATAATTCGACGACGAGGTTTTATGACTAAGGGCAACGCCAGATCGAACCCGGTGAGCATGCCCAGGGTTGCTTCGTCCTCGTCGGAGACTTGGATGCTGCGCAAGGTGTGTGGCATGGTGCGTGCCGCGTCGGCGATGATGAAGGCGTCTTTTTCGTCTGTTTTCGCCGTCCCGGGATACATGTCTACGATGAGCCGCATCGAGAGTCCGGGAAGGTAGGCCACCGGAATTTCGAGGTTCTGGGCTATGGCAACAGCGAGCGCGCCGAGGGTGGCAGGCTGGTCCACGACTACCGGAACCTGTCCTTGAGCTAGCAGCTTTTGATGCACGGCGGCGAGTTAGGTTTCGTCGTTGGGCAGGGTCTTGTTCCAGATTTTGGTGCCGTCTTGGATGACGGCGCAGGCCCAGTGGTCGGTTTTGCCGACGTCGAGGCCGAGGAAGATCTGGATGTCTTCGGTTTTCATGACCGGTGCTCCTTTGAACCGATTAATTGTTCAAGGTCGGCCAACCGTCGGTAGCAAAGTCTTACATCCACGTTATGACTGGCGTCCGTTTTGGCGCCGTGCCCCTAATCAGCAATCACCTCGATGCCATCCAATCCCGGTGGCAACACCCCCGGACTATTGGATAAGCAGGCGCAAGACACCATGCCGGGATTGGCCGGCCGACAGTTCCTATCATCCTCGGGTGAAGGACCTATCAACAAGGTAACGGGCTGGTTCCGGGCACATTGCTGGCGTACCCTGTGGCTAACTGGTCGCCAATCGAGGAAAGCGTGCCCACCACCATGCCACGAATTATCCGTTTTGACCATGTCGGCATCACCGTTGCAGACCTCGAACTGGTGACCGGCTTCTTCATCGGCCTGGGCCTGCACGTCGAGGGGAGAGTCGACGGGATGGAAGGCGAGTTCCTGGAAACCGTGTGCGGGGTCAAGGACTCGCGCACGACCATCGTGATGCTCAAATCCGAGGATTCCTCCGTCGGCATCGAGCTGTCCAGCTTCGAGAAGCCGGCGCACGAACCGGGCAACCCGCACGCCATGGCCAATGAACTCGGCCTGCGTTCGATCGCGTTCGAGGTCGATGACCTCCAGGAGATGCTCGCCGGCCTTGAAGCCCAGGGATATGGGCTGGTCGGCGGCGTCGGCGAATACGAGGGTGTCTGGAAGATGGCCTATGTGCGCGGTCCCGAAGGGCTGACCGTGGCTCTGGCCCAGCGGCTGGACATTTAATCCCAGCAGCCGCGGCTGCCGTTAACCGGCCGGTGCCCGGCCCCGGGGAAATTCCCCCGGGGCCGGGCACCGGTGCGCTGGTCCTCAGGCAGGTGCTACCGCTTGGCCTTCTGCAAGGACTTCTCGCTGATCGGCGCATTGTCGCTGGCGCGCAGCTTGCGGAAGTACTCCATGGCCTCATCCTGGCGCTCGGCTTCGCCGCCCGAGGAGATGTCGGCACGCAGGTGGTCCTGGGTGTAGCCGAAGGCGTCGACCAGGTCCTGGGCGTGCGGGCGCAGGCGGGCAAGCAGGCGGTTGATGTAGCCGGACAGGGTGCGCGCACGCTGCATCGAGAGCAGGCCGTTGGCCAGGTACCAGCCCAGGTCGTCCTCGACCAGCGACAGCGCGAAGACATCGCGCAGCCAGGTCAGCACCTCGGCGGTGGCCGGATCCTGGATCTTCTCCAGTGCCGCGGTGAATGCCTCCCAGCGCAGCAGCTGGCCGTGATCGCGGGCCGCGGAGATCAGCAGGTCCTGGTTCTCGTTGAACGCGGCGGCGCCCTTGGCCTTGTCCTTCCCGGCGGCGCGAAGGGCGTTGGCTACCGAGGCGACCTTGGCATTGATGCGGTCGGTAAGCAAGGCTCGCTGGTTCTCCGGGTCCTTGAAGAAGTTGGCGCTCTTGCGCTCATCGGAGATGTCCGCGAAGGCCTGGCCCACGCTGCGCAGCCCGGAGCGGTGCAGTGCGGTGGTGCCTGCCTGCTTGGCCGCGTACAGCGCCATCGCGCCGGTGTCGAGCTTGCGGAACTCGGCCGCATAGTCGGTGAGCAGGCGCTTGCCCACCAGCTGCAGCAGCACATTGTTGTCGCCCTCGAAGGTCACGTAAACATCCAGGTCGGCGTAGAGCTGGGTGAAGCGGTTCTTGGCGATGAAGCCGGCGCCGCCACAGGCTTCGCGGCATTCCTGGATGGTGTCCAGTGCGTCCCAGGTGCTCAGCGGCTTCAGCGCGGCGGCGAGGGTTTCCAGGTCCTGGCGGTCGTCGTCGCTGTCAGCGCGGCCGGAGAACACCGCATCGAACTTGTCCAGCAGGCCGTCGTGGGCGAAGGAGGAGGCATAGGTGCGGGCCAGCCGGGTGATCAGCCGGCGCTGGTGGCGCTGGTAGTCCAGCAGTGTGGTTTCCTCGGTGTCCGAGGTGGAGTTGAACTGGCGGCGCTGGTTGCCGTAGGTTACGGCGATCTGCAGGGCGATCTTCGAGGCGTTGGTGGCGGCGCCATCCAGCGAGACGCGGCCCTGGACGAGGGTGCCGAGCATGGTGAAGAAGCGGCGGCCCGGCGAGGGGATCGGCGAGGAATAGGTGCCGTCGGCGTCCACGTTGCCGTAGCGGTTGAGCAGGTTGGTGCGCGGAACACGCACGTTGGTGAAGTGCAGCCGGCCGTTGTCGATGCCGTTCAGCCCGCCCTTGAGCCCGTCGTCCTCACCGCCCACGCCTTCCAGGAAGTTGCCGTCCTCGTCGCGGATCGGCACGTAGAAGCAGTGCACGCCATGGTTCACGCCCTTGGTGATCAGCTGGGCGAAGACGGTGGCTGCCTTGCCGTGCAGCGCGGCGTTGCCCAGATAGTCCTTCCAGGCGGCCTTGAACGGGGTGTGGATGACGAATTCCTCCGTGGCTTCGTCGTAGGTGGCAGTGGTGGCGACGGAGGCGACGTCCGAGCCGTGGCCGATCTCGGTCATGGCGAAGGCGCCCGGGGTCTTCAGGCTCATGGCATCCGGCAGCCACTTGGCGTGGTGCTCTTCGCTGCCCAGGTGCAGGATCGCTCCGGCGAACAGGCCCCACTGCACCCCTGCCTTGATCTGCAGCGATGGGTCGGCTGCCACCAGTTCCTCGAAGGCGGCCAGCGAGCCGCCGTGGTCATCGAAGCCGCCGAATTCCTTGGGGAAGGCACGCTGCACGGCTTCCTGCTCGACGAGGATGCCCAGCTGGCCCAGGACGCGTTCGCGGTGCTCGTCCATGCCCAGCAGCGGGTCGCGCTGCAGCTGCGGATTGGCGGCGCGGGCGCGCGAGGCCTTGCGGATTTCGGCGTAGGGGCCGAGCAGCTGCTCGGAGAGGGCGGTGACGTTGATGCGGTTCTCGCTCATGGCGTGCCTTTCATTTCGGTGGTGTCGGGTTAGGGATGCACTCAAGGTGCTTCAGCGGGTTGTCGGTGTCCGGGTGGAGGCGATGCCGTAGGCCAGCCAGTTGGTCAGTTCGGTGGCCAGCGACTGCAGCGACGGCTTATTGGCGCCGGGCGGCTGGCTCAGCCATTGCTCGCCGGCGGCGCGGACCATGCCCAGGGCCGCACGCGGCCACAAATCGAGGGTGGCGGCGGTGGCGCGCTGGTCGTAGAGCTTGAGCAGGCGTTCGCTCATCAAGCTGGAGGCCTCCTCGAAGAAGGTGTTCAGCGCCCCGGCCGACTCGTCATCGGCCGAGCGCGGGGCGGAGGTCACGAAGAAGTACAGGTTGGGGCTGTTGTCGGCCAGTCCCAGATAGGAGGAGACCATCGCGTGCAGCGCGCTGATTTCGTCTTCCTTGGCCAGACCCGCGGCGATGACGCGTTCGCGGAAGTCGTTGATCACCATGGCGCTCAGCGCCTGGCGCAGTCCTTCCTTGTCTCCGAAGTACCGGTAGTAGACGGGCTTGGAGGTGCGTGCGTGCCCGGCGATGTCTTCCATCGAGACCTGCGGGCCGAGCTCGTGCACTGCCTTGCGTGCCAGCTTGAGCAGCTCCTCGTGGCGCGCGGTGCGATGCGCTTCCCAGCGGGCTGCCCGGCCGTCGGTCTCGCGGTCGAATTCTTCGGTGATCTTGTTCACGTAACTCAGAGTATCATGTACTCTTGGTTACAGTAATACTTGTCACACCAGAATATTTACAGGAGTTCAACGAACATGAGCCAGCCTTCTGTGCGCAATGCCGTGATCATCGGTGGCAACCGCATTCCCTTCGCCCGTTCCAACACCGCTTATGTGAATGCGTCCAACCAGGACATGTTCACCGCCGCACTGGAGGGCCTGGTCGCCCGCTACGGACTGCAGGGACAGCGCATCGGCGCCGTCTCCGGCGGCGCGGTGCTCAAGCACTCCAAGAACTTCAACCTGATCCGTGAAGCGGTGCTCGGCTCCTCGCTGGATCACGCCACCCCGGCCTACGATGTGCAGATGGCGTGCGCCACCGGCATGGAAGCCATCGGCTCGCTGGCCAACAAGATCAAGCTCGGCCAGCTCGACTCGGCCATCGGCGGCGGCGTGGACACCACCTCCGACGCGCCCATCGCCGTATCCGATTCGCTGCGCGCGATCCTGATGGAACTTTCCCGGTCCCGCTCCACCAAAGCCAAGTTGGCCGCGTTGTCCAAGCTGCGCCCAGGCCACCTGGCACCAGCGGCTCCAGGTACCGGCGAACCACGCACCGGACTGTCCATGGGCGACCACCAGGCGATCACCACCAAGAAGTGGGGCATCACCCGCGAAGCACAGGATGAACTGGCCTTGGCCAGCCACAAGAACCTGGCTGCAGCCTATGACCGCGGTTTCTTCAACGACCTGATTACCCCATTCAACGGCCTGGCCAAGGACAACAACCTGCGCGCCGACTCCAGCATGGAAAAGCTCGCCAAGCTCAAGCCGGCCTTCGGCAAGAACCTGGGCGAGGAAGCGACCATGACCGCTGGCAACTCCACCCCGCTGACCGACGGCGCCTCGACGGTGCTGCTGGGCAGCGAGGACTACGCACAGGAGCATGACCTGCCGATGCTGGCGAACTTCGTCGACTTCGAGGCCGCCGCGGTGGACTTCGTGCACGGCGGCGAAGGCCTGCTGATGGCCCCGGCCTACGCCACCGCCCGGCTGCTGGAACGCAACAACCTCACTCTGCAGGACTTCGACTTCTACGAGATCCACGAAGCCTTCGCCGGCACCGTGCTGTCCACGCTCAAGGCGTGGGAAGACGAGGAATTCTGCCGCGAGAAGCTTGGCCTGGATGCCGCGCTGGGCGCCATCGACCGGTCGAAGCTTAACGTGAACGGCTCCTCGCTGGCAGCCGGACACCCATTTGCCGCCACCGGCGGCCGCATTATCGCCAGCACCGCAAAGATGCTGCACGAAAAGGGCTCGGGCCGCGCACTGATTTCGGTCTGCGCAGCAGGCGGCCAGGGCGTCGTCGCTATTCTGGAGGCTCGCAGCTAATGGCAGACAAGTACATGGAACTGGTCAACACCGGCCTGACCAAGAAGCTGGCCACCATGCTGGGCCTGCCGCGTCCGCCGCGGCTGCGCCGCTACAGCCCGGATGCCGCGCTGCTGCCCGGCCCGGTATTGATCCTCGGCGCTTCGGCCAAGGCGCAGGAATTGAGCGACACCTTGGTCTCCTGGGGCCTGGATGTGCGCCGCCACGACGCAGGAGAAGCCAAGCTCGGCGCTCTGGTCCTGCTGCTTGACGAGCTCGAGCGCCCCACCGACCTTTCGCCGCTGATGCTGGCGGCCGGCCAGGCGCTGCGCAAGCTGCTTCCCGGCGGCCGCGTGGTCGCTTTCTCCCGGCCTGCCGGGGATGATGATGCGCCCCAGCTGTCAGCCGTGCGCCAGGGCATCGATGGCGTGGTGCGCTCGATGGGCCGCGAAATGCGCGGCGGCGCGACCGCCAATGGCATCGTGCTCGAAGCTGGCACTACCGTGGCCAGCCCGAGTGCGCTGGCCGCCTTGCGCTTCTTCTTCTCCGGGCGCAGCGCCTATGTGGACGGCCAATTCCTGACCGTGCGCACCAACGATGGCGTGCTTCCGGCTGACTTCGCCAAGCCGCTGGCCGGCAAGGTGGCAGTGGTGACCGGGGCCGCCCGCGGCATCGGCGCGGCCATCGCCAAAACGCTGTCCCGCGACGGGGCGCAGGTGGTCGTGGTGGATATGCCGGCCGCCGGCGAAGCGCTGGCCAAGGTGGCCAATTCCATCGGCGCCACCGCGTTGCAGCTGGATGTCACCGCCGAAGATGCAGCGCAGCAGATCATGGATCACGCGATCGGCCGGCATGGCTCGCTGGATCTGGTGATCCACAATGCCGGAATCACCCGCGACAAGCTGCTGGCCAACATGGATGCCGGCCGCTGGGATTCGGTGATCGCCGTGAACATCGCCTCGCAGCTGCGCATGAACGAGGCCTTCCTGGCGGCCAAGCTGCCGGGCCTGCGCATCGTGTCGCTGGCGTCCACCTCCGGCATCGCCGGCAACCGCGGGCAGACCAATTATGCGGCTTCCAAGGGCGGGGTGATCGGCATGGTGCACGCCAGCGCCAAGCTGTTCGCCGAGAATGGCGGCTCCATTGCCGCGGTGGCCCCGGGATTCATCGAGACCGAGATGACCGCAAAGATCCCGCTGGGCACCCGTACCGTGGCCCGCATGGTCCTGCCCTCGCTGATGCAGGGCGGCCTGCCGGTGGATGTTGCCGAAGCCATCAGCTTCCTCGGCTCGGATGCCGCGGCCGGGCTGAACGGCCAGGTGCTGCGCGTCTGCGGCCAATCGCTGGTAGGTGCCTGAGATGGGTGCGCAGATCGTTACCGGAATTCCGTCGATGGCCTCGGTCTATGCCCAGTCCGTCAAGACCCTGAAGCGCAAGCCGAAGAACCCGGTGCTGCCCGAAACCGTGCTGGTGTTCCAGGGCGCGAAGGCCGATCCGGCGAAGCTTGCCGAGTTCCGCAAGGCCGTGGACGCACCGATGAACGGCGTGCTGCCGAGTCTCTACGTGCACTCCTTGGCGTTCCCGCTGGCGATGTCCTTGATGGTGCGCGACGATTTCCCGTTGCCGCTTCTGGGAATGATCCACCTGACTAACCAGGTGGAGGTCCAGCAGCCCCTGGGGGAGGACGAGGCATTCGACATCGAGGTGCACAGCGAGAACCTCGCGGCCCATCCGCACGGGGTGACCGCCGAACTGGTGATGCGCATCGTGGTGGATGGGCAGGACCGGATGCTGCTGCGCAGCACGTTCCTGGCCAAGAGCGTGCGGTTAGATGGGGCCACGCCGGAGAAAAGCACGCACCCTGACTTTGCCACACCGCAGCGCACCGCAAGCTGGAAACTGGATGCGGGAACCGGACGCCGCTGGGCCGCGGTCGCCGGGGACTACAACCCGATCCACCTGGCTGCGCTCAGCGCCAAGGCATTGGGCATGCCGGCGGCCATCGCCCACGGCATCTACCTGGCGGCCCGTGCGCTGGCGGGGATCGAGCCTGCTGGCGGAAGCTACCGCTGGAGCATCGAGTTCAAGACTCCGGTGGTGCTTCCGGCTTCGGTTGACCTGGCCTTCCAGCCGAACGCCGGGGGTTACACCATCCAGGCGTGGAACGCGCGCAAATCCAAGCCCCACTTCGAAATGGAGCTGGTGCGCGGCTAAGTGAAGTCACCAGTGCCCTGGTCATCGACGCAGTCGCGTTGACGACCAGGGCACTGTGGTGCCACCGTCCTTGACTAGGCTCGGTGGCGCTCGGACTGGGCCATGCGATAGCTGGCCAATGTAGCGACAGCGGCGCGTTCCCAGGTGAATAGTCCCGAATGCTCCAGTGCGCCATGGCCGGCGGCGGTAATCTGTTCAGGATCCCGGGCAAGCTCAAGCAATTTTTCGGCCCACAGCTGGGCATCGGGCTCGTCCATGAGCCACCCTGATTCGCCGTCGTTCACGGCGTACGCCAAACCGCCCACGGCATTGGCCAGAACCGGAGTGCCGCAGGCCTGCGCTTCGGCAGCTACCAGGCCGAAGGTCTCGGAGAGCGAAGGGACTGCAACGACGTCGGCGTTGGCGAAGACGAGTGCCAATTTCTCGGGGGAGAGCGGATCGAAGAAGCGGACGACGTCCTGAAGGCCGTGGCGTTGCACGAGCGATGGCAGGTCGTAGTTGGTTTGCCCGGACAGGGCGCCGAAGAGTGATGCGGTGATGCGCAGGCTGGGGTCCTCGCGGCGCGCGATGCCCATGGCTTCGAGCAGCAGATGCGCTCCCTTCAGCGGTTGCATCCGTCCGGCATAGACCAGATGCAGGTCATCCTCGCCCAGCGGGCGGCGCACCTTGTCCTGGTCCGGATGGAAGATTCGGTGGTTGACGCCGGGCAACACGATGTCGAGCTTTTTCGATTCCACGGCGTAGAAGTGCCCGAGCTGCTTCGCTTCCACCGGGGTGTTGGCGATGATGCGCGCGCATTCGGCAAGCAGCTGCTGCTCGGCTTCCTTGCGGTACCCGGGCTCGGGGATGCCAGATTCGTGCTCCTTGGCCGCGGCCGAGGTGTGCATCGACACCAGCAGGGGAGCCTCCCACTGCCTGGCCAGCTGCAGTCCCACCATTCCCGAGAGCCAATAGTGTCCATGGATTACATCGATGTTCACGCCGTGCAGGTGGGCGGCGATTTCTTCCGCGGCTTCGTCGATGATTTCGGGCAGCTGCTCCTTGGCCAGGGTCCGGTTCGCGGCTACCTGCACCTGGTGCATCCATACGCCCTCACTGACCTGCAGCGACTCTGATTCCCCGGCGGTGCGCGTGAGCATATGCACTTCGTGGCCCAGCGCGCCCAGCGCATAGGAAAGGTTCTGGATGTACACGTTCATGCCGCCTGCATCGCCGGAGCCGGGTTGCTGCATTGGCGAGGTATGCAGGGAAAGCATGGCTATGCGCATGATCGGTGCTCCCAAGGTGCTGTGCTGGTGACGGAATTTTTCGTTCGAAACTCCGCCTCTGATGCTATCAAGAAGCCAGGTCAAGCATCTTCGCGTTTGCGGATGTCCAGTGATCCACCATGTCCGCTCCTCCGTGGCCGTCTTTTTCGCAGATGACCAGCGAGGAAGCCGGCCAGAGCTGGTGCAGCTTCCATGCGGTTCTTGCAGGACCGGAAACATCGGCGCGTCCGTGGATCAGGACGGCCGGAAGATGCTGGATCTTGGCCATGTTCTCGAGGATCGGCGGCTGGCAGAAGCCGTCGTGGGCCCAGAAGTGCGTCGTCATCCGGGACATCGAATGCCGAAAACTGCGCTCTTCCCAGCGCGGATCCCGAACCACCTGCTCGGAGCCGAGGGAAATGTGGGTGTCCTCCCACAGGGCCCATTCGCGGGAGGCCGCGTCGCGAAGTTCAAGATCGCTGGAGCTGAGCAGTTGCGCGTAGGCCTCGACCAGCCGCAACTCTCCGGACGCATAGGCAGGAACATGCCTGCTGGCGAATCCCGCGAGCCGGTCCCATGCCTCGGGGAAGAGCGCTCCGACGGTTTCGGTGATCCATTGGACTTCTTCACGGCTGGTTGTCGTCACCGCGAACAGCACGATGCCGATAACACGTTCGGGATGCGCCTGCGCGTAGGCGAGCGCCAAGGTCGAGCCCCAGGACACGCCATTGAGGATCCATTTCTCGATTCCCAGCCCGATGCGCAACGTTTCGATGTCGGCAATGAGCCGCGGGGTAGTGAATGATTCCATCTCCACGTTTGCATCTGCAGCCGAGGGGAGGGAACGGCCGCAACCGCGCTGCTCGAAACCGATGAGGCGCGTACGGGACAGGTCCCAGCGGTTTCGGTAGCCGCTAACGCCGAGCGTTCCTCCCGGGCCGCCGTGCAGATGCAGTGCCGGGATTCCGTCGCGCCGTCCGAACTCTTCCCAGTACAGCTGGTGGCCATCGTCGGTCGGCATCAGCCCGTGATGGATGGTATTGCTGCCGAGGGAAAAATCAGTCATGTACGCACTTTACGGGAAAGCGGGCCAACGAGGGCTTCATCGAAAGTTGCTTCCGCTTTTCTGGATCTCCTCGGCCGGCAATCATCGAAAATGCGGGGAGCTCGGCTGGAGAGTTCAAGCTGTCCGTCGATGAAGTTGATACTCGCGCCATGTCAGGACAACGATGAATGCGTCCAAAACTGTGAGCCCGATGAGTCCCCAGCTGAAGCTGATAAACAGCTCGTAGATCTGGTACACGATGAATGCAATCAGGAATCCAATGAGCCACGGATAAGCCCACAATTGGTTTCTCAGCACTGCCCACACCAGCACCACCTTTACTATCCCATGGAATAGCAGGTAAGCCGCCGCAAAGAGCGTTGCAGAAACATCTAGGCGTTCAGCCAAACTGACCAGAAAGCGGGCGATGAAATCCTGCGAATCTTCGGAAAGTTCGTGGTGAGTCACTGCACTTACGAACACAATGATCTGAGATGGCCCGGCAAAGAGAAATATGGTGCCAGCCACGAGTTCCGAAACGCCCGTGATGCCCTTGAGGATCAGACCCACGTAAAAAGTTCGGTCAAGCAATCTGCGGCGCTTGCCTTGTCCTGGTGCTGATTCCGGATGGTTCATGGGCCGCTGTGCTTTCTTCATTGTTTGACAAGCATTAACGATGATCTGAGCTTACTTCTCAAAGTGCGACGAATCGCTATGGAACATCTGAGAGCTGGCATGCTGCCAATTCGATTCCACGTGGCGAGTGATGTTCATTCTCAATCAGTTTTCGTTCCTGAATGTCGTAGGGAGATCAGGCGCTGATCGAAGCCACGAGGACAGTGAGCCGTCGCTTCGCCTAATTGATCAACGAAAGACAGCGGGCAACCGCGTCATTCGCACGCCTGCGCGAGTACAGTTGAATGCTCGAATCGCTGGCAACTGGCATCACGGTCGGCGAAAACCTGCAATTCTGCCGAAAATCTTGTGACCCTTGACACGAAATTGCCGTGAAAATGCTGAAACCTCCTACTCAAGGCCGAATATTCCGCGAATTTACGGGCGTTTCGACGACTTCGGGGCAGCTGGTGGCCGATTGGAATTCACGCGAAAGCGGTGGTAGAGTTTTACTTCGTTGCCAGCGATAACAACGCGAACAACAGACAACCTGCGCGGGTGGCGGAATAGGTAGACGCGCCAGCTTGAGGTGCTGGTCCTCGAATAGAGGGTAGGGGTTCAAGTCCCCTTTCGCGCACAGGTAAATCCCCGGTTGACTTCGGTCAGCCGGGGATTTTTCACATCTGCCAGAAATCTTGTCCCGCTGGGAACGGATTCAATGAGCCGCGGCTCCCTGCGCCATCGCGATGCCATCCGGGGACTTTGCTTCCTGTGCCGCGCTGATTCCGGCGCGGCGTCCGAAGAAGCTTCCATCGCCCAGGCTGGTACCGCTGGCGTAGCCGCCGGCGCAGACCCCCGAAGTGCAGCGTCCCGCCGCGAACAAGCCCGGGATCGGTGCGCCCGAAACATGCAGTACCCGTGGGTTGGTATCGGTCTTCAGTCCGCCCAGCGTGAATCCTCCGGTGCGGCCGCGCAGGTCGGTCGCCGCCAGTGCACCGCGCAGTGTCTTGACCCATTTGGGGTTCTTGCCCAGCAGGGGATCGGTGCCCTCGGCCGCGGAGCGGTTGTACTGCTCGACGGTGGCTTGCAGGCTGCCTGCAGGCAGTCCCATCTCGGCTTCCAACCCGGCGGCGGTGACGGCACCCTAGGTTGGCTGCATCAGCAGTTCCGGGCTGGAGGTTTCGCTGGCCGAGCCTTCTTCGAATGCAGCCTCGTCGATGACCAGGAACGCCTGGTTTTCCTGGTGGAACAGCGTCGCCTGGCCGAGCCGGCCCGGGTAGGTGTCCTCGTTGATGTAGCGCTGGCCGCGGCCGTTGACCAGGATGCCGCGCACCAGCAGCTGCGGATCGCAGAAGAATGCGACCTCGGTGGCGTCCATATGGGCGGTGGCAGCGCCAATTGACTGGCCCATCTGGATGGCACGCCCGTCGTGCGCCTCGATGGATGCAGCCAGGCGGCCCAGGAAGCGCGGTTCGTTGGCGCGGACCATGTCCTCATTGAAGGCGAAACTGCCCATGGCCAGGAGCTCGCCGCGGCGGGCCTTGACGTAGACGTCTTCGCCGTAGCGCTTGGCTCCGATGCCAACCACGCATCCATCCGCCTCGACGACCAGTGACTGGACGCGCAGGTCGTATTCGGCGCGCACGCCCAGGGCTTGCTCGGTCTCGACCAGCGGTTTCATGAGCATGTAGCTGCCGCCCTGCTCGCCGGTCTTCTTACTGGATATCTTCGGAACGTGACCGCGCGGAGCCGGGGGAATCGAGGCGCTGAACGGGGCGGCGTTTTCGCCGCCGGAGTACATCAGCCCGTCATCATGGGGAGGTTCCCAGCCAGGCTGCCCCCAGAAGGACTCCTTGAAGACGACGCCCGCGTCGACCAACCAGTTGTAATGATCCACGCTGCCCTCGCAGTAGGCATCGATCTTCGCATCGTCGGTCCCCGGGCCGAGAGCGGCCTTCATGAATGCCTTCATGTTCTCCACCGTGTCCTCGAAACCCAGCGCCCGTTGCAGGGGAGTGCCTCCTCCGAGGTAGATAAAGCCGCCGGCCATGGACGCGGCGCCGCCTCAGCCTCCGGAACGTTCGAGCACTAGCACCTTGGCTCCGGCGCGCGCGGCCTCGATGGCGGCACTCGCCCCGGCGATGCCGTAGCCGGCAACCACCACATCGGCCTCGAAGTCCCAGCTGCTGATGCTGCTGGCTGGAAAGTTGAACGTGCTGTTGACGGATATGTGCGGGCATCCTCTCGAAATGGACCAAAAGTATCCAGAAGATTAGCTGTCCACTGCCGATTCACTGCGAAGCAGTCCCACTGGATGGAACCGTCGTGCCTTGAGCCCAGCTACCCTTGGGTACCGCTGAGCCGGCGCAGGCTCTCGGCGTCCAGCACCTGGTTGAAGACCGGTCCCTGCGGTTCCAGCACCCGGCCGGCGGCCAAGCTGGGCAGCAGTACCGGCCAGAAACCCAATGCCTTGGTGAGTTCCGAAACGATCTGCGCGTACTGCTTGTTATCCGAGGCGACGCCCAGGGCGCGTTGCGCAGATTGCTTGGTTGCCCGATCCGCGTCCATATCCCAGTGGCTGATGTGGTTCAGCGCCTTGACCACATGCGAGCTCTTGAAGCGGGCCGCGATGCCCTCGGAACTGGACAGACCGGCATCCAGCGAGGCTTCCAGCCAATCGGGAAGCGGCTCATCTTCCCAGCGGTTGGTCGCATCCACCAGCAGGGTGCCAGCCAAGGAGGAGACATCGATGTCGCCGAGTTCTTCCTGCGGCACCATGAGCACCACCAAGTCGACATCCTCGGCGATCTCCTCGGCCAGCACGCCGGTGGCCCGGGATGCATACTGCGCCAAGTGGTATTTCATCATCCGCGGGGGCCGCGAGCCCGCGATGCGTACCTCAATGCCGGCAGCTGCCGCTGCCCGGGCCAATGCCGTGCCGGCTCGTCCTGCGCCCAGGATTCCAATCCGCTTGATGCTCATAGCTCCAGCCTAGACGCGAAGGCCGTGGTGGCATGCAATTCATTGCATGCCACCACGGCCTTCAACTTAGCGGAAGCCTGTCAGCTCCAGAGCGGAGCCAGGGACTTGATCAGCTGCTGCACGCCCAAGATGATGAACAGCACCGCGGTAATCGCCAGCGCCGTATTGGTGTGCCAGCGGTTCGCCCATTCCTTCGGGATGCGCTTGCCGTTGAGCAGGCCCAAGAGGGTGACTGCCAGGAACGGCATGAACAGTGCGCCGAGGACGCCGTAGGCCAGGATCAGGGCGATCGGCTTGTCCAGCAGGAACAGCACCATTGGCGGGAAGGTCAGCCACAGGACGTAGAACTTGAAGTACTTGCCACCGGTCATGGTGTCCGGGTGGTTTGCAGGCTTCTTGCGCATGTGGCCCCAGAAGTCAGCGAACATCAGCGAAACGCCGTTCCAGACGCCGATGATCGACGAGAAGGACGCGGCCCAGAAGCCTACCAGGAAGCCGTTGCCGACAACATCGCCGTACTCGGCCTTCAGCACATCGCCCAGTTCCAGCAGTCCCTTGTCGCCACCGGAAATGGTGACGCCAGCGGCGCGAACAACTTCTGCGCCGACGATCAGCATCGCGAGCACGAAAATGCCGGTCATGACGTAGGCCATGGTGTTGTCGATGCGCATGACGCGCATCCACTTAGGGGTGTACCAGCCCTTTTCGCGCAGCCAGTAGCCGTAGGCGGCCAAGGTGATGGTGCCACCGACGCCGCCGGCCAAAGCCAGGGTGTAGACCACGCCGCCCTGTGGAATCATCGGGATCAGGCCCTTGAGCATCTCCGGAATGTTCGGTACAGCGATGAAAGCCAAGCCCACCACGGTCACGAACATGATGCCTACCAGCACGGCGGTGATCTTCTCGAAGAAGTTGTACTTGCCGAACCAGACCATCACGAAGCCCAGCAGGCCCATGAGCACTGCCCAGATCTTCAGGTCCACTGCCGGCATCAAGGCTGCCAGCGGCAACGCGGCAGAGCTCATCGCGGTAGCGCCGTAGACGAAGCCCCAGATAATGATGTAGGGACCGAAGTACCAGGTGGTCCACTTGCCCAGGGTGCTCCAGCCTTCGAAAATGGTCTTTCCGGTGGCCAGGGTGTAGCGGCCGGCGCCTTCAACCAGAACAATTTTCAGGATCACGCCGACAATCACTGCCCACAGCAGGGCATAGCCATACTGGCTGCCTGCTACCAGGGTGGCTACCATGTCGGCTGCGCCAACGCCGGTCGCCGCAACGACCAGGCCCGGGCCAATGACCTTCCAGCGCGGTGGGCCGCCAGCGTCCAGGTCGGCGCGTTGCGCCTCGATGTTTTCACTCATTTAATTTCCTTTGCCGCAATGCGATGCCGCCGCGGCAGCGCATCTACGGTGATGCGGACCACGGAGGGTGTGAGATCGTATTCAATCTTGGTAGTGATCTTTCTTACTGGCAAACTCACAGTCAACTACTAACACTTTCTTAAGTTTGAGGGTGACGTGAGAAACACTGCGTACCCGAATTGCTAGAATTGACCAGTTACCTGCGGGCTTCGCGCCCGGATCTGATCACCGAGGATGATGCCGTGCAGCTGTTGATCGTCGAAGACGACGAGGCCGTCGCCCGCGCCCTGAGTGATGCGGTGAGCGCGGCAGGCCACCAGGCAGAGCATGTCAGCCGCGGTGCCGACGCGCTGTTGAAGCATCGCAACGCGCAGATGATCCTGCTGGACCTGGGCCTGCCGGATATGGACGGACTTGAGGTCCTGCGCAAGCTCCGCCAAATCAGCGACGTTCCCGTCGTCATCCTCACGGCTCGCAATGACGAGCGCAGCGTGGTCCGGGGGCTGCGCCAGGGCGCAGACGATTTCCTGGTCAAGCCCATCGGCCTGGCAGTTCTCCTTGCCCGCATTGACGCGGTGGCGCGCCGGGCGAAGGTGCTCGCCGACGACAATGACGGCGTGCTCATCGCCGGCGGGCTGCGCGTGGATACCGGCAAGCACGAAGCGGTACTCGACGGGCGGGCGCTGCATTTGACCGCCAAGGAATTCGACTTGCTGGCGTTGCTGGCCCAGCACGCCGGATCGGTTGTCACCCGCGAGCAGATCCTTGACCGCCTCTGGGGCGACGCATTCATCGCGGTTTCTCGTTCCTTGGATGTCCACCTCACAGGATTGCGTTCCAAGCTCGCTGCGCCGGGGATGATCGTGAACGTCCGCGGGGTCGGCTACCGGCTGGAAACGCCGAACCCGTGAGGCTGCGCGTACTGGGAATTTTGGGCACGCTGCTGCTGGCGATCGTCGCCATCACCAGCGCGATGCTGCTGCAGAGCGTGAGCCGCGATGCCACCGCGGATCTGCAGCTGAACCGGATTTCGGCATTGAACCGCTTTGTCCAGCTTGCCACCCATGCCGACCTGAACAGCGACATGTCGCTGCTCCAGCTGGAGATGGATACCTATAGCGATTTGTACGGCGAAGGCCTGCTGATCAACCTTGGCCAGCGGCAATTGGTCTCGGGGAGCATCGACCCGCAGGACCCCGAGGTGGCGCAGGCCGTGCGCAATGCCGAACTGAACCTCGGGCTCCTCCAGCTTCCGCCCATCGATCCCTTCTCCGATGCCACTGCCTTGCTTTCGCAGCCTTTCGGCAATTCCGCCCAGGTGCTCGGCTCGGTCACCATGCAAGTGAACCTGGAAACTGCACGCGCAAAGGTGCTGGAAAAGTCCAGCGTGCTCTGGCTCATGGTCATCTCCCTTGGTGCCGGACTGCTGCTCCTGGCCGACCGTCTCACCTCTTGGGTGCTTCGCCCGGTGCACCGGCTCAACGACGCGGTCAACGACATTGCGCAGCACCAGGCACCGGTGCATCTGGAAGAACAAGGCCCTCCCGAGCTGCGCCAACTGTCCCGGTCACTGAGTCGCATGGCCCAAACCATGGCCGAGAGCCTGGAGCAGCAGCAAGAGCTCATCGCCGAGACATCCCATCAGCTGCGCAACCCGGTAGCAGCCTTGAGGCTTCGCGTGGATCTGCTGAAGATGCGCCTGGGCGAGCAGGCGGATCCCGCCGGAGTGCACGCCGTGGAAAGCGAACTGGATCGGGTCGAGACCCTGCTGGATGGCGTCATGCGCTTGGCCAGCGCCGAGCATCGGCTGACCGAGCAAAGGGCCGGGGACGCGCTGCCCGACGCAGCTGTGCGCGGCCAGCAAATCGACGTCGGGCAGATGCTTGCCGAAGAAGTCGAACGGCAATCCGAAGCGGCCGGGCTGCTGGGCAACCAGCTGGTGCTCGATGCCAGTGCCACCTCGGAACCGGAAGCCATCGCGTGGTGCAACGGCTTCGATTTGCAGCAGATGCTCGCAGAACTGGTTGAGAACGCCTTCAAATACGCACCGGGCAGCAGCATCGTGCTGGGCCTTGGGCTCCACCAGCGAACTGTCGAGATCCAGATACGAGATCATGGTCCCGGCATGAGCGCCGCTGATCTGGCGAATGCGGCAGATCGCTTCTGGCGCGCAGAACAGGTGCGGCACCGCCCGGGAACCGGCCTGGGATTGGCCATCGTCGATCGCCTGGCACGCGCCAACGCCGGTGGGCTCACGCTGGAATCGGCTCCGGGCCAGGGGCTGAAAGCCACGATCAGCCTTCCGCGGCACACCGAGGAATCCGAGGTCCACGATGAATCCTGAGCCAATGCCAACCCGGCGGAATCTGCTCAAATACCTTCTTGCGCTCCCGGTGGCCGCCACCATCCCGGCCTTGGGTTCCTGCACTTCGCAGGCCAGTGCAGGCCGATTGGATATCGCCTCAGGTGAAGACGGAGGCATGTATTTCCAGTTTGCCTCCCTGCTCTCCAAGGCGCTGGTGGCCAACGGCGTCGCCGAGCAGTCGCACGCCTTGAATACCCAAGCTAGCGCCCAGAACCTGGCGATGCTCGCAGGCAATGAGGCCGAGCTGGCCCTGGCGCTGGCCGATACGGCGGACCAGCATCGGAAGGATCATGGCTCGCAGACCCAGCCGCTGGCCCTGGGCCGCGTCTACCAGAACTATTTCCATTGCATAATCCGTCCTGAAGCTGGCATCGATTCGCTACAGGATCTGGCAGGACGCACCATCGGGACCGGCGCACCCGAATCCGGCACCTGGGTCACTGGCCAGCGGATCCTAGAAGCGGCGAAGCTCAAGGACAGCGCGAATGCGCCCAAGGAGCTGCAGTACGGTTACGCGGCAGGGCTGGACGCGCTGAGCCGCGGAAGCATTGACGCGCTCTTCCTCTTCGGCGGCCTGCCGGTGATGCCGCTGAGCGAACTCGCGTCCAGCATGGATTTGGAACTGCTCGACGTGTCGGGAGTCCTGCCGCAACTGCGTGCCCAGTACCCGGACCTGTACGACGCGGTTGCCATCCCGGAGGGAACCTACCGCGGCGTCAAGTCCGTCCAGACCATCGGGGTGGGCAACTTGTTGATGGCGCGCGCGGACATGGCTGATGACCTGGCCGGAGCCATCGTCAAGCTCCTGGTTGAGCACGCTGGCCAGCTGGTGCCCGAGTCCAGTGCCGGCATACAATTCCTGACCACTGAAACCTTGATCAGCACCGGTGTCCTGCCGTTGCACCCGGGTGCGCGCACCGCCTACCGGGAACTGCATGGATAAGCTCGCGCACGCCGGTACGAGACGGCCGGGGGCTTGGCCGACTAGTGTGTATGGCAGAGCACTGCTACGAGAGGATCAATTGAGATGCCCACTGCCGACGCCATTGCACGCATGGAAAATGAAGCCGTCGAGATTTGCCGGAAACTGATCCAGATCGACACTACGAACTACGGCGGCAACAAGGGTGCAGGTGAGCTGGAGGCCGCCGAATATGTTGCCGGTTTGCTCCAGGAAGTTGGCCTGGATGCCAAGATCTACGAGTCTGCTCCCGGGCGGGCCAACGTGCTCACCCGTGTTCCGGGTGCCGACCCGGCGCTGCCGGCCCTGGTGGTGCACGGCCATTTGGATGTCGTGCCGGCCATCGCCGAAGACTGGAGCGTGGATCCCTTTGGGGCGGAGATCATCGACTCGATGATCTGGGGACGCGGCGCGGTAGACATGAAGAACATGGATGCGATGATCATCGCCGCCATCCGCCATCTGCAGCGCGAAAAGATCACCCCACGGCGCGACCTGGTCATCGCCTTCTTTGCCGATGAGGAAGCCGGCGGGGACTATGGCGCAGGCTGGATGGTGCAGAACCATCCCGAGCTCTTTGCCGGCGCCACCGAGGCGATCAGCGAAGTCGGCGGGTTCTCGGTCGAGATCAACGGCCGCCGTGCCTACATGCTGCAGACCGCGGAAAAGGGCATCGCCTGGCTGAAGCTGACCGCCCAGGGCATGGCCGGGCACGGTTCGCAGCTGAACGGCGACAATGCGGTCACCCATCTGGCAGGAGCCGTGCACCGCATCGGCGAGCATCAATGGCCGCTGTCCTATACCAAGACCACGCGCGCCCTGCTGGAACAGGTAGCCGAGCTGTCCGGGCTGGACTTCAATGAAGCAGATCCCGCCCCGCTGCTCTCGGCCATGGGCAACGTCTCGAGGTTCGTCGGCGCGACCTTGCAGAATACCGCGAACCCTTCCGCCTTGGACGCCGGTTACAAGCACAACGTCATTCCCGGCCAGGCTGAAGCCCTGATCGACTGCCGCACCTTGCCCGAGCAGCACGAAGCCACCGTGCAGACCCTGCGCGAATTGGCCGGGGAACATGTCGAGCTGTCCATGGTCCATGAGCAGGATTCCCTTGAGGTGCCGTTCGCCGGGGCGCTGGTGGATTCGATGATCGAATCGCTGCTGTCCGAGGACCCGGATGCGGTGGTCCTGCCCTACATGCTCTCCGGCGGCACCGATAACAAATGGCTGGCCAAGCTGGGGATCACCGGCTACGGATTCGCGCCGCTGCAGCTTCCCGCCGAACTGGACTTCACCGGGATGTTCCACGGCGTCGATGAACGAGTGCCGGTGGACTCCGTCAAATTCGGCGTCCGCGTCCTGCGCAAGCTCTTGCAGGACTACTAGAAACATCCTCCTCCCAGCGAGCACAAGAGAAACCAGGAGCAGAATCCTTGTCCATCGAATCAGTACTGACCAACGAGCTGCTTGAACGCTTCCGCGGCCGGGCCGCCGGCTATGACGAGGCGAACGCGTTCGCCATCGAGGACTTCAACGAGCTGGTGGAACTCGGCTACCTCAAGGCGCTGGTGCCGGCGGATCGCGGGGGACTGGGGTGGAGTTTCGACACCCTGGCGCTGGCGCAGCGCCGCCTTGCCACTGCCGCGCCGGGTACGGCGCTGGCGATCAACATGCATCAGGTCTGGGCAGGAGTCGCCTATCTGCTGAAGGCCCGCGGGGACCGGCGCCTGGACATGGTTGCCGATTGGATTGCCGAGGGCGAAGTGATGGCCTTCGGGATTTCGGAACCGGGCAACGATGCGGTGCTCTTCGACTCCAAGACCAGTGCGGCCACCGCTGCTGATGGTTCGGTGGCATTCACCGGCGTGAAGATCTTCACCTCGCTGTCCCCGGCGTTCACCCGCTTGGGGGTGTTCGGCAAGGACGAGGAGTCCGGGGAGCTAGTCCACGGCTTCGTCGCCCGCGGCGAAGGCGTGCAGTCGATGGACGACTGGAACACCCTGGGCATGCGGGCCAGCCAGTCGCACACCACGAAGCTGGAGGATGCGGTGGCTCCCAGCGATTGGGTGCATAGCCGGCTGCCGGTCGGCCCGAACGCGGACCCGCTCATCTTCGGCATCTTCGCGTCCTTCCTCACCCTGACCGCGAGCGTCTACGTGGGCATCGCCGATCGTGCGGTGACCTTGGCGCAGGAGGCGCTGAATGATCGAGTGCACCAGGACGGGACCAAGTATTCGCAGGATGTCCGCGCCCGCGGCCTGCTGGCGGAGGCGGCCATGCGCCTGCTGTCCCTGGATGCCCTCCAGCGCTCGGTGGCCGGCGACCTGGAAGCCAAGGCGGACCACCAGGGCGCCTGGTTCCCGAAGCTGGTGACGCTGCGGACCATTGCAGGGGACACCGCACGGGAAAACGTCCAGGTTGCCGGCCAGCTGCTGGGCGGCGGCGGGTATTTCCGCGGCTCGGAATTCGAACGGCTATACCGCGACGTGCAGGCCAGCTGGTACCACCCGTCCAATGCGGCCTCGGCTGCCAACACGGTGGCCTCCTGGCTGGTCGGCCCGCTCGACAGCTAGGGCGAGGCCCGGCGCAGCCTGCCTAGTGGCGGTTCAGGGAGCCAGCGTGCTGCGAATGCGCATCACGCGGCGGCGCAGCCAATACTTGTAGACGCCGCCCTCGTAGCGGCAGGTGCGCATGAGCTCCCATTTGCCGTTATCCGCATGCTCGCGCAGGGCTGCCCGGGCTACATTCTTCGGCTCGCCGGGGAAGGAGGTGATGACAAGGTATTCGAAGCGCTGGTCATCGGGATGGTGCAGCGGCGGCTTAATTCTTTCTTCGAGCATCCTGCCCCCTATCTAAAGAACTCCATGCGTTGTAGCCTCATGCTATGAGTACTGATCCGAGTTTTGCACTGCAAGCATTTATTGCCCGCCTGGAACAGCATCTGGCAATTGTGTCGCAGAGCCGCGGTGCCGCCGAGGCTTCCGTCGACGCCGCCTTTGGCGCGTTGGCCGATGCCTTCGAAGACTATGAGGACGCCCTCTATGAACAGTATTCTGAGCTATTGCCCTTCACCATACCCTCGGATGATGCGTGAGTACGACCACGGAGTGAATTTTTCGCATTACGTGTTTCTGAGTCCGGATACTCGCAATCCGTGAAGTAATGTCGAGGGGTGAATTGGTTTGAAGCAGCTTTCCTAGGATTGATCCAGGGCCTGACCGAGTTCCTCCCGATCTCGTCCTCCGCCCACTTGCGCATCGTTGGCGAACTCCTGCCTAACGCCCAGGACCCCGGGGCGGCTTTTACCGCCATTACCCAGCTGGGTACCGAAACCGCGGTGATCGTCTTCTTCTGGCGTGACATCGTGCGCATCATCGGTGCGTGGTGCAAGGCCTTGGCCGGCAAGATCCCGCATTCGGATCCGGATGCCAAGATGGGCTGGCTGATCATCGTCGGCTCCCTGCCCATCGCGATCCTGGGCCTGCTGCTGGAAGACTACATCGATACGAACTTCCGTTCGCTGTGGATCGTGGCGACAACCCTGGTGGTCTTCGGCCTGATCCTGGCCATCGCCGACCACTACGGCAAGCAGCAGCGCACCTTGGAGAAGCTGACCGTCAAGCACGGCATCTTCTACGGCTTCGCGCAGGCCATGGCCCTGATTCCGGGCGTCTCGCGCTCCGGCGGCACCATCACCGCGGGCCTGCTCATGGGCTACACCCGCGAGGCGGCGGCCCGCTACTCGTTCCTGCTGGCCATCCCTGCGGTGTTCGCCTCGGGACTCTACAAGCTGGCCAAGTCCTTCGATGAGCCGGGGGTCTACACCCTGGCGCAGACCGGTGTCGCCACCGTCGTCGCCTTCATCGTCGGCTTCCTGATCGTGGGCTGGTTCCTGAAGTTCGTTTCCACCCACTCCTACCGCTTCTTCGTCTGGTACCGCATCCTGCTGGGCCTGGCGTTGTTCGTCGCTCTCGGATTGGGCTGGATGGCCGCCTGATTCTTGCCCTGAAAGATGTCCGTGGACTGCTTCACGGACATCTTGCAGTTAATGGGAATAAACCTTGTCCTGCTTCACTTGGACTTAAAGGAAGAAATACGTCGCATCTGCGAAAGGATGTTCATAAGTGCACGCGTGGAAAAACCCTGAGGTACCTCAGGTGGCTGGTTCAGCACCGACACTGGAACTTTTCAACACCGCCACCGGTACCCAGCAGGCCACTGCGCCAGCGGACGAGGCTCTTGCGCCGGCAAGCATGTACGTCTGCGGAATTACCCCGTATGACGCTACCCATATGGGCCACGCCGCCACATATGTCACCTTCGACCTGGTGCAGCGCGCCTGGCTCGATGCCGGGCGAACCGTGGCCTACACCCAGAACATCACCGACGTGGACGATCCGCTGCTTGAGCGTGCAACGGCCACGGGCGTCGACTGGCGCGAACTGGCCGAGTCGCAGATCCAGCTCTTCCGCGACGACATGGAAGCGCTGAATGTCATCCCGCCGCAGAACTACATCGGCGCCGTGGAATCCATCGGCTGGCTGGTCCCCGTGGTCGAGAAGCTGCTCGACGCGGACCTGGCCTACCGCGTGCCGGCCGGTGCCGATGGGGTGGAAGGCGACGTGTACTTCGACACCATGGCTGCGCAGAACGATGCCTGGACGCTGGGGTCGGTCTCCAACTACGACCGCGAGACCATGCTCGGCTTCTTCGCCGAACGCGGCGGCGACCCGGACCGCGCAGGAAAGCGCGACGCGCTGGACCCGCTGTTGTGGCGTGCCGCCCGCGAGGGAGAGCCCCGGTGGGATGGCGGCACGCTGGGCGAAGGCCGCCCCGGCTGGCATATCGAATGCTCGGTGATTGCCCGCAAGACCCTGCCGGCTCCGTTCACCGTCCAGGGCGGCGGCTCGGACCTGATCTTCCCTCACCACGAATTCTCCGCGGCCCACGCGGCCGCCGGCGATAATGCCGAGCTCGCGCAGGCCTACGTGCACACCGGCATGGTGGGCCTGGACGGCGAGAAGATGAGCAAGTCCTTGGGCAACCTGGTGCTGGTCTCCAAGCTGCGCGCCGCCGGCGTCGAGCCGGTGGCGATCCGCGCCGTGCTGCTCTCCCACCACTACCGCAGCGACTGGTTCTGGACCGATGAGCTGCTGGCCGCCGCGCAGCGGCGCGTGGCGGCCTGGCGCGAGGCGCTGGCCAGCGCCAGCCTCGAGGACGCCGCCAGCGTGATGGCCCAGATCCGCAAGCACCTGGCCAATGACCTCGATGCGCCTTCCGCGCTGGATGCCATCGACCGGTGGGCCGCGCAGCCTGCCAGCTCGAACGGCGAGGGCGCCGGCGCATTGCGCAACGGCATCGACGCGCTGCTCGGGCTCAAGCTCTAGCACGCTGCTTCGCACGCACCCCGGGGTCCGCTTCAGATATCGTAGTCGGACCCCGGGCCGTCCGTGCGGTACTTTCCGCGGCGGCGCAGGTAGCGCTCGAATTCCCGGGCAATGGATTCGCCGCTGGCCTCGGGCAGCTCGCTGGTGTCGGTGGCCTGCTCCAGCTGCTCGACATACTTGGCGACATCCGGATCCGCCGCCGCCAGCTCGTCCACCCCATGCTTCCAGGCCAGCGCATCCTCGCGCAGCTTCTGGTCCCGCACGGAGACCGGGAGGATCTCCTCCAGCAGCTCGATGATGGCCAGCTGGACCCGCGGGCTGGGGGACTGGGCGACATAGTGGGAGAGCTGCGCCCAGAGCGAGAGGCTCGGGATCCCGTAGCGTTCGAATTCGACGCCGAGCACCGAGGGGATTCCGGTGGGCCCCTCGTAGCTGGAGGCGCTGATCTTCAGGTGCTCCTGCAAGCGCGCATCGTCGCTGGCCAGCGAGGTCGGCACCGGGCGGGTATGCGGCACGTCGGCCAGCAGCGCGCCCACGCTCAGCACCGCATGGGCATTGTGCGCCTGCGCCACCTTGATGATCCGGGAGCAGAACGCCTGCCATTTGAACGTCGGCTCGACCCCGAGGACCACCAGCAGGTCGGCGGCCGCCTGCGGCAGCGCGATTTTGAACAGCTCGGTGCGGGGCCATTCCACGACGCGTCCACTCTCGGTGCGCCGGGTCTTGGGCCTGGTGAACTGGTAGTCGTAGAAGTCGTCCTCGCCCACCGTGGCCAGATGCTCGTACTCGTGGGATTCGAGCAGCAGACGCACGGCATCCGTCGCCGCCGAGCCGGCGTCGTTCCACCCCTCGAAGGCGGCCAGGACAATGGTGGGGCGAATCTCATGCTGGGTTTTGGCGATATAGCTGTCCAGCGTCGGGGCGTGGTATTCCTCGTTCATTGACGACTCCTTGGCAGCACTCGATGTACCCGGCGTGGCTCGCCGAGGCGGCTTAGCCCCACTCTTCCATCTAGAATGGACTCATGCCAAGCACCAGTTTTGACTTTGCCGCCGGAACCAAGCCCGCAACCCCGCAAGCCGTGTTGTGGGATATGGACGGCACGCTGATCGACACCGAGCCCTACTGGCTGGCTGCCGAAGCCGAGCTGGTGGTCTCCCATGGCGGAACCTGGAGCCATGAGCAGGGCCTGGCCCTGGTCGGCAACGCGTTGCCCGATGGCGCCCGCGCCCTGCAGCTGGCCGGGGTGCAGCTGGAAATCCGCGAGATCATCGACTGGCTCTCGGCCCGGGTGGTTGCCGGCATCCGCCGCGAAATCCCCTGGCGCCCTGGAGCGCGCGAGCTGCTGGCCGCCTGCAATCAGGCAGGGATCCCGCAGGCCTTGGTGACCATGTCCGAGCGCAGCATCGTCGACGAGCTGATGCTCGCCATCCCCGAAGGCACCTTCCAGGCCAGCGTGACCGGCGAAGAGGTAGCCCACGGCAAGCCGCACCCCGAGCCCTACCTGCGCGGGCTGCGGCTGCTGGGCGAAGCCACCGGCCAGCAGCTGTCCGCCTCCCAGTGCATCGGCTTCGAGGATTCGGTGCCGGGCATCGCCTCGGCGTCCGCGGCCGGGCTGCATGCGGTGCTGGTTCCCAACGCCACCGATCCCGGCGAGGGCAAGTGGCGCCGGATCGATTCCCTGGCCTTAGTGGATGTGGCCGCAATGTCCCGCTGGCTGGTGCAGGTCAGCGCGTGAGCGATACCCAGGAAAAGTCCCCCGGAATCAAGCTGGGCCGCATCGGCGGCGTCCCGGTCTACCTCTCCAGCTCGTGGTTCATCATCACCGCGGTGATCACCTTCAGCGTGGGCATCCAGCTGGCGCGCGGCGGCATTATCCCGCCGCTGAGCGCCTACCTGATGGGCCTGGCCTGCGCCGTGGCCATCGCTGTGGCGGTGCTGGTCCACGAGGTGGCCCACGCGATGACCGCGCGCGCCTTCAAATGGCCCGATGCGCATATTGTGCTGACCCTGATGGGCGGGCACACCCAGTTCGGCTCCTTCAAGGCCAAGCCCGGCGCGTCGCTCTGGGTGGCGCTCTCCGGGCCGCTGTCCAACTTCGTGCTGGCCGGATTGGGCTGGCTGGTGATCCAGAACGCCACCCTGGGCGTGTACCCGAACCTGCTGCTCGACTTCTTCGTCTACGCCAACCTGCTGCTCGGCGCCTTCAACGCGCTGCCCGGGCTTCCGCTCGATGGCGGGCGGCTGGTCGAGTCCATCGTCTGGAAGGCGACCGGTTCCCAGTTCAAGGGCACCATCGCCTCGTCCTGGGTGGGCCGGGCGATCGCCGTGGGCCTGATCGGCTACTTCGTCATCTACCCCCTGGTCCGCGGCGAGCAGCCGCAGATCATCACCGTGGTGGTCGGCATCATGGTGGCGATGTTCATGTGGCAGTCGACCACGCAGCTGATCGCGCACTCCAAGATGATGCTGAACCTGCCCACGGTAATCGCCACCGACCTGATGCGCCCGGCTTCGGCCATGGTCTCGCACGCGAGCGTTGCCGACGTGCTGGCGCGCCAGGCAGCACGCGGGGGAGAGATCATCCTGGTCGACCCGAAGGGGATGCCCGTCGGGGTCATCGACGCGCAGGCCTTGTCCCGGGTGGATCGAAGCCAGGCGGCGCAGGTTCCGGCGCTGGCGGTCTCCCGCGCCCTGGGCCAGGGCGCGATCGTCGCCGAGGATTCGGACGGGCGCGCGCTGATCGACTACCTGGCCAGCGTGGAGAGCGCCGAATACGCGGTGATCAGCTCCACCGGGAACGTGGTGGGCCTGCTGCACCAGCGGCAGATCGTCAACGCCGTCACCGGACGCCGCAAGTAGACTTCTAGACAGACTGAAAGCACCAAGAAAAGGATCACATCAGTGAGCGAAGCCATCAGCCAGGCCCCCCACGGAGCGGCAGCCCGTCGCGGCCCCTTCCGGGTCGGGGACCGCGTGCAGCTGACCGACGAGAAGCGCCGGATCAACACCATCACCCTGCAGCGCGGCGGGGAATTCCACACGCACAAGGGCGTGCTGCCGCACGAGGACATCATCGGGTTGCCCGAGGGTTCGGTCATCGAGAATGCGGACGGCTTCCGCTACCAGGCCCTGCGCCCGCTGGCCAAGGACTTCGTGCTCTCCATGCCGCGCGGCGCCACCGTGGTCTACCCGAAGGACGCGGCGCAGATCGTGCAGTTCGGCGACATCTTCCCGGGCGCCCGCGTGGTCGAGGCAGGCGTCGGCTCCGGCGCGCTGTCCATCTCGCTGCTGCGCGCGGTGGGCGACGAGGGCTTCCTGCACTCCTTCGAGCGCCGCGAGGAATTCGCCGACATCGCCCGCGGCAACGTCTCTACCGTCTTCGGCGGAGACCACCCGTCCTGGCAGATCTCCATCGGCGACTTCCAGGACAAGGTTGTAGAGCTCGAAGAGCCAGGCAGCATCGACCGCGTGGTGCTGGACATGCTCAGCCCCTGGGAATGCCTTGACGCGGTAGCCACCGTGCTGGCGCCGGGCGGGGTATGGACCAACTACGTCTCCTCAGTGACCCAGATGTCCCGGGTGGTCGAGGCGATTCGCGCCTCCGGCCAGTTCACCGAGCCCGAATGCTTCGAAACCCTGGTGCGCGGCTGGCACGTCGACGGCCTGGCGGTGCGCCCGGACCACCGCATGGTCGCGCATACCGCCTTCCTGATCACCTGCCGCCGGCTGGCCGACTCGGCCGACGGCATCCCGAAGGCCAAGCGGATCAAGGAGCACTCCTACTCGGACGCGGACCTCAGCGCCTGGACCCGCGATCACGCCGAGGACGAATGGACGGCAGAAGCCCTGGGCGAGCGCGGCCTGTCGGACAAGAAGCTGCGCCGTGCCGCGCGCGACGCCAACCAGGCGGTGCGCGTGCGCGCGGCTGAGGAAAACGCCGAAGGCGCCGGCGGCGCCTGAGCAGCATCCGCATGCTGAGACACAACGTCTCATTATGCGGCCTTAGGCCCCGCGTGTTCTGCACTCGGGGCCTTCAGTTCCTAGGATGGAAGCAAGCCGGTGCGCCATGCACTGGAAAAACTTCATCAGGCTCCCAGAACGGGCCCGGATGGCGTTGGATGTTGGAGGTTGGAACGTGAACGATAATCGCGAAGCAGAACAATTGGCCGAGCGGCTGCAGATGACCGAACGCCAGGTCAACGTGCTGCGCGACAAGAACCGCAACCTCGACAAGCAGCTGGCAGGAATCAGCGGGAACAACAAGCGGCTAGTCGCCCTGCTGGAAACCACGCGCGAGCAGATCATCAACCTGAAGGCCGCGCTGGAAAAAGACGGCGACACCCCCTTCAGCCACGGCACCATCGTGGCCAAGCACCCGCGCAAGCACCCCGAACCGGGACTGGGCATCGAATCCACCGGCGCGCAGGCGGCCGACGTGATCTACTCCGGGCGCAAGATGCGCGTGGCGGTCAGCCCGCTGCTGGACTTCGAGAAGCTGGTCATCGGCCAGCAGGTGCTGCTCAACGAGGCACTGGTGATCGTTGCCGCCCTGGGCTTCGAGGAAACCGGGGAACTGGTCACGGTCAAGGAACTGCTGGAAAACCACCACGCAGTGGTCATGGCCCGGGCCGATGACCAGCGCGTGATCGAGCTGGCCGGACCGCTGCGCGAGATGCACCTGCGCGTCGGCGACCAGCTGTCCATCGATTCCCGCTCGGGCATGGCGGTCTCCCGCGTCCAGCTCACCGACATGCAATCCCTGGTGCTCGAAGAAGTGCCGGACATCGCCTACTCGGATATCGGCGGGCTGAACTCGCAGATCGAAGCCATCAAGGACTCGGTGGAACTGCCCTTCACCCATCCGGAACTGTACCGCGAGCACGGGCTGAGCGCGCCCAAGGGGATCCTGCTCTACGGCCCTCCGGGCTGCGGCAAGACGCTGATAGCCAAGGCCGTGGCCCACTCGCTGGCCCAGCGGGTAGCCGAGCGCAAGGAAGGCACCAGCAACCGCAGCTACTTCCTGAACATCAAGGGCCCGGAGCTGCTGGACAAGTACGTGGGCGAAACCGAACGCCACATCCGGCTGATCTTCGCCCGCGCCCGCGAAAAGGCGCTGCACGGCGATCCGGTCGTGGTGTTCTTCGACGAGATGGAAGCGCTGTTCCGCACCCGCGGCACCGGCGTCTCCTCGGACGTGGAAACCACCATCGTGCCGCAGCTGCTGGCCGAAATCGATGGCGTGGAGCGGCTGGACAACGTGATCGTCATCGGCGCCTCGAACCGCGAGGACATGATCGACCCGGCGATCCTGCGGCCCGGACGGCTCGACGTCAAGATCAAGATCCGCCGTCCCGACGCCGAGGGAGCCGCGGAGATCTTCAGCAAGTACTTGACCACGCAGCTGCCGCTGCACGCCGAGGAGCTCGAGGCCGACGCCGGCGATGCCTCCGCCACCATCGCCCGCATGATCAGCGAGGCGGTGAAGGCCATGTACTCCACCGAGCGGATCAACGAATTCCTCGAAGTCACCTACGTCACCGGGGATACGGAGGTGCTGTACTTCAAGGACTTCGCCTCCGGCGCGGTCATCCACAACATCGTGGACCGCGCCAAGAAGCACGCCATCAAGGCGCTGATCACGGACAACGAGCGCGGCCTGAAAACCGAGTACCTGCTGCGCGCGGTGCGCGAGGAATTCGCCGAGCACGAAGACATGCCCAACACCACCAACCCCGATGACTGGGCGCGGATTTCCGGGCGCAAGGGCGAGCGGATCAGCAACATCCGTTCCCTGGTCAACCAGCAGGCCGGCAAATGAGCGCCCGCCGGCTAGTCGGCCTGGAAACCGAATACGGCATCATCCGCACGAACATGCCCAAGGCCAACGCCACGGTGCTCTCGGCGCAGATCGTTGACGCCTACGCGCAACTGGTCGCCGAGCAGGACTCGGCGGCCAAGGCCGCGCGCTGGGACTATTCCGACGAATCCCCGCTGGCCGATGCGCGCGGCTTCGCCATGGACCGCGCGCAGGCGCACCCGAGCCAGCTGACCGACGTGGAACCGGGGCTGGAGGACGAGGGCATCTGGACCGCCGAGTCCATTGCGCTCGACGGCAATGACGCGCATGTGGGATCCACGCTCTACCAGGAGAAGGACTCCACGGATGTAGTGATGAATATGGTGCTGGGCAACGGCGCACGCCTGTACGTGGACCACGCCCACCCGGAATACTCCAGCCCGGAAACGATGACGCCGCGCGACGCGGTGCTCTGGGACCAGGCCGGCGACGAGGTGATGCGCCGCGCCGCCCAGGCCGCCGCGCGCCTGGGCAGCGGGGAACTGCTGCTCTACAAGAACAACACCGACAACAAGTCGGTCTCCTACGGATCGCATGAGAACTACCTGATGCCGCGCGGCATCGAGTTCTCCGCCATTGCCAGCGGGCTCACCCCGTTCTTCGCCAGCCGCCAGATTTTCTGCGGTGCCGGGCGGGTAGGCCAGGGCATGCTCAACGAACGGGCCGCCTTCCAGATCTCCCAGCGCGCCGACTTCTTCGAAGCCGAAGTGGGGCTGGAAACCACGATCAACCGCCCGATCATCAACACCCGCGACGAGCCACACGCGAACTGGGACAAGTACCGGCGGCTGCACGTGATCATCGGGGATGCGAACCTCGGACAGATCCCCACCCTGCTGCGCGTGGGCACCACCAACCTGGTGCTCTCGCTGATCGAAGCGGGCATGGCCCCGCAGCTGGAACTGGCCGAGCCGGTCCTGGCCTTGCAACAGATCAGCCACGATCCGACGCTGAAGGCCAAGGTGGGATTGCGCGGCGGGGTGCAGCTGACCGCCATCGAGATCCAGCGCCATTACCTGCACGCGGCGGAAAACTACTGCGCGGCACGGGGGATTGCGGATCCGGATACCACCGAGATCCTCACCCGTTGGGCGCAGATGCTGGATCTGCTCGAGCGCGACCCGATGGACGCTGCCGATCAGATCGACTGGATCGCCAAATACCAGCTGGTCAACGGGTTCGCCCAGCGCCACGGAGTGGAGCTGTCGGATCCGCGGGTGGCGATGCTCGATCTGCAATGGGCGGATCTGCGCACAAACAAGGGGCTGTACTACCGGCTGGCCGAACGCGGAGCCATCCAGACGCTGTTCAGCCAGCAGGAGATCAACCAGGCGGTCAGCGCGCCGCCCGAGAATACCCGCGCCTACCTGCGCGGCATGACCCTGCAGCGCTATGCGCCGTATGTGGTCGCGGCGAACTGGGATGCGCTATCCTTCGCCGTGCCCGGGGCGCGCAAGATCAGCCGCTTCCACATGCCCGAGCCGCTGGCCGGAACCCGGGCGCAGGTGGGCGAGCTGTTCGAGGCCGAGTTGGAGATTGCGGAATTTATCGACGAATTGGCGCGGCACCGCTAATCGGCGCAGAATAGGTATGAGTCCCGGTGCGTAATTCCGGGATTCGCGACTACGTCAGGAGAAAACGATGACCCAGGAAAGCTTCTCGTCCCGCCGCAACACCCATGACCAGCAGGCCGAAGCCGAGCAGGTCCAGGTGAACACCACCGGCCAGTCCGCCGGCGTGGACGACCTGCTGGACGAGATCGACTCGGTGCTGGAATCCAACGCCGAGGAGTTCGTGCGCGGATTCGTGCAAAAGGGCGGCCAGTAAGCCCGCACGGGCTTTCGGCTTTGGACGTCGTGTTCTGCCACCCGGCGCAGAACCGCAGTTGAGGGGAAGTAGCTTCGCGTGGATCGCAGAATTTTTGGTCTGGAAACCGAGTTCGGACTGAATTATGTCCCGTCCGATGGGCGGCGGCTCACCCCGGAAGATGCCGCACGGCACCTGTTCAAACCGGTGGTCAGCTGGGGGCGCAGCTCGAATGTCTTCCTGGAGAACGGCTCGCGCCTCTACCTGGATGTCGGTTCGCACCCCGAGTACGCCACCGCCGAATGCGACCAGCTCAAGCAGTTGATCGCCCATGACCGCGCAGGCGAAGTCTTCATGCTCGACCTCGTCGACCAGGCCGAAGACCAGCTGGCCGAAGAAGGCCACGAAGGCCGGATCTACATGTTAAAGAACAATGTGGACTCCGCCGGCAACTCCTACGGGTGCCACGAGAATTACCTCATCCCGCGCAAGATCGAGTTCAAGCGCCTGGCCGACATGCTCATCCCCTTCCTCGTCACCCGCCAACTCTTGTGCGGTGCAGGGCATCTGATCACCGATGAGGGGGAGACCAAGTACGTCTTCTCCCAGCGCGCCGACCACATGTGGGAAGGGGTCTCCTCGGCCACGACGCGCTCGAGGCCGATCATCAACACCCGCGACGAGCCGCATGCGGATGCGGAGTACCACCGCCGGCTGCATGTCATCGTGGGCGATTCGACAATGAGCGAAACCACCCAGCTGCTCAAGATCGGCGCCACCGACCTGGTGCTGCGGCTGATCGAATCGGGGGAGATCTACCACGATTTGCGGCTGGAAAACCCGATCCGCTCGATCCGCCAGATCTCCCATGACTTCACCGGCCAGACCGTGGTGCGGCTGATGGGAGGCGACGAGCCCACCGCACTGCAGATCCAATGGATCCTCTTCGAATCGGTCAAGGAATTCATCGCCCGCCACGGCGCGCACCACGACCAGGTCGACACCGTCCTGGAATTATGGGAACGCACCCTGAACGCCGTGGAGAGCCAGGACTTCTCGCTGATCGACAAGGACATCGACTGGGCCATCAAGCACAAGCTGCTGATGGGATATGCGCGGAAGAATTCCCTCGAGCTCTCGGCGCCACGGCTCGCGCAGCTGAACCTGACCTATCACGACATCGATCCGCAGCGCGGGCTGTTCCACCTGCTCAAGCGCCGCGGCCTGGCCAGCTCGGTGGTCTCCGATGCCGAAATCCTGCAGGCGGTGAACAACCCGCCGGCCACGACACGCGCGGCGCTGCGCAGCAAATTCATTCGTGCCGCACGGGCCAACGGACGGCGCTACAGCGCGGACTGGGTGCACATGAAGTACGAGGACGGTCCGGGCGGCATCGTGCTGTGCAAGGACCCGTTCGCTACCAGCAATCCGCAGATCGACGAGCTCATCGAGCTGATGGGCCAGCAGCAATAGCAAGCTGGAAACAAGTATTTACACAGCAAAAACATCTATGCTGGACGCAGGCCATTTCGAGCCATGCCCTTCAGGCAAGCCCGCAATGCAAGACCAGCTAATCCAACCGGAAAGAAGATTCGTGCGAAAAGTTTTGGCAGTATGCGCCACCGCGTCCATCCTTGCCCTGGCGTCCTGCGGTTCGGGTTCGTCAGACCTGAGCGACATCGACGTCAAGCCAGCGGCAGATGACAAGACCGCACCGGAGGTCAAGTTCGATGCCCCGTTGCTGACCGAGAAGGCAGAAGCTGTCACCGTGGTGGAGGGCGAGGGAGCGGACGTCAAGGAAGGCGACACCATCCAGATCCAGTCGGGCCTCTACAAGACCATTGACGGCCTGCTGACCAATGAGAACTTCACCGCCGATCCGTCGCCGATGAAGGTTGACGAGACGCTCAAGGAGCAGATGCCCGAGCTGTACGACACCCTGCTGAAGTCCCAGATTGGCGACTGGATCGCCTATGCGGCGATTGAAGGCGTGCAGCAGGCAGATGGTTCCGTGGCCGAACCGGTCGAAGGCTCGCGTGCCGAACGGCTGATCGTGATCAAGATCGCCGATTCCAAGAGCCCTAGCCAGACCCTGGGCCAGGACGAGGTCAAGAAGCTCAAGGACGAGGGCAAGCTCCCCACCGTGAAGACCGGCAAGGGCGACCCGCAGATCACCATCCCGAAGGACACCGAGGCTCCTGAAGGGCTGGCCGTGGACGTCCTTGAAGAAGGAGACGGACCAGCCGTTGGCGAAACCTCGAAGGTCACCGCCCACTACCACGGCGTGCGCTGGGAAGACGGCAAGAAGTTCGACGGCAACTTCGGCAGCGAAGAAGGCTTCGAGGCCGATATGGCCGGAGGCGTGATCGAGGGCTGGCTGCAGGGCTTCCAGGGCCTGAAGGAAGGCAGCAAGGTCTTGCTGACCATCCCGACCGACTTGGCCTACGGCGAAACCGCTGAAGCCCAGGGCCGGCCTGCAGGCCCACTGGTCTTCTACGTAGAATTAGACAAGGTAAGCGAAAGCAAGTAACAGAAAGGCCGTGAGCATGTCGTTCGGAGAACGCAACTACGACCGCACCAAGCCCGAGATCGATTTTCCGGGCACCGACGCTCCTGAAGAACTGGTCATCACCGACCTGATCGAGGGAACCGGCGCTGAGGTCACCCCAGGCACCACCGTCCAGGCGCACTACGTAGGCGTTGCCTGGTCCACCGGCGAGGAATTCGACTCCTCCTGGGGCCGCGGGCAGACCCTCGACTTCCCAGTGGGCGTCGGAATGGTCATCCAGGGCTGGGACCAGGGCCTGCTGGGCATGAAGGTCGGCGGCCGCCGCCGCCTGGACATCCCGTCGCACCTGGCCTACGGCGAGCGTGGCGCCCCGGGTGCCATCGGTCCTAATGAAGCGCTGATCTTCGTTGTCGATTTGATGGGCACGAAGTAATTCCATGTGCTGGCAACGGTCCCGATTCACGAATCGGGGCCGTTGCTGTCTTAAAAGTCATCGTTGCAAGTGAAAATTGGTTACTGTAGGCACGTGAGCACAAAGCAAACTCCTGGACCCAGCAAGGCAGAACGCCTGACCAGCCTCATCTATGCGCTGGCTACCAAATCACGGAAGTTCAACGCCGAGCGCATTGGATCATACCTGGTGCCGGAGGGCACCAAGGAAACCCGCGAGAAGGCGCTGGATCGCCTCAAGGACGACATCCGCAATGACTTCGGGCTGCAGCTGGACAAAGAAGTGATCGACGATGTCACGTACTACAGCATCGATACGACCGATTGGTTCCTGCCGCCGGTGGAATTCAGCCCTGCGGAAGCTGGCCTCGTCGCCTTGGCCGCGAGCCTGTGGAAAGACACCAAGCTGCAGACGCTCGGGCTCAACGCAGCGGCCCGGGTCACCGGGCTGGAAGGCGATGCCGCTCCGGTTGCCCCGTTGGCCGGCTCACTGGTTCCGCGCCTGTCCATGGAAGAGCCGAACTTCCGGGAATGCGCCCTGGCCGTCTTCAACCGCAACACGTTGAAGTTCGCTTACATGTCCTCCAACGGGACGCGCAGCGACCGCATCGTCGATGTGTGGGGGATCGGCCAGCGCTACGGCAACTGGTACTTCACCGGCTACGACCATACGCGGGACGACACCCGCGTCTTCCGCCTTTCGCGGGTGCAGGGCAAGTTCGCCAACTTCCGGCATGGCGGTGCTGGGTCCAACGGGCAGTATCGTGCCCGTCCGGCAGATTTCGACATGACCCGGGTGCTGCAGGACTTCGACCTGCAGCACCCGGGGCTGATGGCAACGGTGCTGCTCCTGGGCGATGACGCCATTCCGCTGCGTGCCCAAGCAGTGAATGGACGCAGCGACCAGGATGAGCTGCAGATCGGCTATGCGGATCCGCATTCATTTGCCCGGCAGCTGGCCGCCTACGGTCCGGCAGCCAAAGTCCTGGCGCCGGCCGAACTGGCGGCGCAGGTGCATCAGATTCTGCGCGACGCACGCACCGCCCAGAGCAGCCAGGGCACCGAGGACGACTTTGCAGACGTGAAATTCCGTCCGCATCGCGCCACCGGCCGGGGCACCACCACGACCCAGGTCATGCGGAATATCGACATGATCCAATATGTGCACGCCCACGGTGTCGTGGAAATCGGGGAGCTGGCCGAACGCTACGCCATGAGCGTTGCCAAGGTGCGCGAAGAGTTGGCCATGATCATGATGTGCGGCGTGCCAAACGGCCAGCACGATGAGCTGATCAACGTCAACGACGGAGACGTCGAGTCCGATACCGTGACGATCTCCAATGCGGCACTGCTCGCCGAGCCGCAGAAGCTGGCACCGCTGGAGGCAGTGGCCGTGCTCGGCGGGCTCAATGCCCTGGCGAGCATTCCCGAGTTCGAGCACCAGCAGGTGCTCGATGCCGCGCTGGCCAAGGTCAACTCCGCCGTGGCCCGCTTTGACGGCTGGAGCGGGGCGCTGGGCTTCGCGCTCTCCAAGGCTCGGGAGAACGACATTCCGCAGCAGCTGGTCCAGGCGATTCGTTCCCAGGACGTCGTGCGCATCGACTACTACTCGGCTAGTTCGCGCACGCACCAGCTTCGCGATGTGGAACCGATCCGGCTCATTGAAGATGGCGCAGTGCAGTATCTGCGCGCATGGTGCCGAAAACGACACAGCGTATTAACTTTCAGGGTGGACCGGATGTTAAGCGTGGAAACTATCGGTGAACACTTCGAGCTGGAATCCCGGCATGAAGACCAGCAGGATGTCCAGATCCGATACGAATCCAGCGACGAGGATCTAGAGGTCATTGTCCATGTTGACGCGGAAATCCTGCCGGTTATCGAAGCATTCCATCCTTCATCCTGGTCTACGGGAAGGGTCGGTGCCGGATATTTGGCCAAGGTCCAGTTCTCGGATCACCAAGTAGCTGCGCCGCTGGTGGCTCGCCATAGCGGTAAACTGACTGTGGTCTCTCCTGACGCTACGCGCGAACATGTAGTGGGTTGGTTGGACGAGGCTATCGCAATGTATGAGGATAAGTAAATGCTTCCTTGGTGGTTCTGGGTCCTTTTGTGGACTGTACTCATTTTGGCAACAGTACTCGCAGCGGTGATTGCCGGCTTCCGTTTGTTCAAACGGGGCATGGCGGTCGTCGAGGGCCTTGGCGACGCGGCTGATCACATCAGCACCGGTTTAAGCCAGGAAGGCACCGTCGTCGAATACGCCGCGAACCCGCGCCGCTACCCGCACGGAACCGATGCAACGCATGGGGATCCGGAGATGATCAAGGCGCTTCGCCTCCAGGGGAAAGCCGAAAGAATCGAGGCGCGTCGAGTGCGACGTGTCGCACGTCGAGCACAGCGCGGCCAGGCTCAGAACATGCGCGATCTGCGCCTGTTCTGACGTAGACTTAAAGAAAGAGAAGGGAATCCACATGGGTGGCTTACAGGGATGGCATCTGGTCATCATTATCGTGCTGGCGCTGCTGCTGTTCGGCGCTCCAAAGCTTCCAGGCTTGGCTCGCTCGATGGGTCAGTCGTTGCGCATTTTCAAGTCCGAGGTTCGCCAGATGAAGGACGACGACCCTAAATCGGAAACCGTTGATGGCACCGTCAATGAACCGAACCCCAACGAAAAGAACAACTCGTAGACCTCTTCAGTGGCAACAAATAAAGACAAGAACCCGCGCGGCAAGAAGAAGCGGGTCAAGAACGACGAAGGCCGGATGGCTCTTAAAGAGCATCTGATTGAAGCGCGCAACCGGTTATTCAAGTCGCTCATTGCGCTGACCTTGGGTACGGTTGCCGGCTTCTTCGTTTACGACTGGTTGCTTGCCTTGCTGATTGCACCTGTGAAAGATGCAGGCGGCTCGGTAGTATTCACCGCAGTGATGTCGCCTTTCGACATCATGATCAAGGTGGCGCTCTTCGTCGGCCTCATCGTTTCCTCGCCGGTATGGCTCTACCAGTTGTGGGCATTTATCGTCCCGGGGCTGAAGAAGAACGAGCGCCGGTTGAGCTACAGCTTCGTCGCCGCGGCGGTGCCGCTGTTCCTTGGCGGTGTCGCGATGGCCTACTTCGTTCTGCCTTTCGCACTGGAATTCTTCATCAGCCTTTCGCCGGAGAACTCCGACAACCTGCTGAACATTTCCGAGTACCTGCCCTTCATCTTCCGCCTGCTGCTGGCCTTCGGCCTGGCCATGCTGGTGCCAGTGCTGATGGTCGGCCTGAACATGGTGGGCATCCTGCCAGCCAAGCTCATCTTGAAGCACTGGCGCATCACCGTCTTCCTAATTGCACTGGTGGCTGCCATGGCTGCACCGGGTGGCGATGCGATCACGATGTTCGCGTTGGCTGGTCCATTGTTCATCACCTTCGCGGTGGCCACCTTGATCTGCCACTTCAATGACAAGAAGCGCGCAAAGAAGCTGGCGGCGCTGGAAGCCGAGAATGAGCGCCTGGCCAGCGGCGGAACTTCTGGCATAGATACCCCTAGCCCGATTGACGAACCGAAATCCCAGCTCTGAACCAGGGCGAGAAAGTGAACGACCACAAGTGACTTCACCCGCGGAACGCTACGCGATTTCCAAGGCACGGCAGGTCGAAAACGGCACTGCACTTCCGGAATTCCGAGCCAGCATCTCCTTCGACCTGGATCCGTTCCAGGCCGAAGCCTGTCAGAAGGTCGCAGAAGGGCACAGCGTCCTGGTCGCCGCACCCACCGGCGCCGGCAAGACCGTAGTTGGCGAATACGCCATCTACCAGGCGCTGGGTGAGAACCGCAAGGCTTTCTATACCACGCCGATCAAGGCGTTGAGCAACCAGAAGTATTCGGAACTGGTCAACCGCTACGGTGCCCAGAAGGTCGGATTGCTGACCGGCGACACGTCGATCAACTCCGAGGCGCAGATCGTGGTGATGACTACCGAAGTGCTGCGCAACATGCTCTACGCGGATTCCCAGACCCTCGACGGCTTGGGCTACGTGATCATGGACGAGGTCCATTACCTGGCCGATAAATTCCGTGGCGCCGTCTGGGAAGAAGTCATCATCCATCTGCCGTCCAACGTGCAAATCATCTCTCTCTCGGCGACCGTATCCAACGCCGAGGAATTCGGCGGCTGGCTGGATACCGTCCGGGGCCAGACCGACATCATCGTTTCCGAGCATCGTCCGGTGCCGCTGTTCCAGCATGTCATGGTCGGCCCCAATGTGGTGGACTTGTTTGCCGAGGATGTGGCCTTCGACAAGGTCGCTGAAGACGATTCAAAAGCCTCGGTCAACCCCGAATTGCGCAAGCTCGTCCGCTCGCACAGTCCTGGAGGACGCGTGCAGCGCGGCCGTGGAAACGGCGGCCGAGGCCGTGGCGGCCGCGCACCCCAGCGTGGATCTGGGATGGGTCATCGCATCAGCCGCCCTGCGGTGATCGGCAAGCTCGACCGTGCCGCTTTGCTGCCAGCGATTTTCTTCATTTTTTCGCGCAAGGGCTGCGATATGGCGGTCCAGCAGTCCGCCATGGCGGACCTGCGCCTGACGACCAATGAAGAAGCGGCCGAGATTGCCCAGGCTCTGGATGAAGTTGCCTACCGGATCCCCAGCGAAGACCTGGACGTTCTCGAATTCTGGTCCTGGCGCGATGGGCTCGTTCGCGGCTTTGCCTCGCACCACGCGGGCCTGCTGCCGATCTTCAAGGAAATCGTTGAGGACCTCTTTGCGCGGAACCTGATCAAGGTG
>NZ_SCKZ01000004.1:44038-119566 GCF_004100365.1 Glutamicibacter sp. HZAU | reverse complement strand
ATTCGCCACCGAGACCCTCGCGCTGGGCGTGAACATGCCGGCTCGTTCGGTCGTGCTGGAAAAGCTGGTGAAATTCAACGGCGAATCCCATGTGCAGATCTCCTCGGGGGAGTACACCCAGCTCACCGGGCGAGCAGGGCGCCGCGGCATTGACGTTGAGGGCCATTCAATAGTCCTCTGGAACCCTGATCTGGAGCCGGAGTCCTTGGCAGGCCTCGCATCGAAGCGCACCTATCCGCTGAATTCCTCGTTCCGCCCGACCTACAACATGTCGACCAACTTGCTGGCGCAGTTTGGCCGTGAGCAGACCCGGCAGATCCTCGAGTCGTCCTTTGCCCAGTACCAGGCGGACCGTTCCGTGGTGGGCATGGCCCGCCAGGTTCGTTCCAAGGAGGAATCCCTGGCTGGCTACGCGAAGTCGATGGAATGCCATCTCGGTGATTTCACGGAGTACCTGAAACTGCAGCGGAATCTGGCGCAAGTAGAGAAGAATGCTGCCAAGGACCGCCGCCACCAGCGCCGTTCGGCAGCAGAGCAGTCCTTGCAGGCAGTGATCCGCGGAGATGTGGTTGACTTGCCCGGCGGACGCCGCTTTGGCCGTGCCGTGGTCGTCGAGCTTGATAAGGCAATGTACAACCCCCGCCATACGGTCCTGACCGAAGAAGCGCAGCTTCGCCGGCTCTCGGTAGAAGAGCTCAACGGGCCAGTCCAGATCATCTCGAGGATCAAGATTCCCAAGGGCTTCAGCGGGCGTACGCCGAAGGAGCGCCGGGACCTCGCCTCGTCCCTGCGCAACGCGATCTACGAGTCGCGTCCTCCGCGCCAGGATGCCCAGAGCTTCGATTTCGAAGGATCGGATTCTTTCGAGCGCGAAATCAACGAACTGCGCCTTGAGCTCAAGGACCACCCTTGCCACGCTTGCTCGGAGAAGGACCAGCACATGCGCTGGGCCGACAGGTACTGGAAGCTCAAGAAAGATACGGACAAGGCCCGTCGCGCCATCCGCGGACGGACCAATACCATTGCCACGCAATTCGACAAGGTCTGCAAGGTGCTGGAGCAGTTCGAATACCTTGTTCCATCCGATGGCGGCGAAGATTTCGTGCTGACCGACTCGGGCCGCCGGTTGCGCCGGATTTATGGCGACCGCGACCTGCTCACCAGCCAGATCCTGGAGACCGGCAAGCTGACCCAGCTCAAGTCCGAAGAACTTTGCGCAGTGGTGGCCAGCCTGGTCTACCAGGCGCGCCGTGACATGGATCGTGCCGATCCGAAAATGCCGACGGGCAAGATCGATGACATCTGGAACACCACCATCAAGATCTGGGGCGAACTCTCCGATGCTGAAGAGGCGTTGAACCTCGACCCGACCGCTCCGCCGGAATCCGGCTTGATCTGGCCGATGTACAAGTGGGCCCGGGGATCAAGCCTGAACAGCGCGTTGCGCGGTACCGATCTGGCACCGGGCGACTTCGTGCGCTGGGCCAAGCAGGTCATCGATACGCTGGACCAGTTCGCCAAGAACTCCGACCTTCCGCCCTTGCTGGTGCGCAATGCCTACAAGGCAGTGGACCAGATCAAGCGCGGCGTCGTGGCCTACTCGAATGTGCTGGACTAGCCAACAGATCCAGCTCGAAAACTTATTAGCCAGTGCATGAGAAAAGGGAGACGCTGATGGCAAAATCACTCTACCGAAACGGGTCCATCTACTCGGCGGCCGATCCATTCGCGACCGCCATGGTGGTGGACGGCGACACCATTTCGTGGTTGGGCGGAGAGGACGCGGCTGAACGCCACGTGGCGGCCGTCGACGAAGTGATCGACCTGAAGGGCGGCCTGGTCACCCCCGCCTTCGTCGAATCCCATACCCACCTTGCCGCACTGGGCCGGACCCTGTCGGGCGCCGACTTGGGGGCAGCTACCTCGGGTTCGTCGCTGCTGTCCCTCGTCGCCGAGCAGGCGCAGAAGTCTACCAAGCTGGTACTGGCCCAGGGCTGGGACAACTCCGCGTGGACCAATCAGGAACTGCCTGCGGAAACCGACCTGACCAGTGCCGCTGAAGGCCGTGGCTACTATCTGGCCCGCCGGGATGTGCATAGCGCGTTGGTGAATCGGGAACTGCTGGATTTGCTGGATCTGGGGCACCTTGTCTCCGGCATCGTTGCCGGTGCGGATCACGACGCGGTGCGTGAAGCGCTGGCCGGCGCGCAGAAGGCCGAACAGGAATACCAGCGCCTGGCATTGGAGCACTATGCCTCGCGTGGATTCGCCAGCGTTGTGGAGATGGCGGCCCCGCATATCGAAGGCCGCGAGGCACTGGAACAGCTGCTGTCCATCGACAACCCTGAGCTGCCGCAGGTGCATGCCTACTGGGGTGAACTGGTCAGCGATCCGGACATCGCCCAGGAAATAGTCGCGTCGTTCCCGCAAGGCAAGCTGCTGGGCTTGGGAGGCGACCTTCGCGTGGATGGTTCGCTGGGCAGCCACACGGCGTACCTGCGCGAGGAGTATAGCGATCTGGCCGGCGAACGTGGCTGCTTGTACCTGAAGCGCGAGGAGATCGCGGCCCATCTGGTTGCGTGCAGTTCCCGGGGAATCCAGGCGGCATTCCATGTCATCGGCGATGGCGCCCTGGATGAGGTCTTGGCGGGGTTCGATCTGGCCGCCGAGCAGATTGGCGTAGCCAAGCTGCAGATGTGCCGCCACCGTTTGGAACACGTCGAGATGGTTGATGACGCTTCGCGGGCCCGTTTGCTGAAGTACGCCATCATGGTTTCCATGCAGCCGGTCTTCGACCAGGCCTGGGGCGGTTCGGACGGCATGTACGCGCAGCGACTGGGGGAGCGCGCAAGCTCAATGAACAACCTCTCGGCCATGCTCTCCGCTGGTGTCCCACTGGTGCTTGGTTCCGATGCTCCGGTCACCGAGGTTGACGGCTGGCAGGTTGTGCGCGCCGGCATGAACATGACGAATGCCGAGGCGCGAATCTCTGCACGTGCGGCCTTCCTGGCCCAGACCCGATCCACCTATCGAGCCATGGGCGAGATGAACCCATTTGCCGGGCAGCTCGTGATCGGGGCACCGGCAACCTTTGCGGTGTGGACTGCCTCTGAACTTGCTGTGCAAACCCCGGATGTCCGAATTAGTTCTTGGAGCACTGACGCCCGTGCTGGTACTCCGATGCTCCCGGTGGTTGATGAGGAGATTCCACAGTGCCTGCGTACAGTACGCGCTGGAGTCACACTTTTCAATGCACTCGAACCAGCAGAATTAGCCTAAAGCGAAACAGTTGCTCAATAAGTGGAATAATTTCAAGAATTTTATCCTGACTAGTGCTGTCTAGATAAAGAGTGAAGTCATTTGATGGTTGACAGGCTAGGTGGGGTACGCACTAGGCTGGACTAAGCGCCTCTTCGAGATGCACATTCATTGCGTTGGAAACGACGCAATTTATACAACGATCCTCAGTGACCTTAGATAACATTCTCTGTGCCTTTCTGCGTGGAGAATAGGGCCGAAGTCACTGAGGATCGTTCGTTAACACGGTGTCCGATGATCGCTGGCTTGCAATTGATGACTATAATTTGAGTTTGGATTAACTCTTTTCGGCCTGGATTCCTGCTGAAGCCATGGACCGAAGCCGAGCAGGCAACAAGCTTTGTGTCGAATACCAAGAAAGGTGCCGCCGCGTGCGCGTCATTACAATCATTCCGACTTACAACGAACTGGAGTCGCTTCCGCTGACGGTAGGACGCTTGCGTACCGCAGTTCCTGACTCGGATGTATTGATCGTCGATGATAATTCGCCCGACGGCACCGGAGAACTGGCAGACAAGATGGCTGCCGAGGACTCGAACATCCATGTGCTGCACCGTACCGGCAAGGACGGCCTGGGCGCCGCCTACATCGCCGGTTTCGAATGGGCCCTGGCCCGCGACTACGACGTGCTGGTGGAGATGGACGCCGACGGCTCGCATATGCCGGAGCAGCTTCCACGCCTGCTGGAAGCCAGCGCAGCAGGTGCGGATCTCGTGATCGGCTCGCGCTGGGTCAAGGGCGGCGAAGTAGTGAACTGGCCATTGCTGCGCAAGATCATTTCCCGCGGCGGCAGCTTCTACTCGCGCACCATGCTGGGCTTGCCCCTGCGCGACATCACCGCAGGCTACCGTGCCTTCAAGCGCGAAACCTTGGAAGCCATCGACTTCGATGCAGTTGAGTCGCGTGGCTACGGCTTCCAGGTCGACATGACCTTCCGCGTGGCCATGCTGCGCAAGAAGATCGTTGAAGTTCCGGTCACGTTCGTAGAGCGCGAACTGGGCGCCTCGAAGATGAGTGGCAACATCGTGTTCGAAGCAATGTGGAATGTCACCCGCTGGGGCTTGGGCGCCCGGTGGAAGAAGCTGACTTCCAAGAAGTAATACTTGGCATAGGGAACTGGCGTGCAACGAAGAATCGTTGCACGCCAGTTCCCTTTAACCCAGAGGCATCGGAAAGCTTCAAGCATCCGCAAACCATGCAACACCATAGCCGTTTGGGCTCAAGCCATCCGGATGCAAGTTCGAGGGCCCGGTTTGGCAGCAATAATGCTTTCAAACCGAGCCCTCGACTAAACCCTTGCGGACATGCCAAGACGGCATCCAACCGGCAGTGGGGGAGATTAGACGGCTTCTCCACGCGCAGCACGCAGCTGCTGGAGGCGGTCAGCCAGAGTCTTTTCCAGTTCTTCCTCGGAACGGCGCTCAAGAAGCATGTCCCAGTGGGTACGGACAGGCTTCTCATTGCCTGGTTCTTCGGCCTTGGCTTCGCCATGGACGAGCTTGGCTTCCTTACCGGTCTTGGTGTGCCAGGTTGCTGGAATTTCAGCTTCTGCAGCAAAGACGACGAAGACGGTCTCGCCCTCTTCGGTACGGTATTCCACGCGCTGACGGGCAGCCGGCTCCACACCTGCCTCAGATTCCATGCTCTGTGCACCCAGGCGCATGCCTCGTAGGCTGCGATCGCTCATGTTTTCCCTCCGCGATGTTTGAAGAATTCGCTACACGTACCAACGTTTGGCACTCGGAAATCATTCCCTCCGACTAGAGGTGAAGATAATTCTTGGTGCCAAAACATCCATTATACGCGTCTGCGGCGAGGTGCATTGTATGCACCTCGCCGCAGACGGCTAATCCGTACTAAACGGGTTCCCGCTACAGGTTGCTATCGGGAGCTGACGGCGACTCCGGAGCCGCAGGCTTGCTGCTCGAACCGTTGCCGCCCAGTGCTCCGCCGATGCCCTTGAGGGCTTCGGTCAGTTCACTTGGAATGACCCACAGGGTGTTCGAAGTGCCTTCGGCAAGCTTCGGGAGAGTCTGCAAGTACTGGTAGGCCAGCAACTCGTGGTCCGGGCGTCCGGCGTGAATTGCGTCGAAGACCTTCTGGATAGCCTGGGACTCGCCGTCCGCGCGCAGGATGGCAGCCTGCGCGTCACCTTCGGCCTTGAGGATCGCAGCCTGGCGCTCACCCTCGGCGGTGAGGATGTCCGACTGCTTGGTGCCCTCAGCGGTCAAGATGGCCGCACGACGGTCTCGCTCGGCACGCATCTGCTTCTCCATCGAGTCCTGGATCGACAGTGGTGGATCGATGGCCTTAAGCTCGACGCGGGAAACACGGATGCCCCACTTGCCGGTGGCCTCGTCGAGCACGCCGCGCAACTGGCCATTGATTTGGTCGCGGCTGGTCAAGGCCTCTTCCAGATTCAGGCCACCGACGACGTTACGAAGCGTCGTGGTGGTGAGCTGTTCGACAGCTTGGATGTAGTTGGCGATTTCATAGGTAGCCGCACGTGGCTCGGTGATCTGGAAGTAGACCACGGTGTCAATCGAAACGACCAGGTTGTCTTCGGTGATAACCGGCTGCGGCGGGAAAGAAACAACCTGTTCACGGAGGTCCAGCAGCGGCAGCAAGCGATCCACAAAGGGGATCAGGATCGTCAGGCCGGGGTTTAGGGTTCGGTTGTACTTGCCGAGGCGTTCAACGATGCCAGCACGTGCCTGTGGCACGATGCGCACGCTGCGCAGCAGGACGACAATCACGAAGATTGCCAGAACGACAAGCACAATAGTCAAGCCAAAACCATCTGAATTCATGGTTCGTACTCACTTTCTTTGTGCAGTAGTGATGAATATGGAGCGTCGGGCTATTTAGCCGTTTGCGGGGTCCGGGGACTTCGCGGTCAGGTACGCAGTTGCCCCGTCGATACGGGAAACCACGGCATAGGTGCCGGGGTTCATGGTCGGAACGCTTGAATCAGCGCGAGCGGTCCAAATCTCTCCATGGATCTTGGCCGAACCCGACATGCGCGAGGTCGGTTCAAGAATAAGTGCATCCGCACCAATGAGCCGATCGATATTCGTGCGGAATCCCTCGGGTGATTTCCGTAGATGCTTGACCGCAATTGGTCGAACTAAGAAGATCATCAACAACGAAATAACGCAGAACACGAGAACCTGCAGCCAAATGGGTCCACTGAGCAGTGCGACCGCTACGCCACCTAGGGCCCCGACGCCGAGCATGATGAAGTAGAGATCAAGAGATAGCATCTCGATGATCGCCAGCAGCAAGAACAGTGCCAGCCAGATCACCCAAGCATTGCTGATGATCCATTCGGCGGTTGTCATGGCATTCACCTAAATTCTGTTAGGACCCTGACCAGCCGTAACTGGTCTTTCCTACATTCTGCCGTAGATGCCGGGTAAAGGGTGTAGTCATTTTGGGGTATTTTCTAGCCCTGCGTGACGAATGCGTGTACTCCGAAGGAGGCGGTTACCGCCTGGTCACCCAGTTCGAGGGCTTGCTGATGCAGTAGCTCGGGGGAGAGGTGGTGACCGGATGGACCCATGAATGCAAGTTGAAAGAGATCATCCGCATTCAGATTCATTCGATAGGTCAGCTTCGTGGATTCGCGATGGAGGAATCCTTCGGCGGCGAATTTTTCAATCAGGGCTGCTTGCTTGCCTTGGGCGACGGAGAGCATGCCCAGCGGCTCGATGACTTCGTTCAGATGCTCCGGTTCACCGGTCACGACAATGCATATCCCACCGGGACGGAGCACGCGCTGGAACTCGGCGGGGTTATGCGGAGCGAAGCAGTTGAGCACCACATCCCGTGATCGATCAGCCGTGGGCAATTTTCGCCAGACATCCCAAACCACGGCGAGCGTGCTGGCAACTTTCGCGGCTCGACGCATTGCATAGCGCGAGATATCCAAGGCCAACGCATCACGTTCGGCAGCAGGGGAGTGTTCCAGGATTCTTGCTAGGTAGTAGCCGGTACCTGCGCCCGCATCCAGCACGTCGAGAGAACCTCCTTGGTGCTGGCTATTGATTAGCTGGGACAGCGCGAGCGCCAGAGGCTCGTAATGCCCCTTGGCTTGGAACGCATCACGGGCCTGGACCATGGCCGAGGTGTCTTCAAGGAAATTGGTTCCCTTGCCAGTCAAGAAATTGAAGTAACCCTGTTTCGCGGCGTCGAAGCGGTGCCCTGCATCGCAGCTCAGGGTCCTGCCCGGGGTTCCAATGAAGCCCAGGGGTTGCTCGCATACCGGACAGGTAACGCTGGTAGTGCCGGAGGACATCAGAATTTCAGTACCTTTTGTGCAGTTGCGACGTCCATGCTTTCATGGCGCCACAGTTCGGACTCGTTGATCAAGGAGCGGGTTACGGCCTTGTCGATGTAGACGGTGCCCGACAGGTGATCGGTTTCGTGCTGGAAAATACGGGCCTGCCAGCCGGAGAAATTGCGCGTGATTTTCTGGCCGTCGCGGTCTTGGTAAGTTGCGGTGATATCGGCGGGGCGGGTGACTACGCCTTGGAACCCCTCGAAGGACAGGCAGCCTTCATAAAAGACTGCTTCACGGTCCGTGGCGGCAACATAAGCAGGGTTGAAGATCTCGAAGTAATCCAGCGGTTCACGCTCTCGTTGCGCAGCAATTTCCTCTGGAACTGGATAGAGATCTTCGAGTACCGCGATCTGCAGGGGGATGCCCACCTGAGGCGCTGCAAGCCCAACGCCAGGTGCGTCGTACATGGTCTGGCGCATCGCATCCAGCAGTTCTTCAAGCAATTCCTGTGGCAGCTGGTGGTCGTAGGCTTCGGCCTGCTGACGTAGCACTGGATGCCCTAGCTGCACAATAGGCAAAACGAGGCCATCGTTGGCCGTCTCCAGGACTTCTCGAACCAAAATCTCGATGTCCTGCGCGGAGTATCGGGTGTTCATCGGGATACGCTAGTCCGTTCGTATTCGTTGAGCTGTAGTTGGGCTAGGCGCGAGGTGAGACGAGCCTTTTCAGTGTCATGCAGCATATGGCCAAGATCGGCGAGATTGTCTGCGGCGTACAAGTGCACTTCGACGTTCTTGTCGTAGAAGATATCGATGAGATTCGCTAGCCGGCGTTCCTCATCCATCGGCAGGTTGGAGCTGGCTGGAATGCAGGTTATATGCCAGCGCGAGTACCGGCTTGCCAGCTCCAGATAATCGGCAGTGTTGCGGCGGGTTCGGCAGATTTGATCGAAGCCGATCCAGATCTCATCCGCATCCAAATGCACAGGACCGATTTCGTCGTAGCCGATCTCGATCATCGTATCGTGAAGTGGCATGTCGTCTGGCATCTCGAAAAGATTCAGTGAGCCGTTCCGGTATCCCTCGTGAACGAGTTCTGGATCGGATGCGAGCTGGCGATAATCAACTGAATGATCAAGCGAGAAAACGATGAAGTCCCGTTGAATCCGGTCAATGGTTGGCTGCACCAGGTGATGGAAAGTGTCATCATCGAGCAGCTTTTCCGGACCGTAGTTCGACGTGGTGAACAGCTGGATTTCATGCTCCGTGCAATGCCGGATGAGCTTGGCCATGAACATCGCATCTCCGGGTTCAGTGCAATGGAATTCATCGAAAACCAGGACTTCGATTCCAGCAAGTTCGCGCTCAAGCCCTTGCGCGAAGATCGCCCCCAGTGGCTGTCCAGGGACCCGGTTGACCAGCGAATTCAAACGCTGGAAGAACTCGTGGAAATGGAAACGCGCCGTGGTGGCTTCCGGCAAGACTGAGACCAGGGTGTTCATAATGAGTGTCTTGCCGCGGCCTGGAGGGCCGTAAATATAGACACCGGGGTATTTGGCGGGCGACTGCGCGCGCAAAGTGCGTCCCAAGAGGTCGATGAGTTCACTCTGGACCGGGTCAACTTCGATATGTTGCAGCTTGAGCGATTCACGGATCCGACGAGCGTACTTATTCCTGTGGGGAATGCCTAGCAGCGGTTTAGCCATATCTAAATTTTGCCACCGAGCACTGATGCGACCAATCTTCTGTGATGCAATCGCCACCTTTTCAGCTGGCAGGAAAGACTTGTGTTCCGATACCGTGACAAAAACTGCTAGTCAAAAGCTATGAGGTGTATATATAAGTGGATGATTTAAACAGGGGAGTGCTGCCAGTTTCGACCATGAAACCGCACAAGCCATGTGAATTTTGTGCGCACCTATCGCTTTATCGCGATCCGTGGCCATAATGGACACACCCATAGGGCTCGGCTGCAACGTTTGGATCAGGCTAGGGCGGGCGATTGGCGGAGAGGGAGTGCTTGAGATGACCAGCGAATTCATTGTCCCAACGACTGAAGACGGGATCGTCTCCAGCGATCTCTTGGACATGTCGGTAACCGTGCTCAAGACCTTGTCTGATCCAGCAAGACTTCAGATGCTCTGGGCGTTGTCCATGGAGGATTTATCTCTGTCTGATCTGGCCCAGCTGATTGGCGTCAGCCCAACGGTCGCCAGCCAGTTGCTGTCCAGGTTGCGGGCCGCGGGTGTCCTTCAAACAAGGAAGTCCGGACGCCATGTCATCTACTCGATGCACGACGAGCGATCGCGGGAGTTCATCCGACAGACCTTGGACTTCGCAAAACATCGGCTTGATCTGCAAGATGCGCGCCAAGAGGAAGACCAATAAGCAACTGTGGAAATGCATGGTCAATGGGACGAGTGCAGCCACTTCCAGCCGTATTCCTGATAAGCCGATAATCTACATTATGTAAAGTAGTGGAAATCTAGGCCTCCCGATTCGGGTTTCAGTGCGCTATTCTCCTTGGCGACGACAAAGGATCGACGTAGTGTCTTCATATGCCACTCATCCGAAAGTTCGCGGACGCTTCGTCGGGTCTGGTAGTTCTTCGTTGGTCTTTCGACGTATCGACTGACCGACTCTGGAATGTGCTGACTGGCTGCCAGACATTGCCGCTTTGGCTGGGTACCCACCGCGCTGGCAACCTTGCTGTGGGTTCAACTGTGAAGATCGAACATGCGGAAGACTATATCTGCGAAAGCCTGATTGGGCAGGTTGATCCAGCAGCGGCGCTTGAGATGTCCTGGAAGTTTCCGGACGAATCCGAATCGAAGGTTAGTGGGATTCTGCGGTCCGTCACGAACAGAGCTGAACTCGTGCTCACTCACTCCAATCTCAGCGTCGACGTTGCAACTTACTTGGCAGGGTGGGAAACGCATCTAACCTATCTGGAGTCCGTCTTGGTTGGAGCGCCGCGGTCAATGGATCAATTTTGGGATCTTTACCGGGAAATATACGAGAGTTAGGGCGAATTGCCTGCACCTCTCCCCTAGCCTGTGTTTGCTGACAGGTGGTTCCGATGTGTCTAGACGGAGTAGACGATTTGCATGACTGCGCAGATACACCCCTTTGGACGTAGTGGATCGTCGCTTCGTCTTCTGCATGCATGGCCGCGAATGATGGTCTGCTGGATTTACCTTCGGCCATCTCCGCGGTTTCTCCCTTGACGGATATGCGAAGAGGCCAGTGTTCATCGGATTGTATCTAGGCTCGAGTAATAAGCTGTTTGGTTGTGCATTTTCCGCCATCGTCGTGCGGTATGAACAGCTCCCATTCGCTCGCTTCATTGAGCACCTAGCGACGGTGCATCAATATATTCACGATGAATCGCTTATCGTTTGGATTGCAATGTGGCGCTTTGTTTCGGTGCGAAGCGAACCATCACCAACATGCCAAGCAGCTCTACCAGGGTCTGGCTCACGACTACGGCAGAAGCTAATTCCAGCTCCGCCGGCAGGGCCAGGGCCAGCGGAAGCACTACCAGCGAATTGCGTGTGACACCGCTGAATATGGCTGCCCGCAGTGAGGCCGTGGGAAGCTTGAAGAGTTTTCCTGCAGAGTATCCAAGGATGTTCATAACGCCGATAAACAGGATAAAAACAAGGATTGCCAGCGCCAATTGAGCAAAGCTGGACTGCACCGTGTAGATCTGCGAACTGACCACGCAAAACAGCGTTCCCATCATCAAGGGAACCATGAGGTAGTCGGCCCAATCGCCGATGGACTCCATCCGCGCAAATCGCGTCGACAGTGCTTGGGTTAGTGCTGCTGCGAGCAAGGGAAGCACGATGAGAACCAGCAACGCCATCAGGAAAGGCGCTGGAACGATCATGTTGATTGCTGAAGGGCCAGCAAACAAGTATAGGTAGGCCGGTACAAGCACTATTTGCAAAATCAACAAGAACGGTGTGGAGGCCAGCAGCCTTTGGTTGTCTCCCCCAGCTAAGCCGGTAAACACGATTACATAGTCGATGCAGGGTGCCAGCAGGACCAACAGCACCCCGAAGAGCAGAGACTGGTCCCCCGCCACGAGTCGCGATAAGCCGAACGCCACGATCGGCACTACGGCAAAGTTGATGGTGCACAATGCACCCATGAACCGGATGTCCCGGAAGGCCTCGGGCAAACGCGTTAGCGGCATGCTCAGGAAAGTAGCGTAGAGCAGCAGGCCCAGGAATGGATTGACCGAGATTTCAAGGCTCTTGCTGGCTGACGGCAAAACCAGGCCGAAGACGCATCCGGCCGCGATCGCGGTGAGATAGAGAGCGATCTGGTGAGCTTGCATCCATGCACTGCCAGGCCACGTCTTCATGAAACTAATGCTAGGGCAGACCTTCCATCTGGTAGGAATGCCAGAACATTTGTGGCGAGCCTTCATCGCTCACGCGTGTGTCTGAGTCGACATCGCTCGAAACAGCACCAAATTATTCATGTTCAGAGGGGTAAACCTATGATGAGTACATGAAGGAATCTATTCGAAAGTGGCCATTGTGGATGGCTGTCGACGTTGTTCTGATTGTTCTCTTCGCTCTGCTCGGCCGGCGTGAACATGAACATGCCTTGAGCATTAGTGGCATCTTGATGACAGCCTTGCCGTTCTTGATCGCCTATGTGGCGATGACCATTCTGTCCAGGCCATGGTTCACAATCAATAAGCTCTTCCCTGCAGGCGTGCTGGTCTGGGTAGGGACTGTAGCAGCGGGTCTTGCGTTGCGCATCGTTTTTGGTTCCACCGCCGCTGTCCCATTCATTATCGTTGCTTCGTTGGTTCTGGGCGCGTTCTTGATGGGGCGCAGGCTGGTAACTTCGTTGGTGGCTAGGCGCTTAGATAAATAGCAGTCCGAGCCCATAGGAACCTGCGGCTACAAGTCCGCTGGCGAAAGTCCCGAGGATGAACTGTTCAGCTGCTCGATGATCTTTCAGTTCCGAAAAGCGGCCGAGACCCTTAACTGCCAGGACGACAGCAATGCCTTCTGGCCAACTTGCCCAGAGGCTCCCAACAATTGCCGTCCGTTCCAGGAGTCCGATCCAAAGTCCGCCGCGAAGCGGAGACGGGTCGGACTCCTCCTTTTGGAGCTCGACGTCATTCTTGGCGGCAAGCCGAAAAATGAGCTCCGTAAAAGGGCCACCGAAACTTATGGCAAAGATGGAGCTCAGGACGATGGCGTAAACTGGCGAAATCCCCGTCATCTGCACAGATGTTTGGGAAGCTACTGCCAACAGGGCCGAAAGAAGTGCGAGCAAGCCAGAACCAACGACGAGCCAGTCACGAACGCGAGCGCGTTTTCCCCTGGCGTAGCCGAGGTAGGCTGCTATGCACGAGACGAAGGCCGCTAGCGCAAGACTCCCCCACGCGATCCAAAGCATTTACTGCTCCTTTAGCATCTTGAGTTGTCTGGTCAGTGATTTCGCAGCTTCGTCCATCATCCGGTTCGCTTCAAACCATAGCGCGGCCGACAGGCGAGAAGAGACGGCTTGCTGAGTGATTCCCAGTTCTTTGGCAATCTGTTGCTGGGTCATGCCCTCGTCGGCCAACGTGCCTGCTTCCCACGCGGTGGCCCGCCGCTTGGAAACGATGCAGGCAGTCAACTGGAGCTCGGCCTCCAGGCGGGTAGCTTCATGCGAAGGACCGTGCACAGCGATGTGCGCATTGGTGTTCTTTGCGCGTTCCACTGCGACACGGGCATATTCAAAGGCTGGCCCACGCCCGGCACGGGTTTCCTCGGGCAACGGCGTTTCGACTTGTCCGAAACCAAGGCCAACGCTCCAGCCCCCCGATGCCGCCATCATCACTGCAAGGCGAATCGCTTCATTGGCATCGTCCAAAACAGCTTGAACCTCATCGCCGGCGGTTCGCTGGAACGGGCGGACCACAGAAACGGTAGCATTAGCTTGCTTGACTAGTGCTTCCACCTTGTCTTCGGTGGATCGGGAACGTCGCTGGTCAATGGTCAAGACAATCATGGAACAATCATAAAACTTTGTATTAAAATCTACAAATTAAAATTCTTGTACTTTGCTAAGTCCGGTGATGCATCCATGCCTGCCATTCAAAGCTTTTCGACTACAGTTGATTCCAGATCAACCGCCTCTTGCCAGGCGATAAGTTAGAACTGAAAGGCATAGTGATGGTCACCGCATTCGTCATGATCCAGACTGCAACTGACAGTATCCCTGAGTGCGCACAGCAGATCTCCGCAATCTCGGGCATCAGTGAAGTCTACTCCGTCGCAGGCGACTGGGACTTGATTGCCATTGCACGGGTCAACAAGCACGAGGACCTCGCCGAAGTCATCGCTAACAAGCTTTCCAAAATTCCAGGCATTCGCGGCACCCAGACCCACATCGCATTCCGCGCATATTCCGAGCATGATCTCGAAGCAGCTTTTTCCCTGGGTCTCGGTGACTAGGTAGCTTCAATAGCAAAGCCGGTCTTTGGTTCAGCGATTGTAAAGTCGTGAACCAAAGACCGGCTTTGTTGCTATCTGGTGAAGCTACTCCCCTACGATCGCCTGAGTCGTTGACGACCAGGTGTCCAAGACGGCTTTCGCCGCACCCGAATCAATGGAACGTGCTGCCTTTTCAATGGCGACGCGCATTCGATCTTCAAAACTGCCCTCGGCCGTATCGTTGTATGCAACCATGCCCGCAGCCGCATTGAGGAGAACTGCGTCCCGAACAGGGCCGGTCGCTCCCGAGATCACATCGAGTACAACCCTTGCGTTGTGTTGCGCGTCGCCGCCGCGGAGATCATCGAGCGTCGCCCGAGCGAGGCCTACATCCTCGGCGTCGAACGTGAACTCGGTGACCTTGCCGTCCCGTACTTCCCAGACGCGGTTTGCTGCAGTGGTCGTCAGCTCATCCAGTCCGTCGTCCCCGCGGAATACCAGGCCGCGCACGCCACGGCTCGCAAGGACGCCAGCCATGATTGGCGCCATGACCAGGTCCGAGCAGCCGATGGCGGAGGCGCTCGGCAAGGCCGGATTGGTCAACGGACCCATGAAGTTGAAGGCTGTGGGTATCCGCAATTGACGTCGCGCTCCGGCAACGTGGCGCATTGAGGGGTGGAAAACATTGGCGAAGCAGAATGCAATCCCAACCTTGTCGTACACCTCTACAAGGCGCTCGATTGGTACCTCCAGGCGGACACCCAGGGCTTCGAGCACGTCGGCCGATCCCGAGGACGAAGAGGACGCGCGGTTGCCGTGCTTAACTATGCTCACTCCGGCTCCGGCGCAGACCAGCGTGGACATGGTGGAGATGTTAACCGTATTCTGGCGGTCGCCGCCAGTTCCGACAATGTCCAAAGTTTGTGCGTCAATGGTCAATGGTCGTGCGTTGGCCACCATGGAGTCCACCAGGCCGGTCAATTCGGCCACGGTTTCACCCTTGGAACGCAGTGCAACCAGGAAGCCGGCAATCTGCACGTCGCTCGCCTCGCCGGACATGATCTCATTCATTGCCCAAGCGGCCTGTTCGCGGCTGAGATCGCCACCGTCGATCAGGGTGGCCAATAGATCTGGCCACGTCGGGAACTTTTCGTTTACAAGGCTCGTTGACACATGAGAAAGCCTATCGAGACACCGGCTACGCCACCCAATTCATGTCGCTAAATGATGTGGCTCAGGTCGCTAAAAACGTCTAGTTTCCAAGGTTAAATACGTAACACTTTCGTTGCATAAATGAATGTTTCGCGAGACGCGCCGAATCAAGCTCTACGAATTGTAGAAAGAGTTTTCTCCGTACTTCCGCATGTTTCCGCGGATGTTGCCGTGATGTGTCGCAACAAACCTCCTCGAACCCGCTTTTGCATTGGTATCTGAGGGCCATTTAGAGACATAATGTCAGTGTGACAACTGCGACTCATGCCCCAAATACGACGGCGCCACATGCGCCGAACCGCCCAAACATGGTGTCGGTGGGAACGATGGTGTGGCTCTCCAGCGAGCTCATGTTCTTCGCCGCCCTCTTCGCCATGTACTTCAGCCTCCGGGCTGCCGCGCCCGAACTATGGGCGACTGAAACTGCCAAGCTCAACGTGCCGTTCGCGCTGGTTAACACCATCATCCTGGTGTCCAGCTCGTTCTCCTGCCAGCTAGGCGTGTTCCGTGCCGAAGAATTCAAGCCTCGCCGTTCCGGCGGGCTGTTCAACTTCAAGGAATGGGGAATGATTGAATGGTTCATTCTTACCTTCATCCTTGGCGCGATCTTCGTTTCGGTCCAGGCCTACGAATACGCTGTCCTCGTTAGCGAGGGCGTGGCCATCAACTCGAACTCCTACGCTTCGGCCTTCTACATTACGACCGGCTTCCACGGCATCCACGTCGCTGGTGGTCTGATCGCATTCTTGCTGATCATTGGTCGTGCGATGCTGGCTAAGAAGTTTGGTCACTTCGAAGCAACCGGCTCCATCGTGGTGTCCTACTACTGGCACTTCGTTGACGTTGTTTGGATCGCCCTGTTCGCGATCATCTACTTCTTGAAGTAGCAGCTTAAATTCATTAGTTGCCTCAACAAGAAGTACGGCAACACCACACCAAAGAAACTAAGTGAGGAACCAGCAAGTGAAGGCTCTTTCGAAAAAGCGCCGCCACCCGCTCGCCGCTGTGGCCCTGCTTCTGTTCGGATTGCTGATTACCGGCAGTCTCTACACTGCAGCCGGTAACATCAGCGAAGCGAAGGCAGCTGAGACCACTACTGCATCGCAGGCCGATGTAGAAGAAGGTCAGAAGCTTTTCGTCGCCAACTGCGCTACTTGCCACGGCATGAATGCCGAAGGCTCTGATTCCGGTCCATCGCTGATCGGCGTTGGCGCGGCTTCCGTGGACTTCCAGGTCGGCACCGGCCGCATGCCGATGCAGATGCAGGGTCCACAGGCCCAGGTCAAGCCAGTGCAGTTCGACGACGAGCAGATCTCCCAGCTGGCAGCATATGTTGCAAGCCTGGGTGCAGGCCCAGCGATCCCTGATGAGGAATACTTGGATACCACCCAGGGCGACGCCGCCCACGGTGGCACCGTCTTCCGTGTGAACTGCGCAATGTGCCACAACGCGGCTGCTGCCGGTGGCGCGCTGACCCGCGGCAAGTTCGCACCAACCCTGACCGGTGTATCCGAAAAGCACATCTACGAAGCGATGGCTACCGGCCCGCAGAACATGCCAGTGTTCAACGACTCGAACATCACCCCAGAAGAGAAGCGTGACGTCATCACCTTCCTGAAGACCATTGAAGCCAATGGTTCCGCTGGCGGTGCAGCCCTGGGCTCCCTGGGTCCAGTTGCTGAAGGCCTGTTCACCTGGACCGCAGGTCTGGGCATCATCATTGCCTTCACCATTTGGTTGACCTCGCGTCCTTCCTAAGGCAAACCACGGCCTCGGCCGTAACCATCACTACGTACATAAATTCCTAACAGAAGGATGAGAGAGAAACATGGGCGACCATAGTCACGGCAGTCCCGAAAACTCGGGCACCGTTGCTAAGGCTGACGATGTGGCTCAGGATCGTTTCCCAGATCCGGGCCTACCACCGCATCGTCCGCGTCTCGCAGATCGCGATCCGCGCGCAGCCAAGCGACATGAGCGTCAAGTAGCGCTCCTATTTACCATCTCCATCATCGGCACGCTCTTCTTCTTCGTGGCCTACTTCGTCCTGGGCCACCTGGGCGAGATGACCTTCGCTGAACTGCGTGTGCAGAACGCTGCACTGGGACTGGGCACCGCCTTCGCGATGCTCGGTATCGGTGTGGGTATTGTTCACTGGGCCAAGACCCTGATGCCGGATCACGAGCTCATGGAAATGCGCCACGACATCCGCTCGGAAGAAGATCGCCAGGATGCCGTCGAGATCATCGATACCGTTATCGAGGAATCCGGCATCAAGCGTCGTCCGCTGATCCGCAATACCCTGATCGGCGCCATTGCATTGGCTCCAATCCCGGCAATCTTCATGTTCCGCGACTTGGACCGCACCGGCAACACCGCGAACCAGATGATTGATTCCCTGCGCCACACCATGTGGGACAAGGGCGTCCGTCTGACCCGCGACCCATCCGGTACCCCGATCAAGGCTTCGGACGTGCAGATCGGTTCCGCTTTCCACGTGATCCCAGAAGGCCTGAACGAGGCCGAGCACCCGCTGAACGAAAAGGCCAAGGCCGTCGTTCTGCTGATGCGTATGGATCCAGCGGAAATGCAGATCTCCGAGGGACGCGAAACCTGGAACGTCGACGGCATCGTCGCCTATTCCAAGATTTGCACCCACGTTGGCTGCCCGATTGCTCTGTACGAGCAGCACACCCACCACTTGCTGTGCCCATGCCACCAGTCGACCTTCGACCTGACGCAGGAATGCAAGGTCATCTTCGGCCCGGCTGGCCACGCACTGCCACAGCTGCCAATCACCGTGGACTCCGAGGGCTACCTGGTCGCCCAGAGTGACTTCCACGAGCCAGTTGGCCCATCGTACTGGGAGCGTGGTTAATCATGGCTACTAACGAGTACCAAGCATCGACCTCCACCGGTCGCATCGCGAACTTCGTGGACACCCGCGTTGGCGCGTCGGCCATGGTCAAGGAATTCGGTCGCAAGATCTTCCCTGACCACTGGTCGTTCATGTTCGGTGAAGTGGCGCTGTACACCTTCGTGCTGCTGCTGCTCTCCGGCACCTTCCTGACCTTCTTCTTCGACCCGTCGATGGCGCACGTCACCTACAACGGCTCGTACGTACCGATGAAGGGCATCGGAATGTCGACGGCTATGGCCTCGACCATGGACATCTCCTTCGACGTGCGCGGCGGCCTGTTCATGCGACAGGTGCACCACTGGTCCGCACTGCTGTTCGTTGCTTCCCTGTCCGTGCACATGCTGCGCGTCTTCTTCACCGGCGCATTCCGTCGCCCACGTGAACTGAACTGGGTTGTCGGCGGATTGCTGCTGATCATGGGTCTTGCAGCCGGCTTCACCGGCTACTCCCTGCCAGATGATCTGCTGTCCGGTAACGGCCTGCGCATTATCGATGGCGTCATGAAGGCACTGCCGATCGTGGGCACCTACCTGTCGATGTTCTTCTTCGGCGGAGAGTTCCCCGGCGACGCGGTTATCCCGCGCCTGTACTCGCTGCACATCATGATCGTTCCTGCGGTCATCATCCTGCTGCTGGTTGTCCACCTGTTCATGGTTGTGACCCACAAGCACACCCAGTACCCTGGCCCAGGCCGCACCAACGACAATGTTGTTGGCTTCCCTGTTGGCCCGGTCTACGCAGCGAAGGCCGGTGGATTCTTCTTCATCATCTTCGGCATCGTGGCATTGATTGCCGGCCTGTTCCAGATCAACCCGGTATGGAACTACGGACCTTATGACCCATCCCCTGTTTCGGCTGGTACCCAGCCGGACTGGTACATCGGCTTCGTCGATGGCGCTCTGCGCCTGATGCCTGGTGTGCTCGGCAACTTCAGCTTCGAATGGATTATTCCATTCCCATGGGGCGACAACACCTTGGTGCTGTCCGTCCTGCTGCCAGCACTGGTTCCTGCCGGCGCACTGTTCGCAGTGATGTTCGCCTGGCCATGGATCGAACGCTGGGTCACCAAGGATGACCGCGAGCACCACCTGCTCGACCGTCCGCGCAACGCTCCATTCCGTACGGCAATGGGCGCGGCAGGCGTAGTGTTCTACTGCGTCATGTGGGCTGCTGCCTCCTCCGACTTGATCGCAACCCACTTCCATGTGTCACTGAACGATGTCACCTACTGGCTGCGTGCGCTGTTCTTCCTGGGCCCAATTCTGGCCTTCTGGCTGACCCGCCGCATCTGCCTGTCGCTGCAGCGCAAGGATCGCGAAATCGTCTTGCATGGCCGCGAAGCCGGCATCATCCAGATGTCGCCTGAGGGTGGCTTCTCGGAGAAGCACGAGGAAGTTGACGTCTACAAGCGTTACCTGCTGACCAACTACGTTGATCGCCAGTACATTCCGGCTCAGCCTGATGCAGCAGGACACGTCTCCGGTTCGGAGAAGCGTCGTGCGGCACTGTCGAAGTTCTTCTTCGAAGACCGCGTCGCCCCGGTAACCCCATCGGAGCTGGAAGCTGCTCATGCAGCCCACGGCCACCATGAAGTCGAAGGCGACAAGCAGGACTCGATCACTAAGTAATAGCGACTCGAGTCAGTCACAAAGGGAGGGACACACCGCAAGGTGTGTCCCTCCTTTGGTTAACCCATCCTTCCTGAGGCCTTGGGCGCACCTCTGCGTCAGCGAAAGCCTCAGATATGGAGTGAGATCGACCCGAGGATCTATCAGGCGCTTAGAACGGCTTCAGGCGCTGTTCCAGTACGCGATGCCTGTGTCTGCATGGGCCTGCTCCCCCGCCACCTTCGGCAACGGCGTTGGTTACCGGGTGCGGAGAAGAACCTGCGGCCGCGGACGCCATTTCTAGTCACGTACGAGGGAAGCGGAATGCCGTCCGCAATTGAATCTGGGCGGGATCCAGCCCAGCCGCCATTCCGGAGCGCGGCAGTCGGATGGCTGCACCGCTCCCCTGGCACATTGTCAGGAAACCCACGACGGCACCGTCGTTGGAGTCGTTACCGGGCACCGTGAGATGGCGTTTCGGAGGTTGGGCTGTTGCCGTGGATGACGGCCATAGACATGCCGGCACGAATAGGCCAGTGGGCAGTACTGTTGGCCTTCAGTGGGCACTATTCGCGGCCGCGGTTGGGCAGAACCCAATGTCCTTGACACCTGAGCCGCAAGCCCAAGCTCAGAACGTGTCCGTGTAGCGTGGCGTGCGAGTACCGACTCGCTGCAATGGAACGAACAGCTTGTAGCGGTCCGACCGGTAGAGCGAGACAGAATAGTCGGCCAACCGATCGCCGATGTAGGCGTAGCGCGTGATCTGCAGGAGCGGGAAGCCGGGGTCTACGCCCAAGAGCACCGCTTGCCTCTTGCTGGCTGCAGTGCTTTCCACTTGATCCTCGCCCCATTCAAGCAAGATGCCGTAGCGCTCGTGCAAGGCTTGATATAGCTTGGACGGCGGCTCGCCGTCCACGAAACCCGGCACGAGATCAGCGGGCATATAGTTCTCGTCCAGGCTCATGGGAATGCCATCGGCGAGCAGCAGGCGCTTGAACTGGACGACTGCTGTGCCCTCCTCCACCATCAGCTGCGCCGCAAGGCTGGCGTTGGCCTTGATCTCCGCGAATTCGAGTACGTGGGCATCCGGAACCATGCCGCGGCGCATCATGTCCTCGGAGTAGGAGTGCAGGCGGACACGGAGATCCAGTTTCTCGGGCACGACGAAGGTCCCAATTCCGACTACCCGCTTGAGCACCTGTTCATCGACCAGCGCGTCGATGGCTTGCCGGATGGTTTTGCGGGCTACGCCGAAGTGCTCAGCCAGCACGCGTTCGGGTGGCAGCTTGTAGCCGGGTTTGCAGGCTTCGCGCGCATGAGTCTTGAGAATCTCGCGGATCTGCCGGTACTTGCTTTGCTTGCTCTGCGGATCAAGGTGCGCCTGAACGTGTGGCTGCGGTGCGTGGCGCATGCTGCATCTCCTCGAACTGGATATCCCGAGGGCCAATTGCCTTCGAAGAACTGTTATTAAAAGACTAACGGGGTGGCAAGCAAAAGTGCTTGCCACCCCGTTAGGGTTGCTGCTTAGTGAGCGTGATCGCCACGGCTGTATTCGTAAACCCAGCCGGTCACACCAACGACGGCCAAGCCGGCGCCGATGAAGAAGACCCACCAGCCGACAGCCAGGCCAAGGAAGCCAACAGCTGCCGCGGATGCCAGGACCAATGGCCACCAGCTCCATGGGGAGAACATTCCGATATCGCCGGCGTTCTCGTGGATTTCGCCATCCACACGGTCCTCCGGGCGGTTGCCAACGCGCTTAGCGGTGAACAGCAAGTAGCCGCCTACCATTGCCGAGAGTCCGACCAGCATGATCAAGGCCAGCAATCCGACCCATTCTTCCCAGTTGGTCATGTAACCGTAGACAATTGCTACCGGGGTGAAGAAGAAGACGCCACCCAGGAAAATCCAGGATTCAACTTTCATCGTTATACGTCCTTCTGGTCAGCCGAGCCGAAGATCTTCGCAACCGGAGTTTCGGGGGTAACCCGTCCGCTCAGTTCCGGGTGGTGCAGATCCAGTGCTGGACGCTCCGAACGGATGCGAGGGATGGAGTGGAAGTTGTGACGTGGTGGAGGGCAAGAGGTTGCCCACTCCAGCGATGCGCCGAAGCCCCATGGATCGTCAACTTCAACCTTCTTGGCGTTTCGGTGGGTTACCCACACGTTCCAGAAGAATGGAATCATCGATGCACCCAGGATGAATGCGAAGACGGTCGATACCTGGTTCATGGTGGTGAAGCCATCTTCAGGCATGTAGTCGGCGTAGCGACGTGGCATGCCCATGACGCCCAGCCAGTGCTGGATCAGGAAAGTGCCGTGGAAGCCGATGAACAGCAACCAGAAGTGGATCTTGCCAAGGCGCTCGTTGAGCATCTTGCCGGTCCACTTTGGCCACCAGAAGTAGAAGCCAGCGAACATCGCGAACACGACGGTACCGAAGACCACGTAGTGGAAGTGGGCCACAACGAAGTAGGTATCCGATACGTGGAAGTCCAGGGATGGAGCCGACAGGATAATGCCGGTCAGGCCGCCGAACAGGAAGGTGATCATGAAGCCAATGCTCCAGAGCATTGGGGTTTCAAAGGTGATCGAGCCGCGCCACAGGGTACCGATCCAGTTGAAGAACTTCACACCGGTTGGAACCGCGATCAGCATGGTCATGAAGCCGAAGAATGGCAGCATGACCGAGCCGGTGACGTACATGTGGTGTGCCCACACGGAAACCGACAGGGCGGCAATTGCGATGGTCGCGAAGACCAGGCCCTTGTAGCCGAAGATCGGCTTGCGGGAGAACACTGGGAAGATCTCAGAGACGATGCCGAAGAACGGCAAGGCAATGATGTAAACCTCAGGGTGGCCGAAGAACCAGAACAGGTGCTGCCACAGTACGGCACCGCCATTGTCCGGATCGAAGATATGAGCGCCGAAGCGGCGGTCTGCACCCAGTGCGAACAGCGCAGCTGCCAGCGGCGGGAAGGCCATCAGGATCAGCAACGAGGTGATCAGGGTGTTCCACGAGAAGATCGACATGCGCCACATGGTCATGCCAGGCGCGCGCAGGCAGATGATGGTGGTGATGAAGTTGACGGCGCCAAGGATGGTACCGAAGCCCGACAGTGCAAGGCCGAAGACCCAGAGGTCGCCGCCGATGCCTGGCGAGAAGGTGGTGTTCGACAGCGGTGCGTAAGCGAACCAACCGAAGCTAGCTGCACCCTGAGGGGTGAGGTAGCCGGCCAGAGCGATAATCGAGCCCAGCGAGAAGAACCAGAATGCCAAGGCGTTCAGACGTGGGAAGGCCACATCCGGGGAACCGATCTGCAGAGGCATCATGACGTTTGCGAAACCAGCGAACAGCGGGGTTGCGAACATCAGGAGCATGACGGTGCCGTGCATGGTGAACAGCTGGTTGTACTGTTCCTTGGTCTGCAGGATCTGCATGCCTGGTTCGAACAGCTCTGCACGAATCAGCAACGCCATCAGGCCGCCGACGCAGAACAGGATGAACGAGCTGATCAGGTACATGTACCCGATCTTCTTGTGGTCGGTCGAAGTGATGTAGTCGACGAATAGACGACCCTTAGACTTCGGCACTACGGCTGGGGCAATCGACTTTACGTCGTCAGTCGCATATTCAAACGTTGTCATGATTACTCTCCTTCCCCGTGCTCTACTACGACGCCGTTAACAGCATTTGGCTGACGGTCGTATTCTTCACCAATGTGGCCATCTTCCAGCTTAGCCAGCTGAGCCTTGAACTCGGACTCGCTGACAACCTCAACGTTGAAGAGCATCTCCGAGTGGTACTCGCCGCAAAGCTCGGCGCACTTACCGTCGTAGCTGCCTTCAACCTGTGGAGTCAGGTAGATGTAGTTGGTCTTGCCTGGGATCATGTCCAGCTTCTGCAAGAAGGCTGGGACCCAGAAGGAGTGGATGACATCGCGGCTATTGAGCTCAAGGGTTACCGACTTGCCTGCTGGCAGGTACAAGGTTGGCAGTTCTTCGCGAACGCCTTCCGAGCCATCGGTGTTCAAGTGAGCCTGTTTACCGGCGAAATACTTCTCGGTGCCCTGGTAGCTGTAGTTGAAGTCCCAGGCCCATTGCTTGGCTCGGACGTCCACTACAACCTCAGAATCAACAGGGGTGTTGATCTGCTTTTCCAGGTTGTTGTTGAAGCTAAAGAAGACTAAAACAAGGACCAAAGGAATGGCCGTGTAGAAGATCTCCAATGGCAGGTTGTAGCTCAGCTGACGCGGGTAACCCGTATCGTTCTTGCGGCGACGGTAGGCAATGACGCACCAGAGCATCAATCCCCAAGTCAATACGCCGATGACAATAACAGCGATCCACGAGTGAACCCAGAAATCCTGGATTGCCCCGGTGTGGTTGGTGGTATCGCGCTCCACGTTTGGGAGCCAACCGCGTTTTGCCTCCGCTGTACATCCCGTCAACAGCAATGCGCCAGTGCCGACTAAAGCCAGTACTTTGGCTTTAGCGGACCCGCGACTGCCGGTTCGGTCTTGCGAACTCACAGACGGCCCTTCCTCTTTGTTGGTGCAGAATGTGGTCTTCATAAGTCACCTCGTGGTTTAAACGAGTTGCACGGTGAGGTGGCTCACGAAGGGAAACATAGTTTTACTACTTAATGTAGAGCTTACCCTCTTTGGGGTCAGAATGCCGAAAAACGCCGCTGTACTAACGAGAAATTTCTTCAACGTTTGAACAGCGGCGTTAGTTCCCTACGGCCTAGTGGAAGGAATCTCCACACGCGCAGGAACCGGATGCGGCCGGGTTGTCGATGGTGAAGCCCTGCTTCGAGATGGTGTCCTCGAAATCAATGGATGCGCCAGCAAGGTAAGGCACGCTCATTTTGTCGACGATGACTTCAACGCCGTCGAAGTCGCGAACCGCGTCACCTTCGAGCATGCGCTCATCGAAATAAAGCTGGTAGATCAGGCCCGAGCAGCCGCCTGGCTGCACTGCGATGCGGAGACGAAGATCATCCCGGCCTTCCTGCTCCAGAAGCGAGCGAACCTTGGCCGCTGCCACGTCGGAAATCTCTACCTCGTGGGTTGGCACCTCGGTTGGGTCGCCCTTGGTCTGGTCAACAGATGCAGTCATGATTTTCCTCCCATACTGCTCGATGCGGTACCAAGCCCCAGGTTTGTTCTGGAGCTGGCACCTCTGTTCTTGCTTCTATCCTACGTCGCTACGCTGAAGATTTCTCCCCTTGTGTCTCTCCCTATGACACGCTTCATAGTCCCTCGGCGTTGATCCTCGCCAGCATCAGTGCTTCAGCCTCAATGGCGTGCTGGAAGTCGCCCAGGTGCAGCGACTCGTTGGCTGAATGCGCACGCGAATCAGGATCCTCGACGCCAGTGACGAGAATCTGGGCCTGCGGGAAGACTTCCAGCAAATCTGCAATGAATGGAATTGATCCACCCAGCCCCATATTCACTGGTACAACGCCCCAAGCTTGTTCCAGTGCCCAGCGCGCAGTGTCATTGGCTGAAGCATCCAAATCGGCCTTGTAGGCGTTGCCCGCTTCCGTAGCCACGAAGTCAACTTCGGCGCCACGCAAGTCAATGCTCTTGACATGTGACTCAAGGGCCTTGAGTGCATCCGCTGGGTTCTGTCCTGGCGCAAGACGCATCGATACCTTGAAACGCGTTGCCGGCAGCAACGTATTCGATGAGTGGTCAACGCTCGGGATATCCATTCCAATTACGCTCAGCGCTGGTTTATTCCACAAGCGGTCGGTGATCTTCCCGGATCCAGCGAGCCGGAAGGAATCCAGGACACCGGAATCCTTGCGGAACTCTGCTTCATCGAAATCGACTTCAGCGGCGTCGTTGGCGACCAAGCCCGCAACGGCAACGGAGCCATCGTCATTGTGGAAGCTGGAAATCAGCTTGGCAGCCAAGACTGGGCCATCGAGGACGGGGCCGCCGAACATGCCCGAGTGGACCGCATGGTTCAGTGAGCGGACGGTGATCTCCGCCGCGCACATGCCGCGCAACGAACTGGTCAGTGCCGGAGTTCCAACTGACCAGTTGGATGAGTCGGCAACGACGATCACGTCTGCCGCCAGCTTTTCCTGATGCGCGTCCAAGAAGTTGCGGAAGGATGGGGAGCCCGCTTCTTCTTCGCCTTCGAAGAAGTAGGTTACGCCGACGCCGAAGTCGCTGACGAGATCCAGCACGGCGCGCATCGCAGCGATGTGCACCATGATGCCAGCCTTGTCATCAGCGGCGCCGCGTCCGTACAGCCGGTCCCCTACCTTCGTGGCTTCGAAGACCGGGGTATTCCAGTCTGCCTCGTTGCCTGGGGGCTGGACGTCGTGGTGCGCGTAGAGCAGCACGGTCGGCTTCCCGGGGGCTGCCTTGCGCTGCGCGACAACGGCAGGTGCGCCCATAGCGCCATTCTGCGCTGGTTCGCGCAGGATTTCCACGGTCTCCATGCCAGCCGACTTCGCCAATTCGGCAACGGCAGCAGCTGATTTTTCCAGGTTCTGCGGGTCGAAGGATTCCCATGCGATGCTTGGGATCGCGACCAGGGAGGTGAGCTCTTCGAGGATCTTCTCGAAGTTCGTTTCGATATGGCTCTTGAGCGCGGCAATATCGACACCACTAGCAGCGGCGTCGAAAGTAGTATTTTCGGTCATGTCTTCAGCCTAGCAATTCCACGGGTATCGAATGTCACGCCGTGGCCGAAACCCGGCTAAGATGGAGGGGTGTTTGGACGTAAGAAGGATGAACCTCAATCCCCCGTAAATGTGGAGCCTGCCCAGCAGGCCCCGGAATCCACCGACGGCCGAAAGACCGGTCCAACGCCCAAGCGCAGTGCGCAGCAGGCGAACCGGCAACGTCCGTTGGTTCCTACTGATCGCAAGGCCGCGAAGGAGGCTGAGCGTCAACGACGCATCGAAGCCCAGAACCGTTTACGCTTGGCGAACGAAACTGGCGATGAACGCTACCTGATGCCGCGCGATAAGGGCGAGCAAAAGCGCTACACCCGGAATTTCATTGACTCCCGCTGGATGTTCGGCGAGTTCATGATGTTCATCATCCTGGCCTTCTTGGTCATCTCGCTGGTATTCCAGAGCAATCTGCAGGTTCAGATGTTCGTGCAGCTGGCCCTGTGGGTCGTGATCGCATTGATCATCGTCGAGGCCATCGTGACTTCCATAATCTTGAAGAAGCGCTTGACTGCCAAGTTCGGCCACATGGAGAAGGGCGTACGCATGTACGCTGCGATGCGCGGCATGCAGTTCCGCAAGTTACGCCTGCCGAAGCCGCAGGTCAAGCGCGGCGAAATCATCGACTAGTCGATCCAGCTAGATCACTGAGGGGCAAGCTCGCATGAGCTTGCCCCTTTTCTAATCTAATTCCTCCATGTGGTACATGATTATAACGTTGTGAACGTGAATACAAGAAGAATGGAGATCTTCATCTACCGGGCAGTTCCAGCAGCAAATTTTCCATACAGCCTTGTATCTGGAGGTGAGTCTCGTGCTTGTGGACGCGGATACAAGGATTCCTGGAGCCTGTCACTCTAAATTTCCAGCTTCTCCCTTGCCTCCCTGGCTCTGGATTCACCACGTGCGCGAGATAGCACACGAGGTCATTGTCGGGACAGCTTCGCAGTAGCTGAACGAGCTTAAAGCTGTACGGCCCCGATTGTGAAAATCGAGGCCGTACCAGAGTGATGAGGGGCTTGCCCGCCCAACGCTCTAGAGCATGCGCTCTAGATCCTTGTTGATGGAACGTGCCCAGAACGGACCCTCGTAGAGGAATGCAGTGTACCCCTGCACCAAGTCCGCGCCCGCGTCCATGCGCTCCTTCACATCCGTGGCATTTTCCACGCCGCCGACGGAGATCAACGCCATTTCGGCAGGAACCAATGAACGCAGCTGGCGAAGAACCTCAAGCGATCGCTGCTTGAGCGGAGCCCCTGATAGTCCGCCGGCACCAATTTTTTCAACCTTGGCAGCATCGCTATTCAAGTTCTCACGACCGATAGTCGTGTTGGTGGCAATGATGCCATCGAGTTCAAGCTCGATGGCCAAGCGCGCGACATCGGCAACGTCCTCATCGCTCAAGTCGGGAGCGATCTTAACCAGTAGCGGGATGTGCCGCCCTGCAACCTTGTCAGCCAGCTGGCCAACTTCCGAAAGCAGCGGGCGAAGAGAATCGACGCTCTGCAGCAGGCGAAGTCCTGGGGTGTTCGGGCTTGAAACGTTCACCACCAGGTAATCCGCGTGGATCGCCAGCTGGCGAGTGGACGACAGGTAATCCGCGACCGCATCCTCCAACTCCACGACCTTGGTCTTGCCGATATTCACGCCAATCACCGGACGGGTTCCAGCGTAATCAGACTTGAGCTCCTGGCGGGCACCCGCGACGCGGGCAGCCACGCGCTCGGCACCTTCATTGTTGAAGCCCATGCGGTTGATAACCGCGCGGTCGTCAACCAGACGGAAAAGCCTTGGTTGCGGATTACCGGGCTGGGCCTGTCCGGTAACCGTTCCGATTTCAACATGGCCGAAACCTATGTCGCTCAACGCCAGGATGCCGGTGGCTCCCTTGTCGAAACCGGCAGCCAATCCAAATGGCGATGGGAAGTCGATACCCATGACGGTGCGATTCAGTTTGGGTGCCGGGGCGAAGAATTTGCGTGCTGCCTTGGTGAGCCCTGCACGTTGCGCAATCTTGATCGCGTTGAAGGCAAAATGGTGAGCCTGTTCAGGATCCATCTTGGTGAAGACGTGCTTGAAGACCAGTGGGTATATGCGCATAGACCTATTTTCCCGCGAAGAGGCCGAAACAGACAACTTGAGGTGGGTAGTATTCAAGATATGAAGCACTTCGTCGTCCCAGAAAGCAGCAACTGGCCCGACTTCATGTCTTCCACCCGCCCGGGGCAATGGGTTGAAGATCCGCTGGGGCCCGATTTCGAGCACCAAACCCTGGATTTCGGAACCGATGCCGAAGGCCCGGTGGTGGCAACGCTGATTCGGTACCGCCCGGCAGGATTCCGGCAACGTCTCGGGCGCAAGACGCAGGGAATCGTGCTGAGCGTGCACGGCTGGAGCGACTATTTCTACAACCGTGAACTGGCTGTTTTCTGGCATCACCACGGATACCACTTCTACGCACTGGATCTGCGCAGGCATGGTCGCAGCTTGAGAGCAGAACATGCCTTGCCCGGATACGTTGACGACTTGGCGGACTTCGACGAAGAGCTTGAAGCGACTTTGGAACTGCTGCGCAAGGAGCATCCGGGCCTGCCAGTAGTGGCCCAAGGGCACTCGACCGGCGGACTGATTCTTAGCTTATGGATTGCGCGCCGGCAACCAGAGATCAAGGCTCTGGTGCTGAATGCTCCATGGCTCGAATTCCAGGGAACAGCCTTCTTGCGCATTCCCATTCATGGCCTGATGGAAGCGATCACCCGCACGAATCCGCGCCGGAAGCTCAGCGGGCCAGAATTCGACCATTACTGGCAATCACTGAGTACCGACAGCCACGGCCAGTGGGATGTTCATCGACTGTGGCGGCCAAGAGTCGCTTTTCCGAATACCGCGGGATGGCTGAAAACGATCTTCGATGGCCATGCACTAGTAGCCAAAGGGCTGAAACTCCAGCAGCCGATCTTCGTGCTCACCTCGGACCGGACCCACATCGGCACGATCTACTCCCCCGATATGCAGCATTGCGATTCGGTACTGGACGTTCAGCAGACTCGCCTGCGGGCGATGAAGCTGGGCAGTTTCGTCACCCTGTCCGAAATTCCCGGAGCAATGCACGATGTGTTCACCTCCGCTGAACCGGCCAGAGCCGCGGCGTATCGCGACTTGAGCCTTTGGCTGCGGATGGTGGGCACAGCGCGCTGAACGTCCTACCCCTGGGGCTTGTCGACGGCTCCACCGTAGCGGCGATCGCGCTTTGCGTATTCTTCCACCGCGGCATACAGCGTCCGCCGGTCGACATCCGGCCACAACTGGTCCAGGAAGACCATCTCCGCGTACGCCGACTGCCACAGCAGGAAGTTGCTGGTGCGCTGCTCGCCACTGGTCCGCAGGAAGAGATCCACATCTGGGAGTTCTGGCGCATGCAGGTACTTGGCAATGGTCTTTTCGCCAACGGAACTGGCGCGAAGCTTGCCGGCAGCGACATCTTGGGCAATTTGGCTGACTGCGTCGCCAAGTTCTGCCCGACCGCCATAGTTCACGCACATGGTCAGCTGGCATCCCAAGTTGTCCTTGGTCAGCTCTTCGGCTTCTTTGAGCTCGTTGATCACTGACTTCCAGAGCTTGGGCTCCCGGCCCGACCAGCGAATGCGCACGCCCCAAGAATTCAACGTATCGCGTTGGCGGCGCAGGACATCACGCGAAAAGCCCATCAGGAAGCGGACTTCCTCTGGGCTGCGCTTCCAGTTTTCCGTGGAGAACGCATAGACCGAAACATATTTGACACCCAACTCCACGGCGCCTGCCATCACATCGAGCAGCGCGGCTTCGCCTGCACGATGCCCCTCGGTACGCGGCAGTCCGCGCTGGTTGGCCCACCGCCCATTGCCGTCCATGACAATCGCCACGTGCTCAGGGATGAGCTCCTGGGGAATGGCCGGCACCTGTGGATTCTCCGGATGCGCAAAGGGAGCAACGGGGCCTCGGCGGCCGGTGATCTTTGGAAGCTTCTTCAATTTCTCTCCACAAGACGTAGGGAATTCACTGCACGCTCTAGGTGCCATTGCAAGTAATTGGCCACGATATCTGCTGCCTGCTTGCGCGCACGGGGTCCTGCCTGTGCCACGGTGGACCAGTCCCCCTCCAATAGGGCCTGCAGATATTCGATGGTGATGGGGTGCGGGGATAATGATCCGGAAGGGCGGCATTCGGGGCAAACCACGCCACCAAGCTGGACGTGCAGTGCTTGATGCGGGCCAGGCTTGCCGCAGCGCACGCAATTGGTGAATGACGGTGCCCAACCAGCGACCGACAGCGCCCGCAGAATATAGGAATCGAGCACGGCCCCGGAATCGACCCTCTGCTTGGAGAGCAGCGCGATCGCACCGTGGAAGAGCTGATATTGCTGGAGCGTTGAATCGCTGTCCGTCTCGAGCAGCCTTTCGGCGATCTCCGACATGGCGTTGGCCACCGTATAGCTCGGGTAATCCATGACCAGCAGCTGGCCGTAGGGGTTGCGCAGCTGGGCCTGCGAGACGATATCGAGGTTCCGGCCCATCACCAGCAGGGCATTGACCTCCATGAAAGGTTCCAGCGTTGCGCCCATCCTCGACGAGGTCCGGCGTACTCCCTTGGCCACGGCACGGACAATTCCGTTGGGGGTCAGCAACGTGATGATCCGGTCGGCTTCACCTAGCTTATGGGTGCGCAAGACCAGACCACGGGTGTGGTAGCTCTTGGAAGCGAAACCTGATCTGGACACAGACAGTATTCTCCCACTTCAACGGCCAAAGTTCTGAATCGATCGAATCCTATGCGCGCCGATTCGCCCGGGGACGTGGCAGCTGCACGAGCAATCCGGCATCTACCGGGCCTGAAGCAAAAGGGTTCAAGGCACCCCTCGGCTTGAACCGGGCAGAAAGGCCGAGAACGCCGTGCAGGACTAAAACGCCACGGCCAGCGGGGAGGAGCTGGCCGTGGCGTCGATCTGGCAACAGGTGCTGCCGGCTGCCTACTTGCTGTCGCGAATTGCGCGGTTGACCGCAGAGACCACGGCCTTCAGCGCCGCGATGTTGGTGTTGGTGTCCAGGCCGATGCCCCAGAGGATGCGATCGCCCACGGCGCATTCGACGAAGGCCGCGGCACGGGCGTTCCCGCCTTCGCTCATGGCGTGCTCGGAGTAGTCCAGCACGCGCAGATCCACCCCATCGTCGTTGAGCAGCTTGACCAGCGCGGAGACCGGGCCGTTGCCCTGGGCGCTGCGCTCATGGGCCACGCCGTCGATGATCAGCTTGGTATCCAGGCGGAAGCTGCCATCCTCTGCCGAAGCCGCGGTGGCCGAGGCGATCTGGTAGTAGCCCCACGAGTTCATTCCCGAATCCTCGCTGACCGGCAGGTACTCGTCCTGGAAGACATCCCAGATGTGCTGCGAGGAGATCTCGCCGCCCTCGGTATCCGTCTTGCGCTGGATGACGCCGGAGAACTCGATCTGCGCGCGGCGCGGCAGATCCAGGTTGTAGTCGTTCTTCAGCAGGTAGGCCACGCCGCCCTTGCCGGACTGCGAATTCACGCGGATTACTGCTTCGTAGGAGCGGCCGATGTCCTTCGGATCGACCGGCAGGTACGGAACAGCCCAGACCAGGTCGTTGATGTCCTTGCCTTCGGCCGAAGCCTTGGCTTCCATGGCTTCCAGGCCCTTCTTGATCGCGTCCTGGTGGGAGCCGGAGAAGGCAGTGAAGACCAGATCGCCGCCATACGGGCTGCGCTCGGGCACCGGCAGCTGGTTGCAGTACTCGACGGTGCGGCGGATGTGGTCCATGTCCGAGAAGTCGATCTGCGGGTCAACGCCCTGGCCGAACATGTTCATGCCCAGGGTCACCAGGTCGACGTTGCCGGTGCGTTCGCCGTTGCCGAACAGGCAGCCTTCGATGCGGTCGGCGCCGGCCAGGTAGCCCAGCTCTGCGGCGGCCACGCCGGTGCCACGGTCGTTGTGCGGGTGCAGCGAGAGGATGATCGAATCGCGGTTGGCCAGATTGCGGTGCATCCACTCGATCGAGTCGGCGTACACGTTCGGGGTGGCCATTTCCACGGTGGCCGGCAGGTTCAGGATCATCTTGTTCTCCGGGCTGGCTTCCAGCACCTCGGCGACGGCCTCGGAAATGCGCTTGGCGAATTCCAGCTCGGTGCCCGTGTAGGACTCCGGCGAGTACTCGTAGGTGATCTTGGTGCCGGTCAGCTGCTCTTCGTACTTCTTGCACATCCGCGCGCCCTGGACGGCGATGTCCACGATGCCGTCCTCATCCTGGCGGAACACGACTTCGCGCTGCAGGATCGAGGTGGAGTTGTACAGGTGCACAATGGCCTGCTTGGCGCCTTCCAGGGCTTCGTAGGTGCGCTCGATCAGGTGCTCGCGGGACTGGGTGAGGACCTGGATGGTGACGTCCTCGGGAATGCGGTTCTGCTCGATGAGCTGGCGCACGAAGTCGAAGTCGGTCTGCGACGCCGAAGGGAAGCCGACCTCGATTTCCTTGAAGCCCATCTGGACCAGCAGGTCGAACATCTTGTGCTTGCGCTCCGGGCTCATCGGGTCGATCAGCGCTTGGTTGCCGTCGCGCAGGTCAACCGCGCACCAGCGCGGGGCCTTGGTGATGTACTTGTCGGGCCAGGTGCGATCGGGCAGATTGACCTCGATCTGGTCCTGGAATGGAACATACTTGTGGATTGGCATGTTCGAAGATTTCTGCATGTTCTGCATTTCTTTGGGTCCCCTAGACAAAAATAGTGCTTACTTTGTGGGGCCAGACAAGAGCTACTCCGCGACGAGGGGTCGGCCTGTAGACCACTAGCGGTCCTTTGGATCCTCGCAGCGGCTGAGTAGTAGTAGAAGCTCGAAATGCACGAGATGAGCATAGCACCGCGCTTCTCAGGCAGGTGAAACTTATTTCGCCTGCGTGTCACATACTGGACATCCCGGTGGCGAACAGCGGTGGACATGAAGGCAGCGCAGGCGAAGAATGGGCACCATCACGCCATAGCCGCAGGAGGTCCAGCAATGAAGGCGATCATCATCGGCGCGGGCATCGCCGGGCTCGTCGCCGCCCGGCAGCTCGGGCTTGCCGGCTGGAATGTGCTGGTGCTCGAGCGGTCGGCTGCCCCGCGCCCCGACGGGTACATGATGGACTTCTTCGGCCCGGGCATCGAAGCCTCCGAGCGCATCGGGCTGTACCCCTATCTGGATCAGGTTGCCTACCGCGTGCAGGCCGCGCAGTATGTGGACCGGCGGGGCAAGCCGACAGCGTCGCTGGACTACTCGAAGTTCTCCGATCTTGCCGGCGGCAAGGTGCTCACCTTGCTGCGGCCGGACATGGAAGCGGCCGCGCGAGCCGCGCTCCAGGATGCCGATCCGTCGCGGGTCCAGCTACGCTACGGGGTTCATATCGACCAGCTGGACATCCATGGCCAGCGGGCCCAGATCCGCATCAAGGGGCACAACCAGCCGGAGCTTGCGGATCTGCTGGTCGGGGCCGACGGCATCCATTCAACGGTCCGGGCAAGGTTCTTCGGTCCGGAAGAGGCGTTCCTGCGCCCCTTGGGAATGCGGGCGGCAGCCTTCATCATCCGGGATCCCGAGCTGAACCGGCGCTTCAAGAACCGCTTCGTGCTCACCGATACGGTTGACCGCACCGCGGGCATCTATGGGCTGCGCAGCGACGAGGTCGCATCATTCCTGGTCTACCGCCATGAACACGGGGCCCCGCTGGGGCCGGCCCGCGATCGGCTGCGCAGTATTTTCGCTGGGTGCGGTGGGCAGGTGGACCGGTTGCTGATGCAATGCCCGGAAGATCCGTATGACGATGCCGTCGCGCAGGTGGTGATGGATTCCTGGCATGCCGGCCCGGTGGTGCTGATCGGCGATGCGGCCGCCGCGGTGTCGCTGCTCGCCGGGCAGGGCGGGGCGATGGCTGTCTGCGAGGCCGCGGCCTTGGGCGATGCCGTGGGCGGCGTTACCGATCCCGGGCAGCTGCAGCCGGCCCTCGCCCGGTACGAGCAGACGATGCGGCCCAAGATCGCCACCGCCCAGGCTTCAGGGCGCCGTGCGGCCAACAGCTTCCTCCCGCGCAACCAGCTGGGACTGTGGATACGGCGAATCATTGTGAACTCCACGCATCTTCCGGGCATGGACCGGCTGGAGGCCCGCCAGATTGTCAAGCGCCTGGCCAAGTAGCGTGCTGCTGCTCCGGGCCCCAGCCAGCGGTGGCGGGGCATCTCAGTCGCGCCGCCACCTGTTCCGGCCGGTGACGGCCAGCCAAACACCTGCGCAGATCATCACGATGCCTGCCGCCAGCATCACCAGTTCTCCCGCCCCGGTGTTCCTGTTACGGTCGCCGAGCAGTGCCATGCCGAGGCCGCCGGCACCGAACAAGGCCACCCCGACACCGGCAAGACGGAGCATGAACGGCGAGCGTCCGTGAGCGAAAAACAACAGCGGCACTGCGGCCAGCAGCAGCGAGCCGGTGCCTACGGCGATCTTGAACATGCGCTGGCCGGGGTCCTCGTCCGCCGTGAGCAGGCAATAGGCGGCGAGTCCTCCGAGGACGATTGTGGGAAGCAGAATCATCATGGTCACTGCCTGTATCGCTGCGATGGCCCGCTGCGCCGCGGCCAGCCGAGGCGAAATATCCAGCCCCCGCTTTCGCCGCCGCGAGCAGCGGACTTCGACGACGATGCAGAAGACCGGCCAGGCCACGAGCAGCAGCAACCCGCACAGGGCGATGAGGCCGGCAGCGAAAGGCCAGAGCTTCGCGAGACCAGCCCCGATGACAAGCAGCAGGGCTCCGGGGACCAAGACGGAGAACAGTCAAGTGGTGGCCATGCAGGTACGCTTTTCCGTTCATTTGCAGGTTGGCCGGCGGTGCCAGCTGCGGGATCGCGGCACGGGCATGTCCGCAGCGCCCCGAACCGGTGGCCATCCTAGCAGCCGACCGGTTCCTGTGGCATGCAGGCGGGCGGGCGGCTCGCGCCGCCCGGGGCGCTGTATCGGTTCGCGGAAATCTGCTAGAAGCCGAGGCGTCCGAGCTGCTTCGGATCGCGCTGCCAATCCTTGGCGACCTTCACATGCAGGTCAAGGTAGACCTTGGTGCCCAGCAGCTTCTCGATGCCGCGGCGGGCATTGGTTCCGACCTCGCGCAGCCGCGAACCGCCACGGCCGATGATGATGGCCTTCTGGCTTGAGCGCTCGACGAACAGCGAGACGTGGATGTCGATCAGCGGGTTGCTCTCGCTGCGGCCCTCGCGCGGCACCATTTCCTCGACGACCACTGCCAGCGAGTGCGGCAATTCGTCGCGCACGCCTTCCAGCGCGGCTTCGCGGATCAGCTCGGCAACCATCTTTGCTTCCGGCTCGTCGGTCAGCTCGCCGTCCGGGTACAGCGGAGGGCCTACCGGCAGGTGCTCGACCAGCACATTGGCCACCTCTTCGACCTGGAACTCCTTGACCGCGGAGACTGGCACGATCGCGGCGAAGCCCTGCTCGCCGAAGTTCTGCGTGCCCATTTCGGCGACGGCGATCAGCTGCTGCGCGAGCTGCTCGCGGTCCACCAGGTCGGCCTTGGTGACCAGCGCGATGATCGGCTTGCGCTGCAGCTGCGCCAGCTGCGTGGCGATGTAGCGGTCGCCCGGGCCGATCTTCTCGTTAGCCGGGATGCAGAAGCCGATCGCGTCCACCTCGGAGAGGGTCTCGGCGACCAGGTCGTTCAGCCGCTGGCCGAGCAGGGTGCGCGGACGGTGCAGGCCGGGGGTGTCGACCAGGATCAGCTGCGCATCCTTGCGGTGCACGATGCCGCGGATGGTGTGGCGGGTCGTCTGCGGCTTGGCGGAGGTGATGGCCACCTTCTGGCCCACCAGCGCGTTGGTCAGCGTGGACTTGCCGGCGTTCGGGCGGCCTACGAAGGAGGTGAAGCCGGAGCGGAAGCCCTCGGGCCATCCGCTGGAGGCGAGCAGGTTCTGGTTTTCACTCATCTGAGGAATCCTCGTCGTTCTCAATATGGTCGGATGCGTCTGTTTCCAGGCGCTCTACATGGATTTTGCCGATGCGGTTGCGGCGGCCGGCGAGGGCCACCACGGTCAGGCGCAGGCCGTGCACATCAGCGGTGGAACCGAGTACCGGCACCGATTCCAGGGCCTTGGAGAGCAGGCCGGCGACGGTATCGACGTCCTCTTCATCGATGTGCATGCCGAAGTGGTCGGCCACATCGTCAATGGATGCGGCGGCCACGGCGAAGATCGAACCGTCGGGGTTCTCGATCAATTCGGCCCGCGAACGATCATACTCGTCGTCGATCTCGCCCACGATTTCCTCGAGCAGGTCCTCCAGTGTCACCAGGCCTGCGGTGCCGCCGTATTCGTCGATGACGACTGCCAGATGGATGGACTCCTGCTGCAGTTCCTGCATCAGCTCTGCCGCCGACTTGGATTCGGGAACGAAGCGGACCTTGCGCGCAAGGTCGGCCAGGGACTGCGCCTGCTGCAGGCCGTGGATTTCGCGGATCAGGTCCTTGAGGTAGATGATCCCCTGGATGTCATCGGTATCCTCGCCGATCAGCGGGATGCGGGAGAAGCCCGAGGCGATGAACAGGTCCATGGCGCTGTGGAATGAATGATCAGCATCCAGCACCACCATGTCGGTGCGCGGCACCATCACGGAGCGGACGCTGGTCTCCTCCAGGTCGATCACCGAGGAGATCAGTTCGGCCGATTCCTCGTCCAGGTCCTCGCCTTCGGAGGCGCGATCCACCAGATCGCGCAGGCGTTCCTTGCCCAGATAGCCTTCGCCGTCCGCGCCGCCGGGGCTCAGCGCCTTGGCAATGGATGCCAGCCAGTTGGTGACCGGCCCCAGGACCAGGCGCAGGAAGCGGACCAGGGTGGCGGTGGACTGCACGACCTTCTGCGCGTTGGACCGCCCGTAGCGCCGCGGGGACACGCTGACCAGGACGAATCCCAGGGCGGCCATGGCAATTGTCGAGATCATGCCGATCAGCCACACATTCTCGATCCACTGGGAAACGAGCAGAGCCACGGCGACCGCCGAAGCGGTCTCGAACCAGATGCGCCAGAACTTTACCGCCTGGGCGTGGCTTTCGGCCTCATCCAGGATCGCGGAGAGCGGCTTGGAATTGGATTCGGCGCGCAGGCGTTCAGCCGCGTGCCGGGATAACGCGTAGAAGGCCGAGTCGACAGCGGTCAGCACGGCCGAGAAGGCCATGAAAACCAGGGCCAGGACCAGCAAGATGATTTCCACCGGGTTATTCCACCGTTTCCTTCGGTGCTGGGCGGCCAGTGTAGGATTCCAGCAGCTTGCGCTGCAGTGCGAACATCTCTTCCTTTTCTGCTGGTTCCATGTGGTCGAAGCCCATCAGGTGCAGCAGGCCATGGGTGGTAAGCAGCAGGATCTCGTCGTGCGTGCTGTGCCCGCCGGCCTTGGCCTGGGCTTCGGCGACCGTAGGGCAGATCACGATGTCGCCGAGGATGCCGTTCTCCCCCGGCGCGCCGGCGGTGCCCGGACGCAGCTCATCCATCGGGAAGCTCATCACGTCGGTGGGGCCTTCGAGGTCCATCCACTCGACATGCAGGGCGCTCATGGCTTCCTCGTCGATGAAAACGATGGACACCTCGGTTTCCGGGTGCAGGAACATGGCCCGCATCACCGATTCGGCCAAGGCGTTGACGTCCTTGAGGTCGACGTCGTACTCGGTTTCGTTATTTACTTCGATGCTCATTTGCTACGGCGTCCCCGGTTGTGTTCTTTGCGTCGGGTGTCATCCCAACGGTCGTAGGCTGTCACGATGTCGGCAATCAGGCGGTGGCGCACCACATCCGAAGAGTCGAGCCGGCAGATGCTGATGTCGTCGATGCCGTCGAGGACATCGCTGGCCATGCGCAACCCGGAGGTGGCATTGTTCGGCAGATCCACCTGGGTGACATCGCCGGTTACTACCATCTTCGAGCCGAACCCCAGGCGGGTGAGGAACATCTTCATCTGCTCGGTGGTGGTGTTCTGCGCTTCATCCAGGATCACGAAGGCGTCATTGAGCGTGCGGCCGCGCATATAGGCCAGCGGTGCAACCTCGATGGTTCCGGCTTCCAGAAGCTGCGGAATGGTTTCCGGGTTCACCATGTCGTGCAGGGCGTCGTAGAGCGGACGCAGGTACGGGTCGATCTTCTCGGTCAACGAGCCGGGCAAGAAGCCCAGCTTCTCCCCCGCCTCAACCGCAGGACGGGTCAGGATGATGCGGTTGACCTGCTTGTCCTGCAGGGCGGCGACGGCCATGGCCATGGCCAGGAAGGTCTTTCCGGTGCCGGCCGGGCCGATGCCGAAGGTGATGGTCGAATCCTCGATGGCGTCGACATAGCTCTTCTGGTTCACGGTCTTGGGCCGGATGGAGCGTCCGCGTCCCGAGAGGATCTTCAACCCCAGGACGTCGGTGGGCGCATCCGGGTTGCCGGCGCTGAGCATCTTGATGATCTGCTCGATGGTTTCGGCGCTCATGCGCGAGCCGCGGGTAGCCAGGGCACGCGCTTCCTCGGTGACGCGCTGGGCCTTGCGGACTTGCTGGGGGTCGCCGACCAGGGCCAGGGCTTGGCCGTTGGGGCGGAAGCTGACCTGCGGGTAGGCTCCGGAGAGGATCCGCAATAGCTCGTCATTGGGGCCCAGCGTGGCAATCATGAGCTCAGCCGTATCGAAACTGATGGTGAGCGATGCGGATCCGTTCTCCGCGGTCGCTTTATTCTGTTCAACCTGCATGCAGTGCGCGGCGCCCCTTTGCGAGCTTCGTAGTGTTCGAGAATTGTTGTGCTTGCCATTCTATCGAGTCGCAGGCCAATCCGGAGAAAATTCAGGTCTCAGCGTAAGCAGGAATACCTGAAAGTACTCTTGAATGATGCTAATAGGAGCATGTGGCGAACATATAGATTTGGTTACGGATTAGTAAGTTGGGCCATTTTTAGCCAGGTAGCGGCCTCGAATATGGCAAGCTTGAGAGCGGTTCCGCAACTGCCGCGGACCGAAACAGCAATAAATCACCACGGATTGGTTCGCAGTGCAATCAAGGATCTTGCGGAAGATTCCACGTCGATTCGGCGTTTTGGGAATCACTGCCGCTCTCGTCGTCGCCGCAGGCTGCGGTTTGACGAATCGCGAGAGCTCCTATGAGATGCCTTCGACCCCTGCGGCCGCATCGCTGAACCTGCCGAGCGCCACCGACGCTGGCGAGGATGTCGGCATGGCCGCCAGCCTGCCGGTCTACTGGCTGGAAAACACGGACACCGGCGTGTACCTGTACCGCGAGTACATCCAGGACATCCGCCATCAGGAACCCATTGGCGATGCGATCTGGACGCTGCTCACGGCAGACCCGATGAAGCCGAAGCGCTATACCCACCTGAAGCCAACCGATGAAATCGGCGTTTCCATCAGCAACGCGAATGTCATCACGCTGGATCTGCCAGCCAAGGTGTTCAGCGCCCGCCTGGATCAAGGCCTCTCCGAGCGGGCCATCCAGCAGCTCGTCTTCACCGCCACGGCAGCTGCCGCCAGCGCTGGCCTGGTTGTCGGGGACACTGCCCCGACGGTCCGCATCCTGGTGGACGGACAGGCCAACGCAACAGTTTTCGACGGCTTCCGGCTCAAGGATGTCTACGCACGCGATGCCGATTTCATTGCACCGATCTGGATCATTGATCCGCAGTTCGGCGCGACCTTGAAAAACGGCTCGATCAAGATCAATGGCCGAACCACCCAGTTCGACATTGGCACCTTCTACTCCCTGCAGCGCAAAGACGCCGATGGCAAGCTCACGGTGATGACCGCCCAGAAGCAGGTCAATCCCGGGCAGATCAAGGACGACGGTTCCTTCACCCTGACCACCGATCTGCGCGCAGGATCCTACCGGCTGACCTTCTGGGGACTTGAAACCGGATCCGAGCATCTGGTCGGCAAGGTCGTCAGCGACTTCCGCGTCGAATAGCGCATCCCCGCTGCAGCGGCCCCGACCTGGTCGCGGAAGTACTCCAAAGGCAGCGATTCCTGTCCCCAGACAGCAGCTATCAGCGCGATCGCGCCGAATTCTCCCGCTTCAGGCTGCCCGCGGAACTGCCTTCAAAACCATGAGATGCACTGCGGCGAACGACGATTCTGTACGCCCGCCAAAAGCAGAATTGCTCCGCACAAGCCGAGCGCGCAGGCGCACCCTAGGCTTGTGCGGAGCAATTTCGATGCCCGCAAGATTGCATGAATCTAGATCTCGCCGATCAGATGGCGGATCAAGACCAGTGCCGCCGGACCGGCGGTCGAAGCGCGCAGCACGTGCTGGCCGAGCAGGGCTGCACGCGCACCGGCATCCACGAAGGACTGCAGTTCCGTGTCCGATATGCCGCCTTCCGGACCGACGATCATGATGACCTCCTGGCCGGTCTGGGCCTCGGCGAGCCACGTCTGCACGTGCCCCGCGACCGAATCCGCAGCCTGCTCATGCAGGACCAGGACCAGAGCGCCGCGCGCGGCATCCTCGGCAATGGTCTTGGCCAGCTCCTTGGAGCCCACGGGGTCCAGTACCTCTGGCTCATAGGCGCGGCGCGACTGCTTCTGCGCTGAGCGCACCTGGGCACGCCACTTGGCCATGGCCTTCTCGACCTTGGCCGCGTTCCAGCGCACGATTGACCGGTCGGCCTGCCAGGGGCGCACCGCCAGGGCTCCAAGCTCGACGGCTGCCTCAACGGCCTGCAGGTCGCGGTCCCCCTTGGACAGGGCCTGGACCAGGGTGACCGGGTGGTCGCTGACGGCTTCCTCGGTGCGCCGCAGGACCTTGACGCGCAGCAGGTCCTTGGCGGTGGCGACGACCTCTACGGTCAGGCGTAGCCCCTGGCCATCGAGCAGGTCCAGGTGCTCGCCGGCGGCGGCCCGCTTGACGGTGACCGCGTGGTGCGCCTCAGGGCCGTCGAGTTCGAGAACATCGCCGACAGAGGCATCCTGGCCCTGCTGGGCGTCGATGACGAAGCTGTGGTTGCTCATGGCCTAGCGCTGGTTCAGCTTGTCGCGCAGGCGGGAGAACATCCCGCCGGAATGCTCGACACGGCCGGCCGTCATTTCCTCGCCACGCAGCTTGGCCAGCTGCTCGAGCAGCTCGCGCTGGGTGGCATCCAGCTTGGTCGGGGTCTCCACCTGCAGGTGCACGATGATGTCCCCGCGCTTGCCTCCGCGCAGGCGCGGCACGCCGAGGCCCGGCAGGGTCACGGTGTCGCCATCCTGGGCGCCCGGCTCGACATTGATGGCCTGCTCGCCGTCGAAGGTTTCCAGCTTCAGCTCGCAGCCCAGAGCCGCGGCGGTCATCGGCAGGCTCATCTTGGCGTGCAGGTCGGTGCCGGAGCGTTCGAACACCTTGTGGCGGCGCACGTCGACCTCGACGAACAGGTTGCCGTTCGGGCCGCCGCCCGGACCGGCTTCGCCCTGGCCGCGCAGCTGGATGCGGGTGCCGGAGTCGACACCTGCAGGAACGTTCAGCGACTTGGAGACGTGCTCGCGCACCCGGCCTTCGCCGTTGCACTCCAGGCAGGGGTCCGGGATGGTGGTGCCGAAACCGCGGCAGGCAGCACAGGTTTCCACGGTCATCATCTGGCCCAGGAAGGAACGCACCGGACGCTGCACCTGGCCTGCACCATGGCAGATGTCGCAGGTGACCGGGCTGGTGCCCTCGCGGGTGCACGAGCCGTTGCAGGTTTTGCAGGTGACGGCGGTTTCCATCTCAAGCGGGTACACGGTGCCCTTGACTGCGTCCTCAAGGTCGATGGTGATGGTGATCAGCGCGTCGCGGCCCGGCTGGGTGCGCGATGCCGGGCCCTGGCCCTGGCCGCCGCCGAAGAACTGCTCGAAGATGTCGCCGAAGCCGCCAAAGCCCTGGCCGCCGCCGAAGCCCGGGTGGCCGTTGCCGTTCTCATCGCCGGTGGCGTCGTAGTTGGCGCGCTTGGTCTGGTCGGAAAGTACTTCATAGGCTCGGGTGACCAGCTTGAACTGCTCTGCAGCTTCATCGCTCGGGTTCACATCCGGGTGCAGCTTACGTGCCAGCTTCCGGTAGGCACTCTTGATTTCCTGCGGGGTCGCGTCCTTGGCTACACCCAGGGTCTCGTAATGCGAGCTCACGTTATTCGCCGTGTCCTTTCCTAAGACTCTTAAACTTCATTCGTGCCGGGCTGGCGCCCAGCGAGGCTAGTTAGCCAAAATCTTCGACAGGTACCGTGCCACCGCACGCACCGAGGCCATGGAGGTCGGATAGTTCATCCGGGTGGGGCCCAGGACCCCGAGCTTGTTGCGCACATCGGCGCCGTAGGTCGTCGCGACCACCGCTGCATCGGAGAGCTGGCCAAAGTGGTGCTCGGTGCCAATCGCCACGGCCACGCCGCGCGAATCGGCTTCCAGCTCCGAGAAGAGCTTGAGCAGCACCACCTGCTCTTCGAGTGCTTCGAGCACCGGGGTGATGCTCAGCGGGAAGTCCCCCTCGACGCGGGCGAGGTTGGCGGTGCCGGCCATGATGATGCGCTGGGCATTGGCTGCATGGGCCATTTCTTCCAGCGCGCCGATCACATGCTCCACCAACGGGTCGGCCTGCTGTGCCGGGCTGAGCTCCATGCGGCCGAGCCGGCCGGCCAGCTCCGCCAGCTGCACTCCCCCGAAATTATTGAGCAGCCACGACTTCAGCTCGCCCAGCTCGTCATCGCTGTAGGAACGCTTGACCGGCATCATCCGCTGGTCCACCGTGCCGTTGGAGGCGATCATCACCATCAGCACCTGGGTTGGGCCCAAGCCCACCAGGTCGAGGTTCTTCAATGAAGCGGTGTCATAGTGCGGCACCTGGATCATCGCCACCTGGTTGGTCAATCGTGCCAGCAGGCGCACGGTGCTCTTGAGCATCTCGTCGAGGTCCGTGGAATTATCCAGGATCTTGTTGATGGCGTCGCGTTCTGCCCGCGACAGCGGCTTCAGTTCGCCGATCTCGTCCACGAAGCGACGGTAGCCCTTTTCGGTGGGAATGCGTCCGGAGGAAGTATGCGGAGCGGCAATCAGCCCCTCCTCTTCCAGCAAAGCCATGTCATTGCGGATCGTCGCGGCGCTGACGCCGAGGTTGTGGCGGTCGAGGAGCGCTTTGGAACCCACCGGCTCACGGGATTGGACGTAGTCCTCCACGATGGCACGCAGAACGTCCAAGCGTCGTGGCTCCGACATGACAGCACCTCCTTGGATTCCCTGTGCCCAGCCTTGGCACTCTAACCTGTCAAGTGCCAAGTCTAATACGTTCAGCTGTTGCTAGCATTGGATTTCGAGCGTATTCGATCACAGCGAAAGGCAGTACGTGGCTAATTACTCCTGGGGACCACGAGATCTCAGTGCACCGGCACCTCGAAAACTCCGCCAGGTCCCCGTGGAACGTGGCATGATCCTGGAAGATGCCACCTCAGGTTGGGTGGGAGAAGTCATCCGTACCGAAAAGTCCGGCGGCATGCGCGTGATCATGCTCGAAGACCGCCACGGCAAGAGCCGTTCCTTCCAAGCCGGCTTCGGGTTCCTCCTCGAAGGCGAACCGGTGGAAATTGTCGAGCCCGTCGCCAAGGCCGCGGCGCCGAAGAACCTGGTTTCCGCTTCGGGTTCGCGTGCCGTAGCGGGGCTGAAGGCCCGGGAGGCCAGGGCCAGCCGCATCTGGGTTGAAGGCAAGCACGATGCCGAGCTGGTTGAAAAAGTCTGGGGACACGACTTGCGTGTCGAAGGCATTGTCGTCGAACCGCTGCATGGCGTTGACGATCTGGCCGGCGCCATCCGCGACTTCGCCCCGTCGCCGCAGCGTCGTCTGGGAATCCTGGTCGACCACCTGGTCGCTGGCAGCAAGGAATCGCGTATTGTCGCCGAGGCGATGCAGGTTCCCGGTGCGGCCGATAACGTGCTGATCCTCGGCCACCCCTACGTTGACGTATGGCAGGCGATCAAGCCTGCGACCCTGGGCATCAAGGCGTGGCCGGTCATCCCCAAGGGGGTCGACTGGAAAACCGGAGTGCTCAAGGCCTTTGGCTGGCCGCACGCCACGGCAGAGGATATCGGCATCGGATGGCAGCGTCTGCTGTCGACGGTGCAGCATTACGGGCAGCTTGAACCGCAGCTGCTGGGCCGAATAGAAGAATTGATCGATTTTCTCACGACCGAAGATTACGGTTTCCTAACGATTGACTAATAGTTGGAGATTAGTCGGCGAATCTCCCCGTCCGCTCAGCCGCGGTCGCTATGATAAGAGGAACCACACTTAAGCAAGACAAGGATTAATAGTGACATCACGCCAGACGAAGCCATCGGAGAATTCCCGCTTCGAAGGTTCCCGGACCTCTGCGCTGCCGCTGACTCCTTCAGAAGACCGCCAGTGGGCCACGATGGCCCACTTCGGCGCCATCTTGGGTTGTGTTCCATCGGCAATCGTCTTCGCCGTATTCCGTGACCGCGGCCCATTCACGGCACAGGAATCCAAGGAAGCGTTCAATTTCACATTCCCGCTGACCATTCTGGCCATCGTGTTCAACGTGCTGATGATCTTGCCGGTGATCGGCTGGCTTTTTGCCGTTCTGGCCGTGGCCCTGTGGGTCTACATGACGGTCTCCGGCGCCCTTGCCGCCATCCAGGCCAACAAGGGACGCCCCTACCGCTATCGATTCAATCTCCGGCTGATGAAGTAGCGCCAGCTACCCAGTCTCAGAAATCAAGCAGTTCACGCACCACGAGGTCGGCCAGGAGCCGGCCTCGCCGCGTTAACACCAAGGTCCCGGAGATTGCTGCCTTGGCGTCAATCAGCTCGTCTGCGATCAATCCGGCAATCTTCTTGCGCCCGGTCTCATCGAGCTCGCTGATCTGCATTCCAGAGCTCAAGCGGGTCAGCAGCATGGTACGTTCCAGCTGCACGGCTTGGGCATCCGGGTACTCGCGGCCGTGTCCCGGTGAAATTCCGGCGTCGATCCGCTGCTGATAGGCGGCTGGATGCTTCACATTCCACCAGCGCAGACCGCCAACGTGCGAATGCGCGCCGGGGCCTGCACCCCACCAGTCGCCGCCCTTCCAGTAGGCGATGTTGTGCTGGCACGCATTGGCCGGGGTCTTGGCCCAATTGCTGACCTCGTACCAGGAGAAACCGGCCGCGGCAAACATCTCATCGGCCATCTGGTACTTTTCGGCATGATCGTCATCGTCGATGTTCGGCACCTGGCCGCGGCGGATCTGGGCCGCGAGCTTGGTGCCCTCCTCGATGATCAGCGCGTAGGCCGAAATATGATCAGGCTCGTAGCTCAGCGCGGCTTCGATACTGGTGCGCCAATCCTCAAGGCTCTCCCCCGGTGTGCCATAAATCAGATCGACACTGACATCCAGGCCGGCTTCGCGCGCCCAGGCAACCGCTTGCGGAACCCGCTTCGGATCATGGGTGCGCTCCAGCACCTTGAGCACATGCGGCACCGCCGACTGCATGCCGAAGGACACCCGGGTGAAACCGCCATCGGCCAGCTCCTGCAGGCTCTCGCGGGTCACCGAATCCGGGTTGGCCTCGGTGGTGATTTCTGCGCCTGGCTTCAGGCCGAATTCGTTGCGGATCCTGCCGAGCACCGAAACCAGGTCGCCGGCGGGCAGCAATGTGGGAGTGCCGCCTCCGAAGAAGACTGTCTCGATTTCGCGGTCCGGCTGGCCCGAACGGTCCATCACCTCGCGGGCGAAGCTGATTTCCTTGCTGACTGTGGCAGCATAGGTCGCTTGGCTGGAGCCGGAGCCCAGCTCCGTGGCGGTGTAGGTGTTGAAATCGCAGTAACCGCAACGGACGGTGCAGAACGGGATATGCACATAAAAGGACATGGTCCGCTCCTGTGCCTCATGCGCGCATGAGGCAGGGAGCAGACCATCGGCCGGAGCCGGATCGCCGTCAGGCAGAACTGAAGGCATTTACTTCTTTTTCGGCTCGTCGGTGGACAGCGCTGCAATGAAGGCTTCCTGCGGGACCTCCACGCGGCCGACCATCTTCATGCGCTTCTTGCCTTCCTTCTGCTTTTCCAGCAGCTTGCGCTTGCGGCTGATGTCGCCGCCGTAGCACTTGGCAAGCACGTCCTTGCGGATGGCGCGGATGTTCTCGCGGGCAATGATGCGCGAACCGATGGCTGCCTGGATCGGCACCTCGAACTGCTGGCGCGGGATCAGCTCGCGCAGCTTCGTGGTCATCATGGTGCCGTAGGCGTAGGCCTTGTCGCGGTGGGTGATCGCGGAGAACGCGTCCACCTGGTCGCCCTGGAGCAGGATGTCGACCTTGACCAGGTCTGCCACCTGCTCGCCGTCGGCCTTCCAGTCCAGCGAAGCGTAGCCGCGGGTCTTGGACTTGAGCTGGTCGAAGAAGTCGAACACGATCTCGGCCAGCGGCAGGTGGTAGCGCATTTCCACGCGGTCCTCGGAGAGGTAGTCCATCCCGCGCATGGTGCCGCGGCGGGACTGGCACAGCTCCATGACCGCACCAATGAATTCGCTCGGCGCCAGGATGGTGGCGGCGACCATCGGCTCATGCACCTCGAGGATCTTCCCATCGGGGAATTCCGAAGGGTTGGTCACCGTCATCATCTGCTTGTCTTCGCCCATGACCTCGTACACCACGTTCGGCGCGGTGGAGATCAGGTCCAGGTTGAATTCGGATTCCAGGCGCTGGCGGGTGATTTCCAGGTGCAGCAGGCCCAGGAAGCCCACGCGGAAGCCGAAGCCCAGTGCGACGGACGTTTCCGGCTCATAGGTCAGTGCGGCATCGTTGAGCTGCAGCTTGTCCAGCGCATCACGCAGTGCCGGGTAGTCGGTCCCGTCCATCGGGTACAGGCCGGAGAAGACCATCGGCTTGGCTTCTTCGTAGCCGCCCAGGGATTCGCTGGCCGGCTTGAGCGAGTTGGTGACGGTATCGCCGACCTTGGACTGGCGCACGTCCTTCACGCCGGTGATCAGGTAGCCTACCTCGCCGACGCCCAGGCCCTTGGTGGGCTCGGGGTTCGGCGAGGATACGCCGATTTCCAGAAGCTCGTGGGTGGTGCCGGTGGACATCATCTGGATCTTCTCACGAGGAGTGAGCTTGCCGTCGACCACTCGGACGTAGGTGACCACGCCGCGGTAGGTGTCATAGACGGAGTCGAAGATCATCGCACGGGCCGGTGCGTCGGCTTCGCCGACCGGCGGCGGCAGCTGCTTGATGACTTCGTCGAGCAACGCCTCGACGCCTTCGCCGGTCTTGCCCGAAACCTTCAGCACGTCTTCGGGCTCGCAACCGATCAGGTTGGCGATCTCGGCGGCGTACTTCTCCGGCTGCGCGTTAGGCAGGTCGATCTTGTTCAGCACCGGGATGATCGTCAGATCGCCCTCAATCGCCAGATACAGATTCGCCAGGGTCTGGGCTTCGATGCCCTGGGCGGCGTCGACCAGCAGGATCGCGCCTTCGCAGGCGGCCAGCGAACGCGAGACTTCATAGGTGAAGTCGACGTGCCCCGGGGTATCGATCATGTTCAGCGCGTACGTCGTGCCGTCCTCGGCGGCCCAGGGCATGCGCACGGCCTGGGACTTGATGGTGATGCCGCGTTCGCGCTCGATGTCCATGCGGTCGAGGTACTGGGCCTTCATGTCGCGGGCAGCAACAACGCCGGTCAGCTGCAGCATCCGGTCGGCCAGGGTCGACTTGCCGTGGTCGATATGGGCAATAATGCAGAAATTACGGATGAGCGACGGATCGGTCGCGGCAGGCACCTGAGCGGTGCGGGCCAATGGAGACACCTAAACAGACCTCACTAGCTGACTAAAAGACATAGTTGGATTAGCTTCCATTCTGTCATGATTTCCGCGTCATCACATATTTCGACAGCCTCGAACTGGTAGTTTGTCGTGCATGGCACTGAATCCGCAGAAGATATTTAGCATCGTCATGCGCGTGGTCAAGGAAATCAGCCGCGCGCGGACGACCGGGCAGCAACCTCGCCCCACGTCCAAGCCGACTCGACGCGCAGGCGCTGCGGCGCAACGCACAGGTGCCGGCTATCCCGGCGATTACCGCGGAGCGATCAACTACGAGTACCGCCCGTCGCTGGACGGGGATGCTGATCCCGGCGAGATCGTCTGGGGATGGGTGCCCTACGAGGAGGACCATTCCCAGGGCAAGGACCGCCCGGTGCTCATCGTCGGCCGTGACCAGCGGTGGCTGCTGGGTGTGATGCTCACCAGCAAGGACAAGAACAATTCCAGCCACCGCAACGCCGATTACCTCGATATCGGCACGGGCGACTGGGACCGCCAACGCCGTCCGAGCGAGGTGAAGCTGGACCGCATCATCCGTATCGCACCGGGTTCCGTGCGCCGCGAAGGGGCGATCCTGGATCAGGACCGCTTCTCGGCAGTTATCGACGCACTCTCCCGCCGCAACTAGCTACCCGCCCAGGCCTCCAGCCGTCACTGCAAGCCGGAATCGGCTGTCCGGCCGGGCCGGATAACCCTGATCCCCAAGCCATGACGGCTGGCGTCTGGTGCACTTTATTTAAGTGTGGCGGCGATCACTTGCCGTGGGACAAATGCGGTTCGGCACCACGGACACCGCTTCTGGACGTTGGGGGCAACATGGGGCTTTGGGATGGAACTGGCGTTCCGATTCGAGAGCAATTCGACTACTGGCAGGATGTCATCTGCCGCGAATTCGTGCCCTTGGCTGCTGTCAATACGGGTGCCGAGCCCGGTTTCGCTTCAACGGTTGAAACATCTGCGCTTGGTTCGATGAACCGCGCATCCATCAATTCCAAGGCCCAGATCACCAGGCGCCGCCGCCGGGAAATCGCGGTATCGGACGAGGCGTACTTCTTCGTGAACCTGCAGCTTGCGGGCAGATGCCTGGCCACCGTGAGCGGGAAGTCTTCGCGGTGGTCGAGCCCGGTGATTTCATGGTTGTCGACACAACCGAGCCCTATGAATTCGAATTCAAGGGCGACTGGCGGATGCTTTCATTTCGGGTGCAGCATGATCGCATCACCCATAGGCTCTCGGCCTTCCGCAACCGGTTGGGCACTTCGATCGGCTCGGAGGGCGCCGGCTCGGCTGTCACCGCCCTGATGACCAGCTTGAGTTCCCTCGCTGACGACGTGCCGCCGGCTGCCGCGGACGCCTTGGTCCAAGCCTTCGAATCCGCAGTCGTCGGAACGCTGGCCGCGACTCCGGCCCCAGCAGATGACTGCAACCGTTCCAATCCCCTGCAAGCCGCCGTGCTGGAGTTCGTGAAGCGGAACTACGGGGATCCGGAACTGAACGCTGACCGGGTCAGCCGCGTGTTCGCGATTTCCCCGCGCACCGTTCATGCCCTTTTCGAAGGCACGGGCAGCTCATTCGCAAGGACGGTTCGGCAACTTCGGCTCCAGCATGCCTTCGATGTGCTTTCCGATCCTGCATCATCGATTTCGGTGACTGAGCTGGCGCGGCTCTCGGGGTTCTACGACCCCAGCTCATTCTCCAGGGCCTTCCGGCAGCACTTCGACGTCAGCCCGATGGAGCTTCGGCGTTCGCATGGTGCGCAAACTGCATAGTCCCGCTGCGCAAATTGCATAGCGCTTGCCGGCGAAACCTAGTGATATGGATCTCAGTACCAATTCAATCGGGCTACCATCGCCCAAGGAACTTGAGAGAGCATCATGGCTATTTCGTTTACGCTCACCAATGAACAAGAACAGCTGAAGCAGGTCGCGCGCAGCTTCGCACGCGAACACCTGCGGCCACTGCTGGCGGCTGCCAGCCAGGAAACCGACCCGCTGCAGCGTGCACTGCTGCTTCGCCCAGTGATGGAAAAAGCGGTCCGGGCAGGGTTCCTCAAATCCCTGATCCCCGCTCCTTTCGGCGGCATGGCCAGCAGCGGGGTGGATGCCGCGATTTTCATCGAGGAGCTGGCCTCCGAGAGCCCGGACTTCATGATCTCGATGGCCGGTCCGCTGATCGCCTTGGCCCCTGTCTATGAAGTGGGCACCCCCGAGCGGATCACCCGTTTCGTGGCTCCCTTCCTGGCCGACAAGGGTGCGCCGCTGGCGGCCATGGCCTAAAGCGAACCCGGCGGCAGCGCGAACTTCGATGCCGAAGCGCCGGCCGAAGGCGTGCGGACCCGCGCCGTGCTGGATGGCGATGAATGGGTGATCAACGGTTCCAAGGCCTGGGCCTCGCACCTGGGCGGTTGGGACGGCGACGGGCCGGATTTGATGACCATTGCCTGCCGGACGGACAAGGGCGTATCACTGATCGTTGCCGAACGAGAACACCTGCGGGGGCATATTGACGTCGACGAGTACTACGACCTTCCCGGGCTGCGCGGCTGCCTCACCACGCGGGTCACGTTGCGCGATCTGCGGGTTCCCCAGGGCAACCTGCTGGGAACCGAAGGCGATGGAGTGCGCCTGACGCGTAATGCCTTTCAAGCCAGCGGCGCTTCCATCGGGACCTTCTCGGTGGCAGCCATGCGGCAAGCCTTTGGCATTGCCTTGCGCTTCGCCCAAGCGGAGAAGCGCGGCGGCCTGCTCCCGATCATCGAGCACCAGGCGGTCGCGGACATTCTCGCCGATGCCAAGGGGAAGCTCGAAGCGGTACGCCTCCTGTCCTGGTCTGCGCTGGATGCCGTGATCTCCGGCCGGCCAGGGGCCAGCGAATTGGCGCTGCATGCGAAGATCTTCGGCTCCGAGACGGGGCTCGACGTGATCAACGACCTCATCAAGGCGGTCGGCGTTACCGCCTACGACACGAATTTCCCGATGCTCCGGCATCTGATGGACGTGTTGGCCTACCCGATCATCGAGGGCGGCGACGTTGGCGTGCGCCGCCGCCAGCTCCAGGCAATGATGAGCGATCCCGCCTATGATCCATTGGCAGCGTCCGAACTCTCCTAGCCGAACCTTGCAGCAAGGCATGGGCCCGATTCCGCTGCGGCAGCAACGCAGCTCCATCAGTGTGCATTGCATGACGCATTCCACAGCGGCTGCCAGCTATTTGCGGGGGCTGGAATCTGGTAGGATTGATTCTTGTGTGCCGCGCAGGTTGGGCGGCACGCCCCCTTCGGGTCGCCATAGGTGCCCCACACCGCTCAGTCGATGGCCTGGAGGATGAACCCTCTACCGACCGTATAAAACGATAAACGAGAGAGTTTATTAAAGTGGCTAACATCAAGTCCCAGAAGAAGCGTAACCTGACCAACGAGAAGGCACGTCTGCGTAACGTAGCTGTCCGTTCCGAGGTCAAGACCGTGATCCGCAACGTCAACGAGGCAATCGCCGCCGGCGACAAGGACAAGGCAACCGAGGCGCTGCGCCTGGCTGGCAAGAAGCTCGACAAGGCTGTAAGCAAGGGTGTTCTGCACAAGAACAACGCTGCTAACCGCAAGTCGGCCATCGCCAAGAAGGTTAACGCCCTCTAAGCCGAGCTTAGACTTCATCAACTCCCCCGCGCTCATCGAGTGCGGGGGTTTTGTTTTGCCCAAAACTGCTTTTCGCGGCTTTCCCGGATCAGGGACGCGTGGCAGGCTTCGCGGAAGCGGCCGCAGTGGAGGGCGCGCACGAATGCATCGTGCGCGCACCCACTGGATCTGAACGGGCTCAGCGTCCAGGCGCCTTGCCGGCTATGAACATGATGGCGTGTTCCAGGGCATAACCGGGTGAACGGCTGCCGCCCTTGACCATGCGGTCGGTATTCGCGATTTCCTCGACGCACAGGGCCAGATCGCCGCGCTTCCAGCCGCGAGCCTGCTGCTGCGCCTGCTGCACCTGCCACGGAGCCATCCCCAATTCGGAGGCCAAGGCAGCAGCAGGTTCATTCACGCCCGCGACCTTGGCGATCTGGCGGACCTTCATCGCCAGGGTGGCCACAATGGGAATCGGATCGGTTCCGGTACCCAGCGCATGTCGCAAGGTGCGCAGCGCCAGCTGGGCATTGCCCGAAATCGCCGCATCGGCCACCTTGAACGCGGTCGCTTCGACCCGGCCCCCGTAGTACTTGTCAACGGTATCCTGGTCAATCGTGCCCGTGGTGTCGGCGATCAGCTGGGAGCAGCTCGAACCGAGCTCTGCCAGCGAATTGCCGACTGCGGCAACGAGGGCCTTGACCGCGTCATTGGTAATCCGGCGCTTGGCTGCCTTGAATTCGGACTGGACGAAGTCGATCTTCTCGGAGTCCTTCTTCACCGGCTGGCAGTTGACGACCACCGCGCCGGCGGCCTTGATCGCGTCTATCAGCTTCTTGCCGCGGGTGCCGCCGGAGTAATGCATAATGAGCACGTTCTCTGGTGCCTGGTCCTTCAGGTAGGCCATCGCGTCCTTGAGGAAGTACTCGTTCATGTGCGCCAGTTCGTGGACCTCGACCAGATTGGCGGTGGAGAACAGCGAGGAGCTGGTGGCCATGAGCAGCTCGCCCGGCTCGTACTTGGCCGCGTCAAGACGCGTGTGCTGGATGTCGTCCCGCTGGCCGGCTTGGGAGCGCAGCAGCTCGAAGGCGCGTGAAGCGAGGTAATCTTCTGAACCGGTCAACAGGATCAGCGGTTGCGGGCGCAGTTCCCGCCATGAGATTCCCGGATTTGCTTGGGCGCGTGCCATCGAGCTCCTTAGTGCATCGGTCGATATATTGATCCTACCGAACCGGAGTACCCAGGGAGGTACCACGGATGCCCTGGCCGGTAAATGTGAGCAGTACGGTACCGGATTGGTCGGTGCGCAGCACTGTCGCGCCGATCCGCTTCGCCATTTCCAATGTTTCCGGGTGCGGGTGGCCATAGGAATTGTCCTTCCCGGCGGAGACCAGCAGGATCTGCGGATGGATCTGCTCAATGATCTGTGTGCCGCCGTTGCGCGCGCCATGGTGCGAAGCCTTCAAGATCGCGGCCTGGCCTTGCGGATGCAGCCGCAGCAGGCGATCCATGGCCTCGGTCTCCATATCCCCGGCGGCAAAGAAATCGACGGTACCACTCTGGGTGGAAAAGCTGAACCGGATGACCAGCGACGTGTCGTTGGGCTCGGCGTATTGCGCGTAACGCGCCTCGGGACCTACGACTTCGAAGCTCAACTCCCCCGCAGTTTGCCGCGTACCAGGCTCCAGCACCCGAGCCCCGGGCCAGAGTTCCAGTTCGAATCCGGTCGAGACCAGGCGGTCCCCGATCCGCACTTTCGACTCCTCCAGTTCCCGGATGGCGCCGAAATGGTCGCTGTGCGTATGCGTGATGAAGACCTTGCCCAGGGTGGTGATGCCCAGCCGGTCCAGGCACAGCAGCAAACCGCTATCCGGCGGCCCGGTATCGATCAGCCAGCCTTCGGCATCCCCCAGGTTGATGACGAACGCATCGCCCTGCCCCACATCGCACATGGCGATGCTCCAATCCGTGGCAACATCTTCCCGATAGAACAGGGTTGCAGGCACAATGAGCGCCACGGCGAAGACCATGATCGCGCCCAGCACACCGAGAGAGACCTGGCGCACGCGCAGCCGTTCGGTTTCACGGCCCAGCACCAGCAGCGAGCACAGCGCAAGGGACAGCATGACCGCCAGCAGGATTCCCGGCAGTCCTTCGGGCCATGGACGGGCAGCACCTGGCAGCCCGGAGACGAGATGGGCAACTTTGCCGATGGCTTCGGCCGGGAGCCCGGGCACCCAGATCAGCACCGATTCGAATCCCGGCCATGGGGTGCACAGCAGCAGGCAGATCATGCCGAGCGCGGTAATCAACGGCAGCAACGGCGCCACCAGGAGATTCGCGGGCAGCGAGTACAGGCTGAAATCCGAATTCAATGCGATCACCACCGGCAGGCAGGTGAATTGCGCTGCACAGCAGATGGCGGTCAGCTGCGCCAGCCAGGCCGGCATGATGTGGAGCAGGATTTCGGTCAGCGCCGGCGAGAGCATGATGATGCCTAAGGTCGCCAGCACCGACAGGGCAAAGGCCGGTTCGGCGCCCAGGCTTCGATCGATGGCCAGCAAGGCTGTTCCGCTCAGGCACAGGATCCCCAATGAGCCCTGGCCGCGGCCGAGCAGTACCGAAACCGCCGCAATGCTGCCCATCAGGCTGGCGCGCAGCACGCTGGGATCCGGCCCGACGAACCAGGCGAAAAGCCCGACTACGCCAATCATCAGGATCGCGCTGGGGGCGCGCGGAACGGAGAACAGCCGGAACAGGACCAGCACGATGGCCCCGATCAGGGCGATATTCGATCCGCTCACGGCGGTGAGATGGCTCAGCCCGCTGGATCTCATCGCCTCGCCCAGTTCTTCATCCTGCCCGGAGCGGTCGCCGTAGAGCATGCCGGGCAGCAGCGCCTGCGCATTGCCGGGCAGGTCGCTCAGGCTGAGGGTGAAGCGTTCCTTGAGCAGGTCGGCGGCAGTCGGTTCCGCCCACGAACTGACCTGCGGCTCGCTGGCGGCCTGCGCCCACCAGTCGAAGGATCCGGCATCCGCGGCGTCGAGATCGAGGATGGCCTCGAACTGCCCGGCGTTGGCAGGCAGCCCGAAATCCACGCTCAGGTAGACCGGCACCTGGCATGCCACCCATTGGCCATCGTTCCAGTAGCGCTGGATTTCCGCCCGGCCCGCGGTGCTTCCCTGGCCCTGCGCGCTGGCCAGGTCCTCGAAACGCACGACCGCGCGCCGCTGCTGCTCGGGAGCGCCGGGCAGCTGGCATTGGGGGTCGGTGAACGACAGGCTGCTGACCGCGACCATTCCCAGCAGCAGGATGATCGGACCGGTGAACCACGGTGCGGCGTAGGCGCGGTCGTGCCGGGGACGCAGGAGCAGGAACAGCAGAAAGGCGAGCAGCGCCGACAGCAGCCACAGCAGCCAGGCCGGGAGGCTGAAATAGGCGGCGGTCCAGGCACCGGCCAGCAGCCACAGGCCCCGGAAATCGGTGTTCACGGGACCACCAGCTCGCTCAGCTGCCCCAGCAGCGCCGGGCCGATGCCGGAGACGGCATCCAGCTCCTCTACGGAGGTGAAGGGGCCGTTCTCGGTGCGGAAGCCGATGATCCTGCCGGCCAGGGCCGGGCCGATCCCCGGAAGCTCCTGCAGGGTCTGCGCATCGGCGGTGTTCAGCGAGATCTTCCCGCCGGCCGTGGCGCTCGGAGCCGTTGGGAGGTCCTTGCCGGTTTCGGTGCCGGGAAGGATGACCTGCTGGCCGTCGACCAGCTTGGCTGCCAGGTTCACCAGCTGCGCCTGGGCGCCCTTGGCCAGCCCGCCGGCGGCCTCGACCGCATCGGTGATCCGCGAATCCGCGGGCAGCGTGTAGACGCCGGGCTTCTTCACCGCGCCGACCACATGGACCGTGACCTCGGGACCGTCCGGGCTCGGGGACAGCTGGTCCCCCGGAGCCGACGCGGAGGGATCGGACACCAGCGGAACCGTTTCAAGCTCCTGGGCTATCGGCGGGGGTGCGAGCAGGATGGAAATGGCGATCCAGGCGAGCACTACGATGACCAGCACCAGCACGGCCACGCGCGAGATCGCAAACCTCAAGCGGCCGGGACGTGGCGCGTACTTGCTGAAGAAGTCGTGGCGGCCCATGGGCCACAGTCTGGGCTATGGCGCCGGCGGGCTGTCCAGAATTGATTCCGGTTGTGGATTCAGCGGAGCGACGCACACGGCGATCACGCCCATGCCGGTATGCGCGGCCAGCACCGCTGGCAGGGATTCGACCACGACCGGCTCGGCGCTGAACGGGGCCAGTTCGGTGGCGATCTCCTCGGCCAGTTCCTCGGCGCCGAAATGCATCACCCCCAGGCGCACCTCGCCCTTCGCGCCGCGGGCATCGCGCAGGGCCAGCGAGACCAGCCGCGCGGTGGCGCGCGCGAAGGAGCGCGGCTTTTCCAGGGCGGCGATCGCGCCATCGGCAATCCCGAGGATCGGCTTGAAGTTCAGCAGGCTGCCGAGAACCGAGGACAGCGCGCTGATCCGGCCGCCACGGCGCAGCTGCTCCAGGCTGGGCACCGCGAAGTACACGGAGTTGGCGGTGGCGGTGCGGGCGATCTGCTCGAGCATTTCCAGCGGGGCGCCGGCGTCGCGCGCGGCCAGCACATCGGCCACGGCGAAGCCCTGGGGCAGGCAGACGGTGCGCGTGTCGACCACCGCGATGGGTGCATCGAGGCAGCGCGCGGCCAGGCGGGCGGCGTCCACGGTGCCCGACAGCGCCCCGGACATGTGGATCGAGATGACCGATTCGCAGCCGGCGTCCAGCAGCTGCCGGTAGGCGCGTTCGAACTCGCCCGGTGCCGGGCGCGAGGTCTTCACAGCCTTGCCCATGGCCAGGCCCATCATCAGCGCCTGCAAGTCCTCGCCCTGCACATGGTTGTCCACGATGATCGGGATCGGCACTTCGATGAAATCGGCATGCCGCGCGAAGGCCTCGGGCAGGCAGGACGCCGAATCGGAGACCACCCCGATGCGGGTACGCGAAAGCCCGCGCGGGGCCAGCCACTTGGGCAGCCAGCCCGCGCGCGAGCTTTTCTGGCGTTCAGTCATGAGCTGAGCTTACGGGGCGGGGACCACGTTCACCAGCTTCGGCGCACGCACGATGACCTTCAGCGGCTCCTTGCCATCGAGCATCCGGATCACCGACTCGTGGGCCAGCGCCTGCTCGCGCAGCTCATCCTCGGTAATGTCCACGGGCACTTCCAGTCGCGCGCGTACCTTGCCCTTGATCTGCACGACCGCGGTGATGGTGTCATCGACCAGCAGGGACTCATCGACCTGCGGCCACGCGCTGGTGACCACGCTCGGGGCGTAGCCCAGCGCTTCCCACATGTCCTCGGCGGTGTACGGGGCGAACATGCTCAGCAGCTGGGCGAGAACCGTAGCGGCCTCGCGCACTGCCGGGTCGGCCGCGCCGGCACCGGAGTCGATGGTCTTGCGGGTCGCGTTGACCAGCTCCATGGCCTTGGCGATCACCACGTTGAACTTGCCCGAGTCCAGCAGCTGCGCGGCCTCGTGCACGGTGCGGTGGGTGACCTGGCGCAGCGCCTTGTCCCCTCCCGCGTAGTCCACGCCCGGTTCGCTGGCCACGTCCTGCGCGATGCGCCAGGCACGGGCGAGGAACTTCTGCGAACCCGATGGCGAGACATCGGCCCAGTCCACGTCGTCCTCCGGCGGGGAGGCGAAGACCATGGTCAGGCGCACCGCGTCCACCCCGAACTTGTCCAGCTGCTCGCCCAGATCCACGCCGTTGCCCAGCGACTTGCTCATCGCCTTGCCGCCGTTGAGCACCTGGCCCTGGTTCAGCAGCGCGCTGAACGGCTCGGTCGCGTCGATCAGGCCCAAATCGTGGATGACCTTGGTGAAGAAGCGCGAGTAGAGCAGGTGCAGGATCGCATGCTCGACGCCGCCGACGTACTGGCCGACCGGCATCCAGTCGCGCACCGCCTTCGGGTCGAAGGGGCCTTCGGCGTAGTTCGGGGAGACGAAGCGCAGGAAGTACCAGGAGGAGTCCACGAAGGTGTCCATGGTGTCGGTGTCGCGCTTGGCCGCTCCCCCGCACTTCGGGCAGGGAACGTTGACCCAGTCCTCGGCGGCGGCCAGCGGGCTGGTGCCCTTCGGGGCCAGCTGCTCGCCGCGCAGGTTATCGGGCAGGCGCACCGGCAGCTGGTCCTCGGGAACCGGGACCTCGCCGCAGTCCGCGCAGTGGATGATCGGGATCGGGGTGCCCCAGAAGCGCTGGCGGCTCAGCAGCCAGTCGCGCAGGCGGAAGTTCACGGTGTGCTTGCCGGTGCCGGCAGCCTCCACGATCTCAATGGCCTTGGCGATCGCCGCACTCTTCTCCAGTCCGGTCAGCTCGCCGGAGTTCACCAGCTGGCCTTCCCCGGCGGTGGCGGCACCGGTTTCGTTCGGGTCCTCTTCACCGGTGTCCACGACCACGCGCACTGGCAGGTCGAAGGCGCGGGCGAAGTCCAGGTCGCGCTGGTCGTGCGCAGGCACGGCCATGATCGCGCCGGTGCCGTAGTCGGCCAGCACGTAGTCGGCAGCCCAGATCGGCAGCTTCTCCCCCGACAGCGGGTTGATCCCGTAGCGCCCGGTGAACACACCGGTCTTCTCGCGCTCGGTGGACTGGCGCTCGATCTCGCTCAGCGCCTTGACCTGCTCCTGGTAGGCTTCCAGCGCTTCGCGGTGCTCATCGGTGACCAGTTCGCCGGCCAGGTCGGCATCGGCGGCGACGACCATGAAGGTCGCGCCGTACAGGGTGTCCGGGCGGGTGGTGAAGACCGGGATCTTCACCGCCTGCTGATCCTGGTGCGCCTCGATCTCGAAGGTGACCTCGGCGCCTTCGGAGCGGCCGATCCAGTTCTTCTGCATCAGCAGCACGCGCTCGGGCCAGTGGCCCTTGAGCTGGTCCATGTCCTCAAGCAGGCGGTCGGCGTAGTCGGTGATCTTGAAGTACCACTGGTTCAGCGACTTCTTGGTCACTGCGGTGCCGCAGCGTTCGCACGCGCCGTTGACGACCTGCTCGTTAGCCAGCACGGTCTGGTCCTTCGGGCACCAGTTCACCGGGTGGTCCTTGCGGTAGGCCAGGCCCTTCTCGTAGAACTTGTTGAACAGCCACTGGGTCCAGCGGTAGTACTCCGGATCGGAGGTGTGCAGGCGGCGCGACCAGTCCGCGGAAATCGCGTAGCGCTTGAAGCTGGCGGCCTGGGTGTCGATGTTCTTGTAGGTCCACTCCGCAGGGTGCGCATTGCGCTTGATCGCGGCGTTCTCCGCCGGAAGGCCGAACGAGTCCCAGCCGATCGGGTGCATCACGTCATAGCCGCGCAGGCGCCAGTAGCGTGCGACGACGTCGCCCATGGCGAAGGCCTCGGCGTGGCCCATGTGCAAATCGCCCGAGGGGTAGGGGAACATGTCCAGCACGTAGCGGCGTTCGCGGCTGCCGTCATCGGCGGGCTTGAACACCTGTAGCTCGTCCCACACCGGAAGCCACTTGGACTCGATGTCCTTGAAGTCGTAGGTCCTGGGTTCGTTCGTCGATGATGTCACGCTGCTCTTCTCACACGCTTTGCGGAAAAATTTCCGATAGGAAAATTTGCTCTTGGTTCCAGACACAACAAAAGCCCCCAAATTTCCACTCGGGGGCACGGCCATCGGGCCGCGCTTACACTAGGTTGCGCTTAGGATTCATATCGCGATTCTATCGCATCTGCCCTGCCCACGCGCGCATCGGTGAAGCGCAAGATTGTTCACAACCGCCAACGGGCCGCCCGCGCTTATCCACAATTGGCGGCAACGCCGACGCGCAGGCCGATCCAGCGCCCGATCATGGAGCCATGAACGCCCCTGTCCTGATCGCCGCTCTGCGCACCGCATGCCAGGTCCCGCTGCACCTCGAACCTGCATTATCCGGTGCCATGCTGCTGCGCCTGGGCTACCTCTGCCTGGCCCTGTACACGGCGCTGGGCAAGCTGGTGCACGGCTCGGGCGACCCGCGCCTGGTCCTGGCGCATCTGCAGCTGGCCGAACGCTTCGCCCAGCAGATCCATGGCGACCAGCTATCCGGCGCGCTGCAGGCCGAAGCCACCGGCGCCCGCGCGTTGTCCCTGGAGGGCTATGCCGCGCTGCGGGTGCCCGCCGATGACCCCGACGCCATCAGCGATGACCTGTTTGCCGGGGAGCCGGGCATCGTGCCGGGGCGCTGCTGCTACAAGGACACCGCTGAGCTGCTGGCCGCCTGGCTGGGGCTGGGCTACTTCGAAGCCCGGCAGCGCCTGGCCGACGCGCACCTGCTCATCGGGCGCCGCGCCCCCGATGGCGGCATTTGCGCGCCGCGCTTCCCCCAACTGGCAGGGCTCTATGCCAAGGGCACTGGCGACCGCCGGGCCATCGCCTCGGCCGCACGGCGCCTAGACCGGCTCGAACCGCAGGACACCACCTTTGACGGCGTGCCCCTGAAATTGCAGGCCTACGGCACCGATGGCCGCACCCTGGATGAATCCGCGGCCGAAGCCCTGGGCGAGCTGGGCCCACGGGCAGCGCAGAAGCGGATCAGCGCCGAGATCAGGACCTACAAGGAACTGCATGGCAAAAAGCTGCCGCCGCGACTGGGCTTCTTCATCGGCCCGGTGAAGGACGGCGTGCATTTCTTCTCGCTGCGCACCGATGCCAGCGACGCGCAGCTGCTGAATTCGATGGCCGCCCAGGCCGGAAATCCGCGGACCAAGTCAGGCCGCGCCGACCGCGAAGCCGAACAGCAGCGCACGCCGGAATCGGGCTCCGGCACCGGAAACCCCGATGACCAGGACCAGGAACCCCAGGCCGACCGCGATTCCACGGCCACCCAGGACTCGGATGCCGAGCCGCAGCCATCAACCGAGCAAGAAACTGCACCGCAGGCGCCTTTCTGGCTGCGCAGCGAACACCCCATGCCGCCGTGGGCCGAAGACGAAGCAGAACCCGGCAACGGGTGTGCTCCGGAGCCCGGAAACACCGAAGCGCAGGCAGATGGCGATGCGGCACACGACGAGCTGCGAAACGACGAGGCCACCGAACAGCCGGATCTGCACCGCCGCCGGCTCAATGCATTCATGGCGTTGCTGCGGGCCCCCTTCACCGGCGGAAAAAGAAAGGTCGTCACCCCGAAATTCGTGGTCTACCTGTGGCTCGCAGACTTGCAAAACCTGGCCGATGCGCATGGCATGACCGCCAACGGCGTCGATATCCCGCCCGGCGAGCTGCGGCGGCAACTGGCCAGGGCGAACATCATCCCGATCGTGCTCGGAGGCAACAGCCAAGTGCTGGATATGGGGCGCAAGATGCGCTATCACAAGGGTGCGATCCGCGAAGCCATCATGGCCCGGGACCGAGGCTGCATCGTGCCTGACTGCACCGCGCCCCCGGACCAGGTCGAAACCGACCACTACCTGAAACCCTGGTCTGACGGCGGGGAAACCAGCGTCTGGTCAGGGGCCGGACTGTGCACGGGCGATCACCACAAGCGCCACGCCGGGCAGATCACGGTGATCGATGTCGACGGGCTGCCGCACGTGCTCATGCCGGAGCATGTCGACCCGGAACGAATTCCGCGCCGCAATACCTATTGGGGTGCCCGGCAGGCAGGCGAATCCCCCACCCGCCACGCACCTGCCGCACCGGACACCAAGCCGCCGGGCAAGGAAGAAACCCCTGATGCAGGGCGGGAAACCTGAGCGACCCAACGTGTTGACAGGGCCGTCTTAAACGGGCAGCGCCCGAACCACGCCAATGGGCGGTTCGGGCGCTGCCGGTGTCCGGAACGGTTCCGGCCAAGCCGCAGTCGGGCTCAGGCCTTGGTATCTTCGTCGACCCAGTCGAAGGTGCGGGTGACAGCCTTCTTCCACAGGCGAAGGCTGCGCTCGCGCGATGCCTCATCCATGGTCGGCTCCCAACGCTTGTCCTCGGCCCAGTTCTGCTCCAGCTCGCCAAGGTCCTTCCAGAAGCCAACGGCCAAGCCGGCGGCGTAGGCCGCACCCAGCGCGGTGGTCTCGGTGACCTGCGGGCGAACCACCGGCACGCCGAGGATGTCGGCCTGGAACTGCATCAGGGCTTCATTGGCCACCATGCCGCCGTCGACCTTCAGTTCGGTCAACGGAACCTCAGCGTCGGCGTTGACCGCGTCCAGTACTTCTCGCGTCTGGAATGCGGTGGACTCGAGCGCCGCGCGGGCAATGTGGTTCTTGTTCGCATAGCGGGTCAGGCCGACGATCGCGCCGCGGGCATCCGAACGCCAATAGGGCGCGAACAAGCCGGAGAAAGCCGGAACGATATATACGCCGCCGTTATCCTCAACCTGGGCCGCCAGCTGTTCGACTTCCGGGGCGGTGGCGATCATGCCGATGTTGTCGCGCAGCCACTGGATCAGGGAACCGGCAACGGCGATGGAACCTTCCAGGGCATACACCGGTGCGCTCTCGCCCAGCTTGTACGCCATCGTGGTCAGCAGGCCGTTGGACGAATTCACGATCTCCGTGCCGGTGTTGAAGATCAGGAAGCAGCCGGTGCCATAGGTATTCTTCGCGGTGCCCGCGGTGAACGCGGCCTGGCCGAAGGTTGCCGCCTGCTGGTCGCCCAGGATACCGGCAACCGGCACCTCGCGCAGCAGCTGGTTCGTGTGCACCGTGCCGTACACCTCCGAAGACGAACGGATCTCCGGCATCATGGACAGCGGCACGCCGAAATCGGCCAGGATCTTCTCGTCCCATTGGAGGGTCTTCAGGTCCATGAACAGCGTGCGCGACGCGTTGGTCACGTCGGTGACGTGCACGCCGCCGTCCACGCCGCCGGTCAGGTTCCACAGCACCCAGCTGTCGGTGGTGCCGAACAGCAGGTCTCCTGCTTCTGCGCGTTCCCTCGCGCCTTCGACATTGTCCAGGATCCACTTGATCTTGGTGCCCGAGAAGTAGGTTGCCAGCGGCAAGCCGACGGTCTGCTTGTAGCGGTCCAGGCCGCCATCACGCGCCAGCTCGTCGACGATGTCCTGGGTACGGGTGTCCTGCCAGACAATCGCGTTGTAGACGGCTTCGCCGGTGTTCTTGTCCCACACCACCGTGGTTTCGCGCTGGTTGGTGATGCCGACGACCTCGATGTCGTGGCGGGTCAGGTTGGCCTTGGACAAGGCCTGGCCGATCACTTCGCGCACATTGGTCCAGATTTCGGCTGGATCATGTTCGACCCATCCAGCGGCCGGGAAGATCTGCTCGTGCTCCTTCTGGCCTACCGAGTGCACCTCGCCGGCATGGTTGAAGACGATTGCACGGGAACTGGTGGTGCCTTGGTCAATGGCGATGACGAATTTTTCACTCATGATTCACTGCTCTCTTTCTAGAACATTGGCGCGGCGGCAAGTCCGCCAAGGATACCGCCGATAGCTGGACCGACCAACGGAACCCACGAATAGGACCAGTCGGAAGAGCCCTTGCCCTTGATCGGCAGGATGGCGTGGGCGACGCGTGGACCCAGGTCGCGGAACGGGTTGATGGCGTAGCCGGTGGCGCCGCCCAGGGACAGGCCGATGGCGACAACCAGCAGGGCCACGGCCAGCGGGCCGAGCTCATGCGGGGTGTGGCCCAGGCCGGCGATCACGAACACCAGGACAAAGGTGCCGAAGATCTCCGTGACCAGGTTCCAGCCGTAGGAGCGGATGGCCGGTCCGGTGGAGAAGACACCCAGTTGCTGGCCCGCGTTCTGCGGATCGTCCAGATGCTTCTTGTAGGCAAGCCAGGTTCCCACGGCACCGAGGAAGGCGCCAATGAACTGCGCCAGGAAATACAGCATCGTGTTGGCGAAGGTCTTGGCGACCCCTGGGGCGTATTCGGCGGCATCCGGGTTGACCAGCAGGCCAAGGGTGACCGCCGGGTTCAGGTGGGCTCCGGAAATTCCGGCGATCCAGACGCCGCAGTAGACGGCAAAGCCCCAGCCGAAGCTGATGGCTACCCAGCCCGCGGCGCTGCCGAGGGTGCCTTTCAGGGCGACGTTGGCGCAGACGCCGCCGCCCATGAGCAAGAGTATGAAAGTGCCGGCTAATTCGGCGAGAAACACGTGAGTGGACAACGTTGACCTCTTAGTGGTTTCGATTGCCGGAGGCGACTTGCCGCCGGCCAAGATGCAGCTTAGACCAGGGTGACACCGTGGGCTTCTGCAAGGACCGAGAGCGAATGGTCGATCTCGGCTTGGATCTGGGACTTATCCCATTCCATCGGGTCAGCGAGGCAATTAGCTGCCTCGATCACCAAATTCTTCGTGACCAGGCCGCGGAAGGCCAGATTGGTGCGGCGGATGAAGACGTCGATCAGGCGGCCCACCTGCTCATGCTTGGCCATGTAGGCCAGCTCCTGGCAGGACAGCTCGTTGGTGTGCTCGAGCATGGTTTCGCTGCCGCCAAGGGCTTCGAGCACGGCATCGGCCCCGGTGCCGTAGCGTTCCAGCAGCACACGCAGGCGTTCGCGGCTGGTCTTGGACTCGCGGGCCGCATACCAGGCGGCCAGTTCGCCGTCATTGGCCGGGAAGTTCTTCCCGCCGCCGATGGCTACTCCGGCAGTGGTCCTGACCTCGCGGGCGCCGAGGAAGGCCAACGCCTTGCCACCGAGGTTCTCGCTCAGTGCGCGGAAGGTGGTCCACTTGCCCCCGATCAGCGAGAGCATGGTGGTCGCGTCGGTCAGGCGGGTTTCCTTGATCTGGTAGTCGCGGGACACGAAGCCGGGCGCGGTGTCATCGTGGCTGGGCAGGGGGCGCACGCCGGAGAACTTGTAGACGATCTGTTCCCTGGTGACCTTGATGCCCGGGAAGACGTGGTGGACCAGGTCAAAGAAGTAGTCGACTTCCTCATCGGTGCAAACCGCTGGCTCGTTCATGTCGTGCTCGAGATCGGTGGTGCCCACCAGCACGCGGCCGAGCATCGGGTAGATCAGCACGATGCGGCCGTCTTCATGCTCGAAGAAGATTTCGCGACCGCCGGTCGCGGCGAGCAGCTCAGGGTGGTCCAGCACGATGTGCGAACCCTTGGTGCCGCCGGTCCATTTGGTTTCGCGGCCCAGGTCCTTGTTCGTCAGGTCCACCCATGCGCCGGTGGCGTTGATGATGACATCGGCCTGGAAGTCGAATTCTTCGCCGGAGAGCACGTCGCGCAGCTTCGCGGTGCCACCATCGACACCGGCCAACTCAACGTAGTTGCTGGCGCGAGCTTGGTCGTTGGCGTTCAGGCCCTCGCGCAGCACATCCAGGGTCAGCCGCTCCGGGTTGTGCACCGAGGCGTCGAAGTAGGTGGCGGTGTACTTGACGTCATCGCGCAGTGCAGGAAGGTCCTGGCGGGCAGCCTTGCCGGCCTTGAAGTTGTGCCATGGGGTGTTGCGTCCGCCGATTCCGGCGAACACGTCGTACATGATCAGGCCGGCCTTGATCAGTGCGGCACCGCGTTCGGTCGGCTTGCCCGACTTGTGGGTCAAGAAGCGCATTGGCGCGCTGAGCATTCCGGAGAACGTGGAGAAAATGGGGATGGTGGTCTGCAGCGGTTTCACGTAGTGCGGCGCGATCTGGAGCAGCGAGTTGCGTTCCTGCACGGATTCGTGGACCAGGCGGAACTCGCCGTTCTCCAGGTAGCGGATTCCGCCGTGGATCATGTGGGAGCTGGCACCGGAGGCGCCCTGGCAGTAATCGCCGCGCTCGACCAGGGCGACATCGATCCCCTGCATGGCCAGGTAGCGGAAGGTGGCGACGCCGTTGATGCCGCCGCCAACAACCAGAACCTGCGCCTGCGGACGTTCACGCAGTTTGGCTAGCTGTTCCCGAATCACGATTTGTGCCCCTTGTGTAATAAATGGATGAGTCTGAAGCTAGTCTTGTTACAGAACGGCAAAGCGGTCAAACAAAATGCACAAACGTGCAGAAGTGGTCTGAATCATGATGAAATCCTCCCCCCGGGGCACCTACAAGCGGGCAACGAATGGCACATCCGTGCACAGCACTCCCAAGGCCAAGGACGCGCTGCGCGCCGCCCAGCTGTACTACCTGCAGGACATGAAGATGGAAGCGATCGCCAAAGAGCTGGGAACCTCGCGTTCGACGGTCTCCCGCTTGCTCTCCCACGCTAAGCGCACCGGCATGGTCTCGATCAGCATCTCGCCCAGCGCCAACATGTCGGCGCTGCTGGGCAACCAGCTCTCCGAGCACTACGGGATCAGCTTCAACGTCGTGCCCACCGACGGCAACATGGACGACTCCGAATTGCTTTCCCGCGTCGCTGCGCACGCGGCCTATCTGCTCGGCGGCATGGTCTCCTCCTCGATGACCGTGGGCGTCGCATGGGGGTCGACGATGCAGGCGGTGTCCATGGCCCTGGGCTCGCACCCCACCCATGACACGAAAATCGTGCAGCTCAACGGGGCGGCAAACCCGGTGACCAGCGGAGTGCGCTACGCCAGCGACATCCTCACGCGTTTCGGGCAGGCCTTCACCGCACGCACCGAGCAGTTCCCGGTCCCGGCCTTCTTCGACCGGGCATCCACCCGCGAAGCCATGTGGCAGGAGACGTCGATCCGACGGGTGCTGCAGGTGCAGAAGGAGATGAACCTCGCGGTGTTCTCGCTGGGCTCGGCCGGTTCCGCTGTCGCCTCGCAGGTGTACCGCGGCGGCTACTTGACCAAAGACGAAGCCCAGGAACTCAACGAGATCGGTGTGGTCGGCGACGTGGCCACGGTGTTCTTCGACAAGAACGGCACCAGCTCGAACATTTCGCTCAACGCCCGTTCCACCGGGCCAGCCCTTGATGCCCTGCGCAAGGTGCCGACCCGGTTCTGCGTGGTGGCAGGGCGCGGCAAGCTGCAGGCGGTGCGCGGTGCGCTTAAAGGCGGGCTGATCACCGATCTGGTGATCGACGAGGGCACGGCCCTGGCGCTGCTGGACGGGTAGGGTTAAAGCCATGGCCCCACGACAGCAGCTAGCGACCACCCACCATTTCAACGGTGCCGAAATCCGCGTCTACACCCACCCGGCCCAGAAGCCCTCGCGCGGCGTGATCTACGCGGTGCACGGATTCCGCGGCGACCACCACGGGCTGGCGCGCATCGTCTCGCATCTGCCGCACTACACGGTGGTCGTCCCCGACCTGCCGGGTTTCGGCTCCTCGACGTCGATGCTGGATCTGGACCACGATGTCGACGGGTATGCGGCGGTGCTCAACCAGCTGGCCGAAGAACTGCAGCTGGGTCCTTCGGTGCACCTGCTGGGGCATTCCTTCGGATCGATCGTGGCCGCCAAGCTGGCCACCGTGCGCAGCTTCGCCTCGTTGCTCCTGTTGAATCCGATCTCGGAGCTTGCCTTGGAATCCGACCAGGCGCTGCTGTCCAAGCTGGCCAGCGGCTACTACGAGGCATGCGCCAGAATTCCGGCGGGCATCGGCGAAGCGCTGCTGCGATCCAGGCTGTTCAGCGATGCGATGAGCCTGGTGATGACCAAGAGCAAGAACCCGGACATCCGGGCCTACGTGCGCGAGCAGCACCGCGCCTATTTCGGCGGCTTCCATTCGCGCGCGACCCTTGCCCAGTCCTACCGGGCGTCGATCAGCTCGACCGTCGGGGACTACTCCCCTGACCTGGGACTGCCCACGCTAATGGTCGCCGGCAGGGAAGACGAATTGGGCACCCCACAGACGCAGGAAACGCTGCGGGCAAGCTTCGCCGACGCGCAGCTGGTGATGCTCGAGAACGTCGGGCACCTGATCCACTATGAAAAGGCCCCGGAAACCGCGAAGGCCATCGACCGCTTCCTGCAGCAATTAGCAGCTGGCCAGGAATAGGGCCGCGGCAGGTTCCTAGAGCGCGTCGTCCGGGTCGATGGCGATAGACACGACCGGGTCCTTGGCCGCGGACATGGTTGCGCGCAGCTGGCGCAGCGCCGTGGTCACCGCGGTTCCGTCGGCGTAGGAGAAGAAGAGCACGTAGCGGTGCTGGGCCGGGGGCCCGTCAATTACCGTCGGGCCGTGGATTTGCACGCGCGCACGAGTCTCTGGATCCAGGCTGGCGACCAGCCGTTCGGCGCCCAGCCCTGAAATGACCGCGCTGCGCACCGCCGGCGGCAGCCCCACCTCCCGGCGCTCGGCCAATTCGCGTTCGGCAAAGCTCGCCGGGTCATAGCGCACCAGCGCGGCCCCGGCAGGGCTCGGATTTCCGGTCAGCACCACGACACCGTCAGCCCGCGCCATCGAGGCCGCGGTGAACCAGCGGGCGATGACTTCCTCGGCGTTGCGCAGCGAATCGTGGGCCATCATCCTGTCGGCATCGAGCAGCAGCACCGCGGCGTAGCCGGATTCGGCAAATGGTTCGACCCCAGGGGTCGCAACCACCAGCGCCGGCTTGCCGCCGATCCTGTCCACCGGCTTTGCTCCGGTGGAAGAAATAACGCTGACCTTGGGGAAGGCCAGGCCGAGTTCTTCGGCGGTGCGGTCGGCGCCGATGCTGGCCGCCCGGATCCGCGGCGAGGCGCAGTGCGCGCAGCGGTAGTCGTGGTACTGCTCGCCGCACCAGCGGCAGGCCACATGCGAGCCCTTGCCGGCGATGTGCAGCGGGCCTTGGCAGGCGGGGCAGCGCGCAGGGGTCCGGCAATCCTGGCAGGCAAGGGCAGGCATGAACCCGGTGCGCGCCACCTGCACCAGCACCGGACCGGTTTCCAGCGCCTTGGTGGCTTCGCGCCAAGCCAGCGATGGGATGCGGGCCTTAGCCAGCACCGGGTCGCGCTCCAGCTCGAAATCATTGGTGGTGGCCACGACGCGGGCGGTGTGCGCACGCAGCAGCTCGCGCGGCACCTTCAGCTCGATGGCCCAGCCGGTGTCCACCAGGCGCTGGGCTTCGACCGAGCGCGATGGCGCGGCGATCAGCAGGGAGATGCCTGCCTGCGCGCTGCGCAGCAAGGCCACTTCGCGGCTGTGCTGGTAGGGAGCGCGCTGTTCGCGGTGCGAGTGGTCCGCGTCCTGCCACACGATCATCAGTTCCAGCCCGGGCACGTGGCACAAGGCCGCCGAGCGGGTGCCGATGACGATCTGAACGTGCCCGCCGATGGCGCGCAGGAAGTTGCGGTAGCGCGGTGTCGGCCCGTCGTCGGCCTGCAGCCGGGCATAGGACTCGGCCCCGTAGTGCTCGTCGAGGTAGCTGCCCAGCAGGCGCAGGTCGCGGGCATCGGGCACGACCAGCAGCACCCGCTGGCCGCGCTGCAGCACCGGACGGGCGGCATCCATCAGGAAGCCGGGCCAGGATCCGTGGAAATTCGGCACCCAGGTGGCCACTGCCCGCAGGGTTTCGCCACTGCCCCAGGCCGCCAGTGCCTGCTCCCCGTGCTCGTAGTGGAGCAGCTGGTTCGGCGCCTCGGGCAGCTTTGGGGCGACGGTGGCCAGTTCCTCCTTTTCGACCTTGGCGGCGCGGGCTGGCACGGCCAGGCGCACCACATCCCACAGGGTGCCGGCGTAGCGGGTGGCGACCTCCTGCGCGGCGTCCACGATCGCCGGGTACAGCGCCACCTGGGTGCTGACCAGCTTGGCCAGCGGCCTCAGCTTCATTTCCGGGGCGTAGTCCTCAAGCACGGCAACGATGAACCCCGAGAGCAGCTGCGGGCCGAAATGCACCTTCACGCGGACTCCGGCTACGGCGTCCTCGGCCATCGAAGGCGGAATCTCGTAGTCGAAGAAGCGGTCCAGATGCGGGACCGAAGAATCAATCAGCACCCGGGCAACCCGCTTGATGCGGGCCGGCTCGGGTGCTGAGATCAGGGCGTCTTGCTGCACGGTGGCTAGGCGTTGAACCAGCTGCGCAGAGCGTCGACGCGGTCCAGCTTCTCCCAGGTGAAGTCGTTGTCCTCGCGGCCGAAATGGCCGTGGGCAGCGGTCTTGCGGTAGATCGGGCGCTTGAGGTCCAGGTCCTCGATGATGCCCAGCGGACGCAGGTCGAACACCTCGTTGATGGCCTTGGTGATCTTCGCCGGGTCAACGGTCTCGGTGCCGAAGGTCTCCACGTACAGGCCCACCGGACGGGCCACGCCGATCGCGTAGGCCACCTGGACCTCGGCGCGGCGGGCCAGGCCGGCGGCGACCACATTCTTGGCCACCCAGCGCATGGCGTAGGCTGCGGAGCGGTCGACCTTCGATGGATCCTTGCCGGAGAACGCGCCGCCGCCGTGGCGGGCGAAGCCGCCGTAGGTATCGACGATGATCTTGCGTCCGGTCAACCCGGCATCGCCGACGGGGCCGCCGATGATGAACGGGCCCGAAGGATTCAGGATGATTTTCGTGTTCGAGGTATCCAGGCCCGAACGCTCCAGGATCGGGGTGACGACCTCTTCGTGCAGGTCGGCCTTCAGCGTTGCCAGCTCGTATTCGGCGGCGTGCTGGCTGGAAACGACCACGGTGTCCACCGAGACTGGCTTGTCGCCGTCGTAGCCGATGGTGACCTGGGTCTTGCCGTCCGGGCGCAGCAGCGGCATGCGGCCGTTCTTGCGCACCTGGGTCAGGCGTTCGGACAGGCGGTGGGCCAGGAAGATCGGGGTCGGCATCAGCGAGTCGGTCTCATCCGAGGCGTAGCCGAACATCAGGCCCTGGTCGCCGGCGCCCTGCATGTCGCGCGGGTCCTTGGCGGTGCCTTCGCGGGACTCCAGCGAGTTGAAGACGCCATCGTGGATTTCCTGGGACTGCTGGCCGATCGACACGGACACGCCGCAGCGCGCCCCGTCGAAGCCGTTGGCCGAGGAGTCGTAGCCGATGTCCAAAATGGTCTTGCGGACGATCTCAGGGATCTCCACATAGCCGTTGGTGGTCACCTCGCCGGCCACGTGCACCAGGCCGGTGGTGGTCAGCGTCTCGACGGCGACCTTCGAGTCCGGATCCTGGGCCAGCATGGCGTCGAGGATCGCGTCCGAGATCTGGTCGCAGATCTTGTCGGGGTGGCCCTCGGTCACGGATTCCGAGGTGAAAAGACGAAGTTCAGGGGTTGTTGAAGTCACCGTATAACTCTATCTGGTCTCTGGGACCGGTAAGCAGAACTAGGACATTTCGTGAACAAGCACCATATGGCGCGGCTCACTTTGTTACAGCTGCATGACTTTTTGTGGCATTCAAAATCTGCTCGATGACCACGCGGGCCACCTCCAGCTTGCTGCCCGAGGCTTGCACCGCTTTGGCGTGATCGGCGAAGAGGACGTGGATGCTGTTGGTTTCCTGCCCGAAGGTCAGCGTCGCGCCCACCTCATTGACCACGAGCATTTCGCAGCCCTTGCGCTCCAGCTTGGCCTGCCCGTACTCGAGCACGCTGCCCTGCTCGTCGCCGGTCTCGGCGGCAAAGCCGACGATGAACTTCGGCAGGTCCGGGTTCTGGCTGCGGGCGGAAACCAGTTCGGCGAGGATATCCGGGTTGCGCACCAGCTCGATGACCGGTGCCGAATGCTCGTCGCGCTTCTTGATCTTCGAGTTCTCGATGCGTGCCGGACGGAAATCGGCGACCGCCGCGTTCATGATCAGCACGTCCTGGCCCAGAGCGTTCTCGAAGACCGCCTCGCGCAGCTCCAGCGCGCTTGAAGCGTGCACCAGCTTCACGCCATGCGGCGCGGGAACTTCCAGATGGGTGGCGATCAGCGTGACCTCGGCCCCGGCATCACGGGCGGCCTGCGCCAGCGCGACACCCTGGCGGCCCGAGGAGCGGTTGCCCAAGAAGCGCACCGGGTCCAGCGGTTCACGGGTGCCCCCGGCGGTGATCAGGACCTTGGAACCAGCGAGCACCGGCTCGGAGAGCAGGTCCTGGACTGCCGCGAAGATCTCATCTGGTTCCGGAAGCCGGCCCGGTCCCGAATCCTTTCCGGTAAGCCGCCCCGATGCAGGTTCGATCACCCGCACGCCGCGATCGCGCAGGGTCTGCACATTTGCGACGGTGGCCGGGTGCTGCCACATTTCGGTGTGCATGGCCGGGGCCATCACAACCGGAGCCCGGGTGGCAAGCAAGGTGCCGGTGAGCAGGTCGTCGGCCAGCCCTGCGGCGGCCTTGGCCAGCACATCGGCGGTAGCCGGAACAATCAATACCAGATCGGCCTGCTGGCCGAGGCGCACGTGGTTGACTGTATCGACCGCATCGAAAACATTCGAGGTCACCGGATTTCCAGACAGGGCCTCCCAGGTGACATTGCCCACGAAGTTCGCGACGTTCTGGGTGGGGATCACATCGACATGGTGGCCGGCTTCGCGCAGCAAGCGCAGCAGTAGCACGGATTTGTAGGCGGCGATGCCAGCTGAAACGCCTAGGACAATTCGCTTCACGAAGTACTTCCTCGAGGATTCGGTGCGGTGATGAGGTGGGTGGAAAAGGGGCTTAACGAAAAAGAAGGCGCCCGCTGCGGGGCGCCGACTTTTCGATTAGTCCTCGATGGCCTCGGCCGGAGTGACCTTCAGCAGGCTGTCATCCAGCTCGCGCAAGGCGATGGTCAGAGGCTTCTCGTTCAGCTTGGTTTCCACCAGCGGGCCGACATACTCGAACAGGCCTTCGTTGAGCTGCGCGTAGTAGGCGTTGATCTGGCGTGCGCGCTTGGCCGAGTTCAGCACGATGGCGTACTTCGAGTCGTTGGTCTCAAGCAACGAGTCGATCGATGGGTTGATGATTCCCTCTGGGTTGGACACAGGACTCCCTATTTGTCGTTCTTTAGCCCCATGAGGGCTACAAGCTCTTCGGCGGCACGTGCGACATCGTCGTTGACGATGGTCACGTCGAATTCTGATTCCGCTGCAAGTTCTAGTTTAGCGGTTTCCAGGCGGCGCTGCTGTTCCTCGGCCGTTTCAGTGCCGCGTCCCACAAGCCGGCGCACCAATTCGTCCCACGATGGCGGGGCGAGGAAGACGAATTTTGCCTCGGGCATCGACTCCTTGACCTGGCGCGCACCCTGCAGATCGATTTCCAGCAGGACCTTCTTGCCCTGTGCCACTGCATTTTCAACCGTGGAGCGAATCGTGCCGTAGCTGTTCTGGCCATGGACGACAGCCCATTCCAGCATCTGGCCTTCCTCAACCAGGGTTTGGAAGCGCTCGGGGCCCACGAAGAAGTAGTGGACTCCATCCTGCTCCCCCGGCCGGGCGTTGCGGGTCGTTGCCGACACCGAGAGCCAGACATCTGGATAGTTATCGCGGATGTAGGTAGAGACGGTGCCCTTGCCTACTGCCGTGGGGCCGGCTAGAACAGTTACCGACGCTGCGGTCATTGACTACACTTTCGTTTTTGGCGGGCTTTGCTTGAAGTGCTCGGTGATTGCGGTGCGCTGCTTGCGTCCCAGTCCGCGCAGACGGCGGGATGGGGAAATCCCAAGTCGCTCCAGCAAGTTTGCCGCGCGTACTTCACCTACGCCCGGTACCGATTCCAGAAGGTCCATGACACGCATGCGTCCCACGGCTTCATCTTCGTATACCAAGTCTAGTACCTCGGTGATGGAAATTTTTCCGGCACTGAACTCCGCCTTGATTTCTGCACGACGAGTGCGTGCGGCGAGTGCCTTGGCGCGGGCCCGGATACGATCTTCGTCAGAGAGTTCTCGCAGTACCATCGTTCAGCCATCCTTCAGTTGTAGTGGACTAAGGCTTATGTTGAGAAACATAGCGAGGTAACGCTGCTTTTGCAAGACTAAACGCGTTGTGGCTACTAGAAACTCTAATAGCCACAACGCGTCTATGCCACTTATTCGAATTTTTGCTAGCTAGCTGCCAGCAATTCGTCCCGGACCCTCAGAGCCTTGTCGCGGAGCGCGGTCTTGTCCGGCCCCGCTTTGAGGATGTCCCGGCTGCTCGTGCCCAGCACTTGGCCGTAGCTGGAGGCGAATGACTTGGCAATATCCGCCGCCGTGGCGCCTTGCGCGCCAAGTCCCGGAGTGAGCAGCGGAGCCTTGGAGGCCGCCAGATCGATTCCGAGCTTGGCCGGCGCATCGCCGATGGTGGCGCCGACGACCAAACCGACATGACCTAAATCTTCTGCACTTGAATTTTCCGCAGTGACTTGGTCAATAATCGTTTTAGCAACAGAGTTTCCTCCGCCGACGTGCTGCACAGACGGCCCCTCCGGGTTGGAAGTCAGCCCGAGAACGAACACTCCCCTGCCGGTGGCAGCAGCTAAATCCAGTGCCGGTCGCAGCGACTCGTAGCCCAGGTAAGGGCTCAAGGTCACCGCGTCTGAGGCCAGCGGGGAAGCGTCATCGAGCCATGCGGTCGCGTACGCGGCCATGGTCGAACCGATATCCCCGCGCTTGGCGTCGGCCAGCGTGAGCAGCCCGGCGGCCTTCGCGGCGCTCAAGGTGTCCTCCAGCGCGGCAAATCCCTTGGACCCGAAGCGCTCGTACAGGGCGACCTGGGGCTTGAGGATGGCCGCCGCACCGGCCATCGCTTCCACGACTGCCAGTGAGAAAGATCGCACGCCATCGGCGGTATTCTCCAGCCCCCAGGCTTCCAGCAGCGCCGGGTGGGGATCAATCCCCACGCACAGCGGGCCGGAAGCCTGCATGGCCGAACGAAGCCGCTGGCCGAATGGAATCGGCTCAGGCATTGCGTGCCGCGTTCAGGTTGGCGTCGTGCACCTGCAAGCTGGTGACATCCCACTCGTACTCGCGCAGGGCATCGATTGCCTGGACGGAGGCGTTGAATTCCGCGACGGTGGTGATCACCGGGGTGCCGACCGAGGTCGCGGCGGCGCGGATCTCGTAGCCGTCGCCACGCGCATCCGAACCCGACGGGGTGTTCAGGATCAGGCCGATCTGGCCGGCCACGATCAGGTCGACGATGGACTCTCCGCCTTCGTGCAGCTTGCCCACCACCTGGGTCGGGATGCCGTTGCGGCGCAGCACCTCGGCGGTGCCGCCGGTGGAGATGATCTCGAAGCCGTTGTCGGACAGGTGCTTGACCGGCATCACGATCGAGCGCTTGTCGCGGTTGGTGACCGAGACGAACACCTTGCCGGCGGTGGGCAGCGGGTTGTTCGCCGCGGCCTGCGACTTGGCGAAGGCGGTGTCGAAGTACTTGTCGAAGCCCATGACCTCGCCGGTGGAGCGCATTTCAGGGCCGAGCAGCGAGTCGACGACCTTGCCTTCCGGGGTGCGGAAGCGGGCGAACGGCATGACCGCTTCCTTCACCGCGATGGCCGCGGCTTCCGGCAGGTGCGCTCCATCGCCGGTGGCCGGCAGGTAGCTGCCGCGCAGCTCGGCCAAGGTCTTGCCGACGCCGATCAGCGCGGCGACCTTGGACAGCTGCACGCCGGTGGCCTTCGAGGTGAACGGCACGGTGCGCGAAGCACGCGGGTTCGCCTCGATCACGTACAGGATGTCGCTGGCCAGCGCGAACTGGATGTTGATCAGGCCGCGCACGCCCACGCCTTCGGCGATCGCCCGGGTGGCCTGCTTCACGCGCTCGCGCACGTCAGGGCCCAGGGTGATCGGAGGCAGGGTGCAGGCCGAGTCGCCCGAGTGGATGCCGGCTTCCTCGATGTGCTCCATG
>NZ_SCKZ01000004.1:0-43853 GCF_004100365.1 Glutamicibacter sp. HZAU | reverse complement strand
TGGTGATGTAGCGCTCGAGGTTGGCCTCGTCGTACACGATCTCCATGCCGCGGCCGCCCAGCACGTAGGACGGCCGGACCAGCACCGGGTAGCCGATGGAGTCGGCGATGGCCTTGGCCTCGGCGAAGGACACGGCGGTGCCGTTCTTTGGCGCGACGAGCCCGGCGTTATCCAGCACCTGCTGGAAGGCGCCGCGGTGCTCGGCCAGGTCGATGGCTTCCGGCGAGGTGCCCAGGATCGGCACGCCGGCGGCCTTCAGCTCGGCGGCGAGCTTCAGCGGGGTCTGGCCGCCGAGCTGGACGAATACGCCCAGCACGCCGCCGGTTTCCTCTTCGGCGTGGATGACCTCGAGCACGTCTTCCAGGGTCAGCGGCTCGAAGTAGAGGCGGTCGGAGATGTCGTAGTCGGTGGAGACGGTCTCCGGGTTGCAGTTGACCATCACGGTCTCGTAGCCCTCGGCGCGCAGCGCCATCACCGCGTGCACGCAGGAGTAGTCGAACTCGATGCCCTGGCCGATGCGGTTCGGACCCGAGCCGAGGATGATGACCGACTTCTTCTCGTGGGCCGCCACCTCGGTCTCTTCGTCGTACGAGGAGTACATGTACGGGGTGAAGGCCTCGAACTCGGCGGCGCAGGTGTCAACGGTCTTGTAGACCGGGCGCACGCCCAGCGCGTGGCGGATGCCGCGGATCACCGACTCGGACTTGCCGGTGAGCTGGGCCAGCTGCGCATCGGAGAAGCCGTGGCGCTTGGCTTCGCGCAGCACGTGCTCGGGCAGGTGCTTGTTCGAGGCCACCAGCTGCGCGACCTCGTTGATCAGCTGCAGCTGGTCCAGGTACCACGGGTCGATCGCGGTGGTCTCGAACAGCTTCTCGATGGACACGCCGGAGAACAGCAGGCGCTGGACCAGCGAGAGGCGTTCGGTCGAGCCCTTCACGATCGAGGCCAGCACTGCTTCATGCTCGGCTTCCGGGATCGGCTCGAAGGACAGCTCGGAGCCCTTCTGCTCCAGGGAGCGCAGCGCCTTCTGCAGCGCTTCGGTGAAGTTGCGTCCCAGGGCCATCGCTTCGCCGACCGACTTCATGGTGGTGGTCAGGGTCTTGTCCGCGGCCGGGAACTTCTCGAAGGCGAAGCGCGGGACCTTCACGACGACGTAGTCCAGGGCCGGCTCGAAGGAGGCCGGGGTCTTCTGGGTGATGTCGTTCGGGATCTCATCCAGGGTGTAGCCCACGGCCAGCTTGGTGGCGATCTTCGCGATCGCGAAGCCGGTGGCCTTGGAGGCCAGCGCGGAGGAACGCGAAACGCGCGGGTTCATCTCGATGACCACGACGCGGCCGGTTGCCGGGTCGATGGCGAACTGGATGTTGCAGCCGCCGGTGTCCACGCCGACTTCGCGGATGACCGCGATGGAGATGTCGCGCAGCTTCTGGTATTCGCGGTCGGTCAGGGTCATCGCCGGGGCGACGGTGATCGAATCGCCGGTGTGCACGCCGACCGGATCGAAGTTCTCGATGGAGCACACGACCACGACGTTGTCGTTCTTGTCGCGCATCATCTCCAGCTCGTACTCCTTCCAGCCCAGGATCGACTCCTCAAGGAGCACCTCGGTGGTTGGCGAGTACTGCAGGCCGGCGCCGGCGATGCGGCGCAGGTCCTCCGGGTTGTAGGCCATGCCCGAACCCAGGCCGCCCATGGTGAACGAGGGACGCACGACGACTGGGTAGTTCAGCTCCTCGACGGCGGCAAAGGCCTCGTCCAGGGTGTGCACGATGACCGAGCGGGCCGATTCGGCGCCGCAGCGCTCGACGACGCCCTTGAACTTCTCGCGGTCCTCGCCCAGCTCGATGGCTTCGATGTTCGCGCCGATCAGCTCGACGTCGTACTTCTGGAGGGCGCCGGACTTGTCCAGCGCGATCGCGGTGTTCAGCGCGGTCTGGCCACCCAGGGTCGGCAGGATCGCATCCGGGCGTTCCTTGGCGATGATCTTCTCGACGACTTCGGGGGTGATCGGCTCGACGTAGGTGGCGTCGGCGAACTCCGGGTCGGTCATGATGGTGGCCGGGTTGGAGTTGACCAGGATGACCCGCAGGCCCTCCTCCTTCAGCACGCGCAGGGCCTGGGTGCCGGAGTAGTCGAACTCGGCGGCCTGGCCGATGACGATCGGACCCGAACCGATGACGAGAACTGATTTCAGATCGGTGCGCTTAGGCATTACTTGCTGTCCTTTTCTGCGGCGGAATCCAACGCGGTCATGAAGCGGTCAAAGAGGTAGGCGGCATCGTGGGGGCCGGATGCGGCCTCTGGGTGGTACTGCACGGAGAAGGCCGGGATGTCCAGGCAGGACAGGCCCTCGACCACGTGGTCGTTCAGCGAGTAGTGCGAGACCTCGACCTTGCCGAAGCGCTCGACCGGCGCGGTGACGGTGCCTTCGATCGGCGCGTCGACGGCGAAGCCGTGGTTCTGGCTGGTGATTTCCACGCGGCCGGTGGCCTTGTCCATCACCGGCTGGTTGATGCCGCGGTGGCCGAAGCGCAGCTTGTAGGTGTCGAAGCCCAGGGCGCGGCCCAGGATCTGGTTGCCGAAGCAGATGCCGAAGTACGGCATGCCGGCGTCGAGCACCGAGCGCACCAGTTCCACCTGCGCGGTGGCGGTGGCGGGGTCGCCCGGGCCGTTGGAGAAGAAGACGCCTTCGGCGCCGGTGGCCTTGATGTCCTCAAGGGTGGCGTTGTAGGGCAGCACGTGCACGCGCAGGCCGCGCTCGGCCAGGCGGTGCGGGGTCATCGACTTCATGCCCAGGTCGATGGCGGCGACGGTGTGCTTCGGCTCGCCGGTGTAGCCGTGGTCGGCCGGCTCGACGATGTAGGCGGTGTCAACCGACACCTCGGCGGAGATGTTGCGCCCGGCCATCGACGGCTGCGCCTTGACCAGTTCCACCAGTTCGGCGTCGGACTTCGCGGCGTCATCGCCGGAGAAGATGCCTGACTTCATGGCGCCGGCGTCGCGCAGATGGCGGGTCAGCGCGCGGGTGTCCACGCCCTGGATGCCGACGATGCCGTACTCGACAAGGTCCTCGTCCAGGGTGCGCTCGCTGCGCCAGTTGCTTGGTCGACGGGCGGCGTCGCGCACCACGTAGCCGGCGGCCCACATGCGGGTGGACTCGGGATCCTCGGAGTTCACGCCGGTGTTGCCGATGTGCGGGAAGGTCTGCACGATGATCTGGTGCGCGTAGGACGGGTCAGTCAGGGTTTCCTGGTAGCCGGTCATGCCGGTGGTGAAGACTGCTTCACCCAGGGTGGTGCCCACGGCGCCATAGCTGCGCCCGCGGAAGATGCGGCCATCTTCGAGTACCAACACGGCTGGTAGGTTGCTCAGGGAATTCACTTATTTGTCTCCTGCTCGGCTTACGTCGTCGTGCGACGCCAGCAACTGATAAATCTTGGGGGTGTCCTCGTGGTAGCGGGGACGGAATCCGGTGTCGAAGGTGAAGCCGTCCTTGTTCCAGGTGATGACGATCAGGCCGTTCTTCTCCACGACCTTGCCGATCATCCCGCTGCTGCGCTTGACCTCTTCGTAGTGCTCCCACGGGATGTGCACGTCGCGCGCTCCGGAACGGATCAGGTGCACGCCTTCGCTGCCCAGTTCCAAGGTGGCGTTGGTGCGCACGCCGAGCTCATGCACGGCAATGCGGTCCAGCCAGTCGTCGAATTTCGTGGTGACCACGTACATGCCGTCGAAGCTGTGCTCCACCTGGTCGGCGAACTCCTTGAACGGCTCGGGAATCGCCGACTGCCGGGCCTTGAGGTTGCGCCAGCCCAGCAGGATCAGCGTCACGGCAGCGACGACCGCGACGATCGTCCAGATGAGCGGCTGAAGTGCTCCCTCAGGCATTGATCGACCTCGGAGTTGCCAGCTGGCCATCGAGCACGGTGGCGTGCCCGTGGAAGAAGGTGGCGCGCACCGATCCGGGCAGCTCCATGCCGGCGAACGGCGAGTTGCGGCCCTTGGTGGCCATGGCTGCCGGGTCGACGATCCAGCGGGCTGCAGGATCCACCAGGGTGAGGTTTGCAGGCTCGCCCACGGCGATCGGGCGGCCCTGGTCGGCGACGCGGCCGATCTGCGCGGGCACTTCGGAGGTGATGCGGGCGACGTCAGCCCAGCCCATCAGCCCGGTGTCCACCAGCGTGTGCTGCACGATGGACAGCGCGGTCTCCAGTCCGGTCATGCCCATGGCCGCCGCGCCCCACTCGCAGTCCTTGGCTTCGGACGGGTGAGGGGCGTGGTCGGTACCGATCACGTCGATGGTGCCGTCGGCGACGCCGGCGCGCAGCGCCATCACGTCTTCCTCGCGGCGCAGCGGCGGGTTGACCTTGAACACCGGGTCGTAGGTGCGGACTTTCTCATCGGTGAGCAGCAGGTGGTGCGGGGTGACCTCCGCGGTGACCTGGATGCCGCGGGCCTTGGCCCAGCGGATGATCTCCACCGAGCCGGCGGTGGACACATGGCAGATGTGCAGCCGCGCGCCGACATGCTCGGCCAGCAGCACATCGCGGGCGATGATCGATTCCTCGGCGACCGCAGGCCAGCCGGGCATGCCCAGGATCGAGGAGACTTCGCCCTCGTTCATTTGGGCGCCTTCGGTCAGCCGCGGTTCCTGGGCGTGCTGCGCGATGACCCCGTCGAAGGCCTTCACGTATTCCAGGGCGCGGCGCATCAGCAGCGGGTCGAAGACGCAGATGCCGTCGTCGGAGAACATCTTCACCGCGGCACGGGAATCGGCCATCGCGCCGATTTCGCTCAGCTGCTTGCCGGCCAGGCCGACGGTGACCGCACCGACCGGGCGGACATCCACCCAGCCGGCCTTGCGGCCCAACTCGTAGACCTGCTCGACGACGCCGGCGGTGTCGGCCACCGGGGTGGAGTTGGCCATCGCGTGCACGGCGGTGTAGCCGCCGCGGGCGGCTGCCTGCGAACCGGTTTCCACGGTTTCGGCGTCTTCGCGGCCCGGTTCGCGCAGGTGGGTGTGGGTGTCGACCAGGCCCGGCAGCAGCACCAGGTCCTTCGCATCGATCACCTGCGCGTCGCCGGCGTCGGCGATGGTGCCCAGCTGGGCGATCTTGCCGTCGGCGATCAGCACGTCGGCGGGTTCGCCGCCGAGGATCGAGGCCTGCTTGATCAAGTAGTTCATGGTTTCTTCCTTCAGATCAGGTCGCCGGAGAGGAGCATGTAGAGGCTGGCCATGCGCACGGCCACGCCATTGGTGACCTGGTCGAGCACGGTGGAGCGCGGCGAGTCCGCGGCGGCCGAGGAGATTTCCAGGCCGCGGTTCATCGGGCCCGGGTGCATGATCAGGGTTTCGGCGCCCGAAGCGTCCAATTCGGCCAGGCGCGCATCGTCCAGTCCCCAGTAGCGCGAGTATTCGCGAGGGTTCGGGAAGTAGGCGGCGTTCATCCGCTCGCCCTGCACGCGCAGCATCATCAGCGCGTCGACGCCCTTGGCGATCATCTCGTCCAGGTCGTAGCTGATGGTGCACGGCCAGGATCCGGCGCCGACCGGCAGCAAGGTCGGAGGGGCGACCATCGTGACTTCGGCACCGAGGGTGTTCAGCAGCCACAGGTTGGAGCGGGCGACACGGCTGTGCAGGATGTCGCCGACGATCGCGACCTTCAGCCCGTCCAGGCCGCGGCCTGCCGGGCTGGCGCCCTCGCGCAGCGCCACCTGGCGGCGCAGGGTGAAGGCATCGAGCAGCGCCTGGGTGGGGTGCTCATGCGTGCCGTCGCCGGCGTTGACGATCGGCAGCCCGATCCAGTCGGTGGCCGCCAGCCGGGCCGGGGCACCGGAATCCGGGTGGCGGATGACCACCGCGTCGGCGCCGATGGCCAGCAGGGTCTGCGCGGTGTCCTTCAGCGACTCGCCCTTGGACACGCTCGATCCCTTGGCCGAGAAGTTGATGACGTCGGCGCTCAAGCGCTTGGCGGCGGCCTCGAAGGAAATCCGGGTGCGGGTGGAATCCTCGAAGAACAGATTCACCACGGTGCGCCCGCGCAGGGCCGGCAGCTTCTTGATCTGGCGGGTTCCCGATTCACGCATCTCTTCGGCGATATCCAGGATGGCGATGGCTTCGTCGCGGGTCAGATCCGCGGTGGAGAGCAGGTGCTTCATGCGGCGCCCTCGATCACTACTTCGTTGGTGCCATCGATTTCTGCCAGGTGCACGCGCACCTTTTCGCTCTTCGCGGTCGGCAGGTTCTTGCCCACATGATCGGCGCGGATCGGCAGTTCGCGATGGCCGCGGTCAACCAGCACGGCCAGGCGCACGATGCGCGGGCGTCCCCAGTCGGCCAGTGCGTCCAGGGCTGCGCGGATGGTGCGACCGGAATAGAGCACGTCGTCGACCAGGACGACAACCTTGCCCTCGATGCCGCCTGCCGGAAGGCGCGTCGGCGCCGGGGTGCGGGTGGTGGAATGGCGCAGATCGTCGCGGTACATGGTGATGTCGAGCTGGCCGACCAGCGATGCCGGGTCGAGATTGCCGTCGGCGGTGGCTGCGATGCGGGCTGCCAGGCGCTGGGCCAGCGGGAATCCGCGGCTGGGAATGCCAAGGAGGACCAGGTCGTCGGTGCCCTTGTTGGCCTCGATGATTTCGTAGGCTACGCGAGTGAGTACACGTTCGATGTCGTCGCCGGTTAATACCGTGCGCGCGGCATCTGGCACTGAATTCTCATCCATGCTGTGCACCTCTCCCTTCTCCGCCTCACGGGACGGGATTTAAAGGAATATTGCTAACTCAAATTATCACGAGCGCGAGGCGATTCCCTAGCGGAAACCTATGCATGACACTGAATAGGCCATGGGATCGATCACAAGGAACCAGCTGGCGGTTCTCGCCGAAGGGCACAACTACGCAGATCCCGTGCACCGACCCTGCCGCAGGCGCGGCAGGTGTTGCGATCGACACATGCGCAAGGTTGCTCGGGCCGTTGGAAGTGTGCTGCGCCATTGGCCCACCCGCCCGTCGATGCATTCGCGCAGCAGGTCTGCATGCCCGCTGTGCCTGGCGTACTCCTCGATGCGGTGGACCATCAGGTCGCGGATGACCACCTGCTCGCGTCCCGCGCGCTGGCCGAGGTCCTCGAAGCCGGCCAGCAGGCGGTCGGTGGCGTCTTGCTCTTCATGCAGGATGCGCAGCGCCTGGGAAGCCTGGGCGGGATCCGGGCGCACCGCCTCGAAATCGGATCCCGCCGGCCCGTAGATCCTGCTTGCAGGCTCGCCCGCGGTGATCCAGTTGCGCCAGTTCCGCTCCACTTCGCCGAGGTGGCGCAACAGGCCCAGCAGGCTGAGCGTGGAGGGCCGGGACCGGGCGCGAGGCCATCTGGGCCGCGTCCAGGCCCTGGCATTTGAGTTCGATGGTGAGCCGGTAGTCGCGCAGGTAGCGTTCGCAGGTGGCCCGCTCCCCTGCCGGGTCGCCCCCTGCCGGGTCGTCCCCTGCTTCCCGCGGATCCTGGTCGGGATCAAGCCACATGTCCGGCACGTTCACGGATTTGCTCCAGCGTTCGGGCTTCTGGTTCATGCACCCTAGCCTCGCCGTCGCACGCCCCGCGGGCAATGGCTGCGCAAAAAAGCCCGGGCCGGAACCCCGCAAAAGGGTTCCGGCCCGGGCTCGGAAACGTGAGGATCGAATTAGTCGACCAGGGTGTCCTTGACGCTCTGGATGCGGCCCAAAACGCCATTGACGAACTCCGGCGATTCATCGGTGGACAATTCCCGCACGTTCACCACGGCTTCGGCCACGGCGACAGCGTCGGGAACGTCATCGTTGTACAGCAGCTCCCACACGCCGATGCGCAGTGCGCTGCGGTCAACAGCTGGCATGCGCTCGATGGTCCAGTCCTTGACGTAGCTTTCGAGGACTTCGTCAATGCGGGCCAGGTGGGCGGTCACGCCTTCGATGATCGCCAGCGAGTACTCGTTGAGTACGATGTCCGAGTTTTCCCGTCGTGCGATGGCTACGGCCAGCGGATCTGCATCGCGGGCCTCGGCTTCGAACAGGAACTCAAGGGCTCGGCGGCGGGCTTTGGCGCGGGCTCTCACTAGTTGACACGACCCAGGTAATCGCCGGTGCGGGTGTCAACCTTCACCTTGGTGTTCTGCTCGACGAACAGCGGCACCTGGATTTCCTTGCCGGTTTCCAGGGTTGCCGGCTTGGTGCCAGCCGAAGAGCGGTCGCCCTGAAGGCCCGGCTCGGTGTAGGTGATTTCCAGGACGACCGATGCCGGCAGTTCCAGGTACAGCGGGCTGCCGTCGTACATGGCGATGGTCAGGTTCTGGTTCTCCAGCAGGAAGCCGGCGGCATCGCCAACGGTGGCGCCGGGAACGGTGAGCTGGTCGTAGTCTTCCAGGTTCATGAAGACGTAGTCTTCGCCATCCTGGTAGAGGTACTGGTAATCGCGGCGGTCAACGGTGGCCAGTTCGATCTTGGTGCCTGCGTTGTAGGTCTTGTCCAGGACCTTGCCGGAGATGACGTTGCGCATCTTGGTGCGCACGAATGCGCCGCCCTTGCCTGGCTTGACGTGCTGGAAGTCGATGATGGTCCACAGCTGGCCATCGATCTTGATGACCTGTCCATTCTTGATGTCAGTTGTATCCGCCACGTTTCCTCAATCCTCTATTTTCGCCAGCGGCAGCCGGCATTATCAAAAATCCATGTTCAAGCTTACCCTACGCGCCGTGGGGCACAAAGGGTTGGGCACGGTGGCGCGCATTACTGCGCGGCGCGTTCCTCGGCGATTTGCATGCAGGTGCTGGCCGCGTTGACCAGGTATGCGTCGTCGTCCAGCTCGATGCGCAGCTCCAGGGCCTTGCGGAATCGGGTGGCCGCCGCCTTGTAGTCGCCCTTCGCGAAGAAGGACAGGCCTGCATGGTAGTGCATCAGCGGCTCGTACGCGGTGCCGGCGAATTCCTCGGCCAGCTTGCGCAGGCGGTTGATCGCACGATCGAAGTCGCCCTGCATGCGGGTCAGCTCGGTGTCCAGGACGCGCAGGTGGGCGTTGGTCGGATCGACGAAACGCGATTCCGCGATCAGCTCGCCGGCCTTGGCCAGCTCGCCACGGGCGAGCAGCACCATTACCTGGTCGGTGGGCGAACCGACCAGCAGCTGCTGCTCGGCGGCCGCCTCGTCGGCAATGTAGGGCTTGAGCGTCTCGGGATCGATCAGCACGCCTTCAACAGCTGTGCCGACACCCTCGCGGTTTACCGATGCGACGTCAATGGCGTATGCGGTGTAGTCGACCATGTGCCTACTCCCCGATTTCCTGGTAGGCGGCGAAGAGCAGCGAGTTATCAGGGACTTCGTAGATGCGCGGCTTGCCGATTTCTTCCAGCACGACGAAGCGCAGCTGGCTGCCGCGGGCCTTCTTGTCGCGCTTCATGCCGTCGAGCAGCGCCGCCCAGCGGTCATTGCGGTAGGTGGTCGGCAACCCGAGGGACTTCAGGATCGCGACGTGGCGGTCGGCCACGGCGTCGGAGGTGTAGCCCACCGAGCGGCCCAGTTCGGCGGCGAAGGCCAGGCCGATGGACACGGCTGCGCCATGGCGCATCTGGTAGCGCTCGGCCAGCTCGATGGCGTGGGCCAGGGTGTGGCCGTAGTTCAGGAATTCGCGGTCGCCGGATTCCTTCAAGTCGCGCGAGACCACGTCGATCTTCACGGCGATGGTGCGCTCGACCAGCTCGCGCAGGCGGTCACTGGCGGGATCGACGGCATCGGCCGGATCCTCTTCGATCAGCTCCAGGATGCGCTCGTCGGCGATGAAGCCGCATTTGACGATTTCAGCCATGCCGGTGACCAGCTCGTTCTTCGGCAAGGTGGCCAGCGCGTCGAGGTCGGCGAGCACAGCGGCCGGCGGATGGAAGGCGCCGACGAGGTTCTTGCCCTCGGCGGTGTTGATCCCGGTCTTGCCGCCCACGGCAGCGTCGACCATAGCCAGCAGCGAGGTGGGAATATGGATGACCTTCACGCCGCGCAGCCAGGTGGCAGCGACGAATCCTGCCACGTCGGTGACGGCCCCGCCGCCCACGGAAATGACTGCATCGGAGCGGGTGAAGTCGTTCTTGCCCAGCACTTCCCAGCAGAAAGAGGCAACCTGGATGTGCTTGCCTTCTTCGGCATCCGGAATTTCCGCGGTCAATGCCTCCAGGCCGGTCTTCGCCAGTTCGTCGCGGACCACATCGCCGGTGGCGCGCAGGGCTCGCGGGTGGATGACCAGGACCTTCTTGACCCCGGGGCCAAGCAGGTCGGGCAGTTGGCCCAAGAGGCCGTTGCCGACCATGACGGGGTACGACTCCGCGGGGGTGCTTCCGGTGACCTTCATGGTGGTCGGTGCGATAGGCATCAGTCTAGCTTCCTCCTGATGGTGGTGATTTTTCTAGCGTACGCGTGAGCCCGGCCAGAAGTTGCATCTCGTGAGGCTAATCACAGCCGTTCCAGCTGCGGCAATACCTCGTCGAGAATTTGCGAAACGGACTTTCCATCCACGAGAACATGCACGTCAGCGAGCATTTCATAAATTGGGCGGCGCTTTTCGTAGACGGCGATCCAGCTCTTGAGGGCTTCGTCACCAGCCAGCAGCGGGCGGTGCCCGTCGCCCTTGATGCGCTCGGCGGCAGCCTGTTCGCCGAGTTCCAGGTAGATTACCGTGCCGCGCGAGAGCAGCTGCTGGTTCTCCTCGCGCAGCACCGCGCCGCCGCCGGTAGCGACCACGCCGGTGCGCAGCCGGCACAGCGCCTGGACTTCCAGGTCGCGGAAATGCGCTTCGCCATGTTCGGCGAAGATCTGCGCGATGGTTCCGTGGTGGGCGACGATGGCCGCGTCGGAATCCGCGAAGCTGGTAGAAAGGGCCGTGGCCAGTGACTTGCCCACGGTGGACTTGCCACTGGCCATCGGACCAATGAGGTAGATCATTGAAGCGTGCTTCCTAGACGCCGGTCGAACCCAGATTGCCCGGGATGCTGGCCAGGTAGGACTCGATATTGCGCTTGGTTTCGGCCACCGAATCGCCGCCGAACTTCTCCAGCAGCGACTGGGCCAGCACCAGGGCGACCATGGCCTCGGCGACCACGCCGGCAGCCGGCACGGCGCAGACATCCGAGCGCTGGTGGTGCGCGGTGGTGTCCTCGCCGGTGGCGGTGTCCACGGTGCGCAGGGCGCGGGGCACGGTGGCGATCGGCTTCATGGCGGCGCGCACGCGCAGCACCTCGCCGATGCTCATGCCGCCCTCGATGCCGCCGGCGCGGTTCGAGTTGCGCTTGATGCTGCCGTCTTCGGCGTGCACGATCTCATCGTGCGCGGCCGAACCGCGGCGCGCGGCGGTGGCGAATCCGTCGCCGACCTCGACGCCCTTGATTGCCTGGATACCCATCAGGGCGGCGGCCAGGCGCGCGTCCAGGCGGCGGTCCCAGTGCACGTAGGAGCCGATGCCCGGAGGCAGGTTGTAGGCGAGGACCTCGACGACGCCGCCCAGGGTCTCCCCTGCCTTATGCGCGTCGTCGACCTCGGCGACCATGGCTTCGCTGGTTTCTGCGTGGAAGCAGCGCAGCGGGTCGGCGTCCAGGGCGTCGACATCGGCAGCGGCAGGCAGCGGCGCATCGGCCGGGGCGGCCACGGCCCCGATGGCCGTGGTGTGCGAGACGAGCTGGATGCCCAAATCATTGAGGAATCGGGAGGCCACCGTGCCCAGGGCGACGCGGGCCGCGGTTTCGCGGGCGCTGGCGCGCTCGAGGATCGGGCGGGCGTCCTCGAATCCGTACTTCTGCATGCCGGTGAAATCGGCGTGGCCCGGACGCGGGCGGGTCAGCGGCGCGTTGCGCGCCAGCGAGGCCAGCTCATCGAGATCCACCGGATCGGCGTTCATCACGCGTTCCCACTTGGGCCATTCGGTGTTGCCGATTTCGATGGCTACCGGGCCGCCCTGGGTCTTGCCATGGCGGACGCCACCGAGGAAGGTGACCTGGTCCTTTTCAAACTTCATGCGCGCGCCGCGGCCATAGCCGAGACGGCGGCGTGCCAGTGCCTCCCGCACTGCTTCGCTATCCACCGATACTCCGGCAGGTAGCCCTTCAAGAATTCCAACGAGTGCCGGGCCATGCGATTCGCCCGCGGTCAACCAACGCAACATGTCATCTATTTTGCCATGACACGAACTGATTACTGGTGTCGGGCCAGACCCAAAGAGTCATACATCGCATTTGTGACGTCCCCGCGGCGCGATTCATCCCACGCTCCGGCACCGAAGAATCGCACTTGTTCCACGGCTTGGTGCACGAGCATGTGGATTCCGGAGATTACGGTGCCGCGCCAGGCTTGTGCCAACGCAGAGGGCCAGGGGTCGTAGGCGACATCCAGCAGGATGCCGTTGCCTGCGCCGATCACCGGCTCCCAATCGTCGGCGGCACGCGGCGGCAGCGTGGAGAACACGAGCGGGATGCGGTTCAGCGTCTTGGACAATGCCGCATCGATGCCCGAAATCTCGTGGACGGTCGTTTCCATCCCGAGCTGGTGGGCCAGATCGACGGCCCGGGAAGCCCGCGAGGCGGCACGCACGACAAGCGCCAGCTGGCGCACGCCGACTTCCGCGGCGGCCTCGATCGCTGCCAACGCGGTGTTGCCCGAGCCCAGGATCATCGCCTGCGCGCACTGGGCGAGCCCGAAATCGGCGAGGGCCTGGACCAGGCCGTCGACGTCGGTGTTTTCCCCGTAGAGGGTGCCGTCGTCGCGGACCACGATGGTGTTCAGCGCGCCGAGGCGCTGCACGCGTGCGGACAGCTCGTCCATCAATGGCACGAATGCGTCCTTCAGCGGCATGGTCACCGAGCAGCCGGCCCAGTTGCCTGCGCGAAGCGCGGCTGCATGCTCGGCAGCCTGGCCCGGTTCCATGTCGATCGCGCTGTAGCTGATCGGCGCGCCGAGCAGCTGGTAGGCGGCGCGGTGCAGCACCGGCGATTTGGAGTGGCTGATGGGGTGGCCGAGGACGGCTGCCTGCTTCATTTTCTTCATGGACTTCCTGCTGGTAATTGCCCGGCCCTGGGGGCGGCAACGCGTCTTTCGTTCGCGGGCTTGCGCTAGCAGACGTCTGGATGCTCGTCGCACCAGGCGTCGAATTCGGCCTTGTACCGCTGGTGCTCTTCGTAGGTCGAGGCGAACTTGGTCTCGCCGGTTTCGATGTTGACGGTCACCCAGTAGTAGTAGCCGTTGTCTTCCGGATTGGCGGCGGCCTCGATCGCAGGATTCGCTGGCGAGCCGATCGGAGTTGGCGTCAGGCCCTTGTGCACGTAGGTGTTGTATTTGTTCGACGCGTCCTGCTTCTCCTGCGCGCTGAACTGCAGCGAGTAGCGGCCCAGCCCGTAGATCACCGCGGAGTCGACCTGCAGCAGTCCGTGGGTTTCGCGGTTGCCCGGATCCAGCCGGTTCTCGATCGCTCCGGCGACCGTGGCGTAGTCCGGGGTGCGTGCCTCTGCCTGCAGGATCGAGGCGATCTTCAGGATGCGGTAGCCCTCGTCGAGGTCGGTGATGCCCGCCTGCTCGAGGGAAACCTTGGTGGCCTTGACCAGCTCGGCCAGGACTTCCTTGGTGCTGGTTTCCAGCGGGAAGCGGTACTCCCCCGGGTGCAGCCAGCCTTCGAGGTTCGTCACCGAGTCGGGCAGGCCGAACTCCTGCGGCTTGTTGGCCAGCGCCTGCAGGTCCTTCTCCTTCAAGCCCGAGCCCTTGGCGATTTCCTTGAGCGCGGCATCCATGCGCATATTGGCGTTCAGCGCGAAATAGAAGACCTTGTCCGGACGCTGGTTGATGAGCAGCTCCGCAGCGTCGGCCGCCGGCATCTGCTTCCTGAGCAGGTAGGTGCCGGGGTGGATCAGCTTGTTCTGCTCGTCGGAATTGGCGACGGCGTCGGAGAACAGGCCATCGTCGGAGACGACGTCGAGCTCTTCGAGCTTGCGCGAAATGATGTTCACGCCCCAGCCGTCTTCCACGGTGAATTCCACGGTGGCCCCGCCCGGGCCCGGGTAATCGTCGGGGTTGAACTGCTTGAGCACCGATTTGACGAAGAAGACCGAGCCGGAGACCACCAGCGCGAAGATCAGCACGGTGGCCAGCATCACCAGGTTGCGTTTGCGCTTGGTGCGCTTGCGCCGCTGGGCCTTGTAGTCGGCTGCCTGAGGGTCTTGGGGTTCGTCGCCGAAGACAACTGCCGGCTGTACGGCGTGCGCTTCCTCGGTGTAGTCCTGCTCTTGGGCGTCTGCAGGATCGTCGGATTCCTGCATTTCGGGGGCAGCGGCCGCTTGGTCGGGGAGGAACCTGGTGTGGTTGTCTTCCCCGCCCAAAGCGTCGGGTTCCGCGGTGGCCGCTAGCGATTCGCGGTAGTGCTCGGCGCCGGCCAGTTCCGGTTCAGAGGGTTGTGCGATCGGCACGCCAGTTCCGGCGGCAAAGCGTTCATATAGCGCGCGATGCGTTTCGCGTTGCCTTTCGCGGCGGGCTTCTTCTCGCATCAACTCTCATCTCTCGGGTCGTTGTGGAGCACTAGCGGTGGTGGGCTAGCGCAGCACAATCCGGCTGGCTTGCACGCGGACGTTGTTGCGCCGCATTTCCAGCACTTGCTGCAGGATCTCGGTGGCTGCGACCTGGTCGACCACCTTGCGGTGCTCTGCCATCTTCTTGCCCGAGGCGTGCAACGACCGATGCGCGTTGACGGTGCTCAGGCGTTCGTCGACCAGGAAAACCTCAAGCTCGATATTAGCGCTTGCGGCTTCTTCCGCCAAGGCAATCGCGTAGTCACGTGCCATTTTGGTGGATTCGGTCGAGTTGCCGGCCAGCGATTTCGGCTCCCCGACGAAGACCTCGGTGACGCCGCGATCGGCAATGATGCGCAAGAGCATCCGCAGATCCGAATTCTTCTTGGCATCCCGTCGCAGGGTCATCACCGGAGTGGCGAGGATTCCCGAGGGATCGGATGCGGCGACGCCGACGCGGGCCAGGCCCACGTCGACGCCGAGAGCGGCATTAGCCATTGGCCAGTGCCGCCTGGATGGCAGCCAGCGCGTCGTCGATCTTCGACGCGTCCTGGCCGCCGCCCTGGGCCATGTCGTCCTTGCCGCCGCCACCGCCGCCGAGCACGCCGGTTGCGGTGCGGACCAGGGCGCCGGCCTTGAAGCCGTTGGCGCGGGCCTCCTCGTTGGTCACCGCCAGCACCAGCGGACGGCCGTTGGACACGCCGATCAGCATGATGACTGCGGCTTCGGAGCCCAGCTTGCCGCGCAGGTCCAGCGCCATGGTGCGCAGCGCATCAGCGGAGTCGACCTCTCCGGCGTTGTGGGCCAGCAGGCGGGTGTCGCCGATGGTGACAACCTTCTGCAGCAGCGACGCGGACTGGGCCAGCATTGCCTGGTTCTTGAGTTCGGCAATCTGCTTCTCAGCGGCCTTGAGCTTGGCAACGGTATCGTTGACGCGCTCGGAGACCTGGCTGGATGGAACGCGGAACAGGCCGGAAAGCTCGGAGACCAGGGCGCGCTCGGCAGCGCCGTGGCGGAAGGCTTCCATGCCCACCAGCGCCTCGACGCGGCGGTTGCCCGAACCCACCGAAGCCTCGGAGAGCAGGGTCAGCTGGCCGATGCGGGCGGTGGTATCCACGTGGGTGCCGCCGCACAGCTCGCGCGACCAGGCGCCGTTCATCTCCACCACGCGCACGTCGTTGGCGTACTTCTCGCCGAACAGGCTCATCGCGCCCAGCTTCTTCGCCTCGGACAGCGCCATCTCGTTGGTGATGACCTGGTGGTTGGCGGCGATGGCAAGGTTGACGACCTCTTCGACCTCGCTGCGCGCGGCAGCGGACAGCGCCTCGGCCCAGGAGAAGTCGAAGCGCAGGTAGCCTGCCTTGTTGAAGGAGCCGGCCTGGGTGGCGGTCGGGCCAAGCAGCTCACGCAGGGCGGCATGCACCAGGTGGGTAGCCGAGTGCGCCTGCTCGCCGGAGCGGCGGCGAACGGCGTCGACCTGGGTGCGCACCAGTGCCTCGGCAGGCAGTTCGCCTTCGCGCACGATGACCTTGTGGACGCTCAGGCCCTTGACCGGGGCCTGCACATCGGTGACTTCCAGCACGAATCCGTCGCCGGTGATCAGGCCGCTGTCGCCTGCCTGGCCGCCGGATTCGGCGTAGAACGGGGTTTCGTTGAGCACCAGGTCGATTTCCTGGCCCTGCTCGGCGAACGGCACGACCTGGCCATCGCGGACGATGCCGCGGATGGAGGATTCGCCTTCGAGGGTGTCGTAGCCGGTGAAGTGCACGTTGCCGGCCTCGGCCAGCTTGTTGTACACCGACAGGTCGGCGTGGCCGGCCTTCTTGGCCTTGGCGTCCTTCTGGGCGCGGGTGCGCTGCTCGTTCATCAGTTCGCGGAAGCGCGACTCGTCGACGGACAGGCCAGCCTCGGCGGCGATCTCCAGGGTGAGGTCGATCGGGAAGCCGTAGGTGTCGTGCAGGGTGAAGGCGTCGTCGCCGGAGAGGTTCTTGCCTTCCTCCTTGGCGTGGTTCAGCGCCTCGTCCAGGCGGGTGGTGCCCGAAGCGATGGTGCGGCGGAAGGCGCGTTCCTCGGCGTAGGCGATGCGGGCGATGCGCTCGAAATCGGCCTCGACCTCCGGGTAGACGCCCTTCATGGCGTCGCGCGAGACCGGAAGCAGCTCAGGGAGCACCTCGGTGTCCACGCCCATCAGGCGCATTGCGCGCACGGCGCGGCGGATCAGCCGGCGCAGCACGTAGCCGCGGCCTTCGTTGCCCGGGGTGACCTGGTCGGAGATCAGCATCAGCGAGGAGCGGATGTGGTCGGCGATCATGCGCAGGCGCACGTCGGTGGCGTGGTTCGGGTCGGCAGGATCCTCGGTGGAGGTGTAGGTGACGCCGGCCAGTTCTGCTGCCTTGTCGAGCACCGGACGGACCTGGTCGGTCTCGTACATGTTCTCGACGCCCTGAAGGATCATGGCCAGGCGCTCCAGGCCCAGGCCGGTATCGATGTTGCGCTTGGGCAGTTCGCCGGCAACGTCGAAGTCGGTCTTGGAGCGCACTGCCGAGAGGCGGTACTGCATGAAAACCAGGTTCCAGATTTCCACGTAGCGGGTCTCGTCGACGGCCGGGCCGCCTTCAACGCCGTAGGCCGGGCCGCGGTCGTAGTAGATCTCCGAGCATGGTCCGCCCGGACCGGGCTGGCCGGTGTTCCAGTAATTGTCTTCCTTGCCGGTGCCCACAACGCGCTCGGTAGGCATGCCGATCTCTTCTTCCCAGATGCGGCGGGCCTCGAGATCCTTCTCGTCGCCATCTTCGTAGACGGTGACCCACAGGCGGTCCTTGTCCAGGCCGTAGCCGCCGTCCTCGACGGAACTGGTCAGCAGCTCCCAGGCGAAGTGGATGGCTTCCTTCTTGAAGTAGTCGCCGAAGGAGAAGTTGCCGCACATCTGGAAGAAGGTGCCATGACGGGCGGTCTTGCCGACCTCTTCGATGTCACCGGTGCGGATGCACTTCTGCACCGAGGTGGCACGGGAGTATGGAGGCTCTTCGCGCGCGGTGAGGTAAGGGATGAACGGAACCATGCCGGCCACCGTGAACAACAGCGAAGGGTCGGCCGAGACCAGCGAGGCGCTCGGCACCGCGACATGGCCCTTCGAGACGAAAAAGTCGACCCAACGACGGGCAATTTCCTGCGTTTTCATCGTGTTACGGATGATCCCTTCACTTAGCGGCGTCCACGCCCAAGGCGGAACGCAATTCTTCTTCGCGGGAGCTCATTCCCTGGCGGAAGGCTTCCCAATATTCCGAGGCGCGGTCGGCGTACTTGCCGACTTGGCGGTTTAGCGCCGCCCCGGACGAAACTTCAGCGTATTTCTTGGACGCGAGCACGCCAACGCCCACTCCAATCGAAACCCACAAGAGCTTTTTCATTCTAGTCTCCTTGGCGGCCACCAGATGGCCGTATCCTATTCAGCACGCCGATACGTGTTCGATCAAACAGCGTTACCTGCTTAGCGGCTGCGGCGTGCCTTGCCGCTTGGCTTGGTGTTCATGGCAGCCTTCACGCCTTCGGTGAATGCTGCAACCTTGATCAGCGGCTTGCCAACGGTGGCTGCTACCAGCGAGGACAGCGCGGAAACGTTGGCGGTGGTGTCAGAAACGTTGCTGGTGATGACGTCGACCTTCTTGAGCTGGTCATTGGTGGTCGCAACGGTGGTCGCAACTTCGCCGATCAACGGAGTGGTTCCGTCAGCCAGGTCCTTGATCGATTTGCGCAGCTCGTCGAACACCTTGCCCAACTTGATGATCGGCACTGCCAGCAGCACAACTAGTACGACAAACGCGCCGGCGGCGATGAGCCCTGCAATATCCGAACCCGACATGTGCTTCCTCTTCTGCTTTGGGTTTTTGGTGCCAGTCCACCTTATCGAAGTCAGAGCCCAGATAGGTAGTTAAGCGACAAGCCCGCAACCGTTTCCGGCTGCGGGCTTGGAACTAGCGCACGGATTTAGCGTGCGTAGTACTCGACCACGAGGTTCTCTTCGCAGGTCACTGGGATTTCGGCGCGCTCTGGGGTGCGCACGAAGGTAGCCTGGAGGGCTTCCAGCTTCACGTCCAGGTAAGCAGGAACAGCTGGCAGCACCTTTGCGTGCTCGCCGGCTGCAGCCATCTGGAATGGAACCATCTTCTCGCTCTTCTCGTGCACGTGGATCAGCTGACCCGGCTGCACCTTGAAGGACGGACGGTCTACACGCTGGCCGTTGACCAGGATGTGGCGGTGTACAACCATCTGGCGAGCCTGCTGGATGGTGCGGGCGAAGCCTGCACGCAGAACCAGGGCATCCAGACGGGACTCGAGCAGAGCCAGCAGGTTGCCGCCGGTTTCGCCGCCGAGGCGCTTAGCTTCCTTGAAGGCGCTCAGCATCTGAGCTTCGCGGATGCCGTACTGGGCACGCAGACGCTGCTTTTCGCGCAGACGTACTGCGTAGTCGCTGTCCTGCTTCTTACGGGCGCGGCCGTGCTGGCCTGGACCGTATGGACGGCGCTCCATGTACTTTTCAGCTTTTGGAGTCAATGCAAGGCCGAGCGCACGCGAGAGGCGTACGGTACGGCGGGCACGGGCGTTAGCCATGGTGTGTCCCTTTCGATTAGCGACGGTATCTACTGGCCTCCAGGAGGGAGAGTGTGTGGGCGTCGCGTCCCTGCTTCACTTCAACCTCGCTGTGCAGCCGATCACTCGAATGCACAGGCAAGGCTTGCCAGCCAAAGATCAAGTTTACACGAAATCGCCGTTGCTTTCGCTGAGTCCTAGCGCACACTTAACGCTTGCCCTTGGAGCGCAGCGGATCCTTGCCGCGGATGATCTCGCGCAAGCGTGCCAGGCGGGACCCAAGGTTTTTTTCGGCCCCATTATTGGTGGGCGTGTAGTAGTTGGTGCCCACCAGGTCATCGGGCAGGTACTGCTGGGTGGCGATGGAATGCGGCGCGTCGTGCGAGTAGATGTAGCCCACTCCGTGGCCCAGCGACTTTGCACCCGGATAGTGCGCGTCGCGCAGGTGGTCTGGAACCAGCGCGCCCTTGCCTTCTGATACATCGGCCAGGGCGGCATTGATCGCGTTGTAGGAGGCGTTGGACTTCGGCGCGGTGGCCAGATGCACTGTCGCCTGGCCAAGCATGATCCGCGCTTCGGGCATGCCGGTGAGCTGAACCGACTGGGCGGCGGCGACCGCGAGCGGGAGCGCGGTGGGATCGGCCATGCCGATGTCTTCCGAGGCCGAGATCATCAGCCGGCGGGCGATGAAACGGGGGTCCTCCCCTGCGGAGAGCATGCGGGCCAGATAGTGCAGGGCAGCGTCCACATCCGAGCCGCGGATGGACTTGATGAACGCGGAGATGATGTCGTAATGCTGGTCGCCATCCTTGTCGTAGCGCTGTACCGCCTGGTCCATGGCCAGCTGCACATGGCCTGCGGTGATGTGCACCGGTGGTGCGACATCCTTCCCGGCGGCGTTCCAGGCGACCGCGCCGGCGGCCTCCAGCACGGTGAGCGAGCGGCGCGCATCGCCCTGGGCCAGGCGGACAATCGCCTCGCGCTGCTCGTCGTCCAGGATCACTTGTCCATCGAAGCCGCGCTCGTCGGCTACAGCACGCTCGAGCAAGGTGGACAGGTCGCCGTCGGTCAGCGGGCGCAAGGTCAGCAGCAAGGAGCGCGAGAGCAACGGAGAAATCACCGAGAAGGAAGGGTTTTCGGTCGTCGCGGCTACTAGGACGACAACACGGTTCTCCACGCCGGGCAGCAGGGCATCCTGCTGGGCCTTGTTGAAGCGGTGGATCTCATCGAGGAACAAGACGGTGGTGATCCCGCGCAGATCTCGGTCGTCCTTCGCCTGTTCGATGACCCGGCGCACGTCCTTGACGCCTGCGGTGATCGCGGAGAGCTCGACGAACTTGCGGTCGGTGGCGCGGGCGATCACGTGGGCGATGGTGGTTTTGCCGATCCCCGGAGGGCCGTAGAGGATCACGCTGGCCGGGCCTGCCAAGCCGGTTTCCGGATGCTCGGCGAGCTGGCGCAGCGGAGAGCCGGGACCCAAGAGATGCTGCTGGCCAACCAGCTCGTCCAGGGATCGAGGGCGCATGCGCACCGCCAGCGGCGGACGCGGCCGGTTGACTTGGGAGGTGCTCCCATCGTGCTGATCATCGGACAAGGAATCGAACAAATCGCTCACCCCCTAAGCCTACCGATACTCTGGTAGTCGCGCGGCGCAAGCCAACACGTCGTCGCACTCACACAACGCCTCTTGAAAGGACTTGCTCCATGCGCGCCGTCGTCCAGGTCGCCAGCACTGCCCACGTCGAAATCGAAGGGGAGATCGTAGGCCGTCTCGCTTCCCCCGGGCTGGTGATCCTGCTGGGAGTCACCCACGACGACTATGAAGCAACCGCGCGCAAGGTTGCGGAGAAGATCTGGCGGCTGCGGATCTTGGAGGACGAATCCAGTGCCGAGTCCACCGGCGCTCCCCTGCTGGTGATCAGCCAGTTCACGCTCTACGGCTCGGTGCGCAAGGGCCGCCGCCCCTCGTGGTCCAACGCCGCGCCGGGCCCGGTGAGCGAACCGCTCTACCAGTACTTCGTTTCCCACCTGCGGGAGCTGGGAGCCCACGTGGAGACCGGGAGGTTCGGGGCGATGATGAATGTGTCGCTGGCGAATTCCGGGCCTTTCACGGTGATCGTGGATTCGGCCGATCTGGCCTAGGTTCCGGTGGATTGAACCAGTGCTGCCAGATTATCGAAACGGTCGCGCTGGCGGCCCAGTTCGGCGCGACCGGCGGCAGATAGCCCGTAGACCTTCCGTCCAGGACCACTCTGGCCTTCTTCCCACCGCGTGTCCACGAAGCCCGCGGCCTCAAGCTTGGACAATGCGGGATAGAGCGTGGCACCCTTGATCGGACCGAAACCCCGTTCCTGCAGGGATTTGGACAGCGCATAACCATGAGCCGGGCTGGTGGAGAGCTCTGCAAGAAGCAACATAGGCAGCATCGCGCGTTGCCAGCTACCGGGAAATGGCGCATCTTTACCCATCTTTTCCTTCTTCCAGCCCGCGGGACTGGGCACGCCTTTCGGCCAGCCTGTCCTCGACATAGCTTGCCCGGTTCGCAGGACGCAGTTCATAGAGTGTCACTGCAGCAAAAATCAGCATGCAGACCGCGAAGAAGATATCCCAACCGCTGCGTTCTGGAGCGATCACTGCCGGAACAAGGCTGATGCTGTACAGACCCACGACAGCTAGCGGAAACAGGCGACGAAGCAACCAGCGCCGCTTTAACGCTTTGCCGGTGTTGACTGACAGCCCGATGGCGAATTCGATCGGTGTGCCGAACTCATCGGAAATTCTGGCATTGCCGTCCTCCCTGTGCAGGGCTGACCAGTGTTCGCGGGCAGATTCAAGGGCGAAGTCCGCCTCTTTGCTCCGCATTCCATAGCGCCCGCGTAGTAAACGCGAAACCTCGGCAAACCAGGACTCAGGATCCACATCCACGCAGACCGCTTCTCGTTTCGCACCAGATTTCTCTGTGAACGGCAACCAAAAAACGCTGACAACCAGTGCAACGCCGATGATCGGCACCAGCCAGTTGGGCAGCGGCATCGCTTCCTCCGCGCCGAGTACTGCGATCAGCACGGCTGCAGCGGTGGCAGCAGTGGCTGCGGCAAGGCTGAGTATCCAGGATAGGGCGAATTTGCCCCTGACCCGATGCAACCACCACAGGTGTCCAGATACTGCCAAGCCGGCCCCGGCGGACAAAGCCGCCAGCTGCCAATAATGCCACGATGTCGCGGCCCATCCATCTCTGAATCCGATCCAAATACCGAACCCTGCGCATAGCAGCCCGACGACCAAGCCGGCACCAGCAATCAGCCCCCAGCTATTACTGACCGGCAGCTCCGAATCAGCCAGTTGCTGAGGGGTCAAGCGCGCATAAGCGCGGACTTCGCCGAATTCAGCGGGATCACCGAAGAGTTCTTCCGCGCTCTGCCCACTGTCGCGGATGGCATCCAAGACCTTCCCCAGTTCCGCTGCGCACTGGGAATCATTCAAGTCCTTCCACCACAGAGCAATGTTGAAGTCCCGCGCCCATTCGCGGTCGCTTTCTGGGTAGAGCTCAATAACGTCGTCGGGAAGCACTAACGACACGGGTTCTCCTGGGATCGAAAACTAGGTTGAAAACCAACCTAGTATTAAAATCGCCATTAATCTATTGCTTGGCCAACAAATACGCAAAAGAAGCCGGATGGAACACATGAAATGCGTTCCACCCGGCTTCCTTGAACAGCGAATGCCTACTTGGCTTCAGCCTTAGCTTCGCCCTCTTCGGCCTTCTTCTTTTCCGGCTTGAAGTCGATGCCGGCTTCCTTGCGCTGCTGCGGGGTAATTGGCGCAGGAGCCTGGGTCAGCGGATCGAAGCCGCCACCGGTCTTCGGGAAGGCGATGACGTCGCGGATGGACTCCGAGTTGGTCAGCAGCTGCAGCACGCGGTCCCAGCCCAGGGCGATGCCGCCATGCGGTGGGGCGCCGTACTTGAAGCCCTCGAGCAGGAAGCCGAACTGGGTGTCGGCCTGCTCCTGGGTCACGCCCATGACCTTGAAGACACGCTCCTGCACGTCGCGCTGATGGATACGGATGGAGCCGCCGCCGATTTCATTGCCGTTGCAGACAATGTCGTAGGCGTAGGACAGGGCCGAGCCAGGATCGGTGTCAAAGGTGTCCATGAACTCAGGCTTCGGGCTGGTGAACGCGTGGTGCACAGCGGTCCAGGCACCGGCACCCACTGCCACGTCGCCGGAAGCGACAGCGTCGGAAGCGGCTTCGAACATCGGCGCATCAACGATCCAGACGAAGGCCCAGTCGCCATCCTTGATCAGGCCGGTGCGGTGGCCGATCTCGACACGAACCGAGCCGAGAAGCGCGCGGGATTCGTTCTTCTTGCCGGCGGAGAAGAAGATGCAGTCGCCGGCAGAGGCGCCGGTGGCTGCGGCCAGGCCGGCCTTCTCCTCGTCGGACAGGTTCTTGGCCACTGGGCCTGCCAGCTCGCCATCTTCCTTGATCAGCACGTAGGCCAGGCCCTTGGCACCGCGCTGCTTGGCGAATTCCTGCCAGGCATCCAGGGTGCGGCGTGGCTGGGATGCGCCTCCAGGCATGACGACGGCACCGACGTACTCGGACTGGAACACCTTGAAGGAGGTGTTCGCGAAGTACTCGGTCATCTCCGTCAGTTCCAGCCCGAAGCGCAGGTCCGGCTTGTCCGAACCGTACTTGGCCATCGCCTCGGAGTAGGCCATGCGGCGGATCGGGGTCGGCACCTGGACGTCGATCAGGCTCCACAGCTCCTTGACCAGCTTCTCGCCGAGCGCGATGATGTCGTCTTCCTCGACGAACGATGCCTCGATGTCCAGCTGGGTGAACTCCGGCTGGCGGTCCGCGCGGAAGTCCTCGTCGCGGTAGCAGCGTGCGATCTGGTAGTACTTCTCGAAGCCGCCGACCTGCAGCAGCTGCTTGAATAACTGCGGGGACTGCGGCAGCGCGTACCAGGAGCCGGGGGTCAGGCGTGCAGGCACGACGAAGTCGCGGGCGCCTTCCGGGGTGGAACGGGTCAGCGTCGGGGTCTCGATTTCGATGAAGCCCTCATCGTGCAGCAGGTTGCGCGCGACGCGGTTGGCCTCGGAGCGCAGGCGGATGTTGCGTGCCGGGGTCGGGCGGCGCAGATCCAGGTAGCGGTGGCGCAGGCGCGCCTCTTCGCCGACCTCGACGTGCTCATCGATCTGGAACGGCAGCGGAGCGGCGGTGTTCAGCACGGTCACGGTGTCCGCGATGACCTCGATCTCGCCGGTTGGCAGGTTCGGGTTCTCGTTGCCTTCCGGGCGGCGCTCGACATTGCCGGTGATCTGCAGGACGAACTCATTGCGCAGCGGATGGAAGTCCTCTTCGTCGCGCACGACGACCTGGGCCACGCCCGACGCGTCGCGCAAATCCAGGAAGGCGACTCCGCCGTGGTCACGGCGGCGTGCGACCCAGCCGGTGAGGGTGACTTGCTGTCCAATGTGCTCGGCGTTCAAGACGCCCAGCTGATGAGTGCGTAGCACTACGATCCTTTCGGTTTGTGTGGAAAGTTTCTTCCCATGAAGTTTAGTGCACCATTACTGGTGTGCGGGCGGGCTGCTCAGCCCTGGGACTAGCTGATGGCGATCTTCAGATCTGCTTCGGCCGGCATCCAGGTGGCCGGATCGGCGGTCACCTGCTCGCCGGAGCGGATGTCCTTGGCCTCGTGGGTGCCGTCGGCGTGGGTGAACCACACGAACGGAATCCCGCGGCGATCAGCGTATTTGATCTGCTTGCCGAACTTCTCCGCGCTGGCCGCGACCTCGCAGGCAATGCCGCGCTCGCGCAGCTGCGCTGCGACATCCTGCGCTTCGTGCCAGGAGTCCTCGTTGGCCAAGGTGACGTATACCACCGACGGCACCGAACGGCTGGCGGTAACCACCTCTTCGGCGAGGATGCGCGAGACCAGGCGGGTGACGCCGATGGACAGGCCCACGCCCGGGTAGTTCTTCTTCCCCTTCGAAGCCAATGATTCGTAGCGGCCTCCCGAGCAGATCGAACCCAGCGACTCATGGCCCACCAGCACGGTCTCGTACACGGTGCCGGTGTAGTAGTCCAGGCCGCGGGCGATGGACAGGTCGGCCATGACCTTGCCCGGTGCGCGCTTGGACGCGGCGTCGATGACCTGCGCGAGCTCATCCAGGCCGGTGTCCAGCAGCTCGTGCGTCACGCCCAGCGCGCGGACCTGCTCGATGAAGGAGGTGTCCAGGGTGCGGATCTTGGCCAGGGCCAGGGCCGCGGAGGCCTGCTCGGCGGTGGCGCCGACTTCCTCGATCAGGATCTTGGCAACTGCGTCGTCGCCGATCTTCTCCAGCTTGTCGATGGCGCGCAGCACCGCGTCAGGATCCTCCAGGCCCAGGCCGCGGTAGAAGCCCTCGGCCAGCTTGCGGTTGTTCACGCGCAGGCGGAAATCTCCGATCGGCAGGGCGGAGAGCGCATCGGCGATGGTCAGCGCCAGTTCCACGTCGTAGCTGAAGGGCAGGGTGCCATCGCCCACGACGTCGATATCTGCCTGGGTGAATTCGCGGAAGCGGCCATCCTGCGGGCGTTCGCCGCGCCACACCTTCTGCATCTGGTAGCGGCGGAACGGGAAGGCCAGATGGCCGGCGTTCTCCACCACGTAGCGCGCGAAAGGCACGGTGAGGTCGAAGTGCAGGGCCAGCGCGTTCGGATCGCTCTTGTCATCCTCGGCGGCCAGGCGGGAGAGACCGTAGACTTCCTTGTCGATTTCGCCCTTGCGCAGCAGCTGCGCGCGGGTTTCCACGGCACGGGTCTCGATATTCGCGAATCCATGAAGCTCGAAGACATGGCGCAAGGTGTCCAGCACGTGCTGTTCGACAGCCCGTTCGGCTGGAAGCCATTCCGGGAAACCTGATAGTGAGGCCTTGCGTGCCATGAAACTCCTTAGTGCAAATTGGGCTACCTACCCATCTTATAGCCCGAAACCCGAGAAACCTGTGCACGTCGGCTTACTAAGAAGCGGAGGTCACAGGTAGAGTTGGCTAAAGCAAGTGCTCGTAAAGTGAAAGAGTTTCAGCGGTGACCACCAGTCAGCAATCCGACGACAGCCAGAAGACCCCCTTGCCACAGGCGCAGAAGCCTGCCGCAAAGCCGGTTGTAGCGCCAAGCGTCGCACACACCACTCCCCTCGATGAAGCGGCCAAGTTCGCCCGCGTGACCGAGGACGGCCACGTCTTCGTGATCATCGACGGCGCCGAGTCCCCCGTGGGCCAGTACCCGGACGCAACGCAGGAAGAAGCCCTGGGCTACTTCGTGCGCAAATACGACGACGCGCTCTCGCAGCTGATGCTGCTCGAGCAGCGTGTAGTAGCAAAGGCCCCGGCCGGCGAGCTCAGCAAGGCTGTGCAGGCGCTCTCGGCCACCGTCGCAGAACGCCACATGGTCGGCGACATCCCGGCGCTGGAATCCCGCCTGGAAGATGTCCGCGTCGCCGTCGAGGCATTGGCCAGCGAACAGCGCAAGGCCAACGACGAGGCTCGTGCCGAGCAGCTCGCTGCCCGCGAGGCCATCGTCGAGCAGGCCGAGGCCCTGGCCGCCAAGCGCCCGGAGCAGATCCAGTGGAAGACCGCTTCGGCCACCATGAACGAGCTGTTCGATGCCTGGAAGGGCGCGCAGCGTTCCTCGGTCCGTCTGCCACGCGCCACCGAGGATGCGCTGTGGAAGCGGTTCCGTTCGGCCCGCACCACCTTCGACCGCCACCGCCGCGCGTACTTCTCGCAGCTGGATTCGACCAACGCTGCAGCCAAGGAAGTCAAGGAAGAACTGATCGCCCGCGCCGAGGCGCTGCAGGGTTCGACCGACTGGGCTGCCACGGCCGCCGAGTACCGCAAGCTCATGGATGAGTGGAAGAAGTCGCGCCGCGCCTCGCGCAAGGACGATGACCAGCTCTGGAGCCGCTTCCGCGCCGCCCAGGATGTCTTCTTCCAGGCTCGCGCCGCGGCCAACGCCAAGATCGATGAAGAGTACGCCCAGAACCTCGTGGTGAAGGAAGCACTGCTGGAAGAAGCCCGCGCGCTGCTTCCGATCAAGGATCTGGCCGCCGCCAAGAAGGAGCTGGATTCGATCCGTACCCGCTGGGAAGAAGCCGGCAAGGTGCCGCGCAACGACCTGCAGCGCATCGAGTCGGCACTGCGCCAGGTCGAGGACGCGGTCAAGGGTGCCGAGGACGAGCAGTGGCGTCGTTCCAACCCGGAGACCAAGGCCCGTTCCAACTCCATGCTCTCGCAGCTGCAGGACACCATCGCCGCCCTGGAAGATGATCTGGCAGCAGCGCAGGCCAAGGGCAATGCCAAGCAGATCGCGGCAGCCCAGGAAGCCCTGGATGCACGCCGCATGTGGCTGAGCACCTTGGAGAAGTCGGCAGCCGACTTCCAGTAAGTAATCCACAGATCGCTTGCAACCCGCCAACGCGGCGGTGCGGACTGGTTCAGTAGCTCTATGGAAACGAGAAATTCCGCAGCTACCGGACCCCGCGCCGCCGCGTTGCGCATTCCCGGGGATCTCTGGATCGCCGGCGAGATGTTCACCCGCAATGAGTTGGACGCCATGGCTTTCAACGGCTTATTGCGCGAGGTGCTTGGTGATTACTTCCTGCCCAGCAGCATCCAGGTCAACGCCTCGGTGCGTGCCCGCATTGCGGGCTTCGCCTGCGGCCGGGAACTGGACCGCGATGCCGTGCTGGCGCGGCAGACCGCGGCCTGGATCCACGGGCTCTTGCCCTCCGTCTTCACCTTGTGCATCTACACCAAGAACTACCATCGGCCTTTTTATCCCGGGCACGGCCTGAAGGCCGAATTCGCCCAGATACAGGTGCCTGATACGCAGATGGTGTTCCGCAGCCGACTCAAGGTCACCACGGCATTGCGCAGCGTCTGCGATTGCGCCAAATATGATCCATTGCCCATTGCCAGCCGGGTGCTGGGCACCGTCATATCCCTGGCAGACCCCTACCTGAACTTGGATCAGATCCGGAAGGCGCTGGATAGCGAGGATCCGTCACCTGAACGATCCAGGGCGCTGCGCCTGGTGCAGTCCTTCTCCGGCACAGCACAGGCCGCATAGGCCGGCCAGGCAAGTTACCGGCGCGATCCCGCAGTGGTGCGGTAGACATCGTAGACGCCATCAATCCGCCGCACCTGGTTCAGCACGTGGCTCAGGAACTTCGGGTCGCCCATTTCGAAGGCGAAGCGCGAAATGGCAACACGGTCCTTGCTGGTCTGCACACTGGCGGACAGGATGTTCAGGTGGCTTTCGGAAAGGATCCGGGTCACGTCGGAAAGCAGCGATTTGCGGTCCAGCGCCTCGACCTGGATCTCGACCAGGAACACGCCGTGGTGCTTGGTGGCCCATGTGACGTTGACGAGCCGATCGGGCTGCTCGGCGAGCTGCGTCAGGTTCAGGCAATCCGTGCGGTGCACCGAGACGCCGGCGCCTCGGGTGACGAACCCTTGGATCTCATCTGGCGGCACTGGGGTGCAGCAACGCGCCAGCTTGACCAGCACGTCTCCCAGGCCTTCCACGATCACACCGGCCTCATTGCCCGTAGACGGGCTAGGAGCGACCGGGTGGATTACCGCTTCCTCATCGACCTGTTCGGCTTCTGGCGGGCCGATCAGAGCCGTTAGATGCTCGATGACGTTTTGTGCACTGGTATGGCCGTCGCCCACCGACTGGTACAACGCAGAAATGTCAGTGTGGTGCAGCTCGTTGGCTACCGCGGTGAGCAAATCGTGCGTCATCAGCTTCTGCAACGGCAGCTGGTTGCGACGCAGTTCCTTGGTCAGCAGCTCCTTGCCCTTTTCGATGGCCTCTTCGCGGCGCTCCTTGGAGAAGTAGCCGCGGATCTTCGCCTTGGCCCGCGGCGACTTGACGAAATTCTGCCAGTCCTGGGATGGGCCGGCGCCCTCAGCCTTGGAGGTGAAGACCTCCACCACATCACCCTGCTTGAGTTCGGTATGCAGAGGCACGAGCTTGCCATTGACGCGCGAACCGATGGTTCGGTGCCCTACGTCGGTGTGGATCGAGTAGGCGAAGTCCACCGGTGTTGCCCCCACCGGCAGGGACATGATGTCGCCCTTCGGGGTGAACACGTAGACCTCGGCGGAGCTGATGGTGTAGCGCAGCCCGTCCAGGAATTCTTCGGAGTCGGCGGTGTCGGCTTGCCATTCCATCAGGGAGCGCAGCCAATCCATGTTCTGCTCCGGAGAGAGCATGGAGTTGTCGGTCTGGCCATGCTTGTACTGGAAATGCGCGGCGACGCCGTATTCAGCGCGCACATGCATGTCATGGGTGCGGATCTGGATTTCCACGGGCTTGCCCTCGGGACCCATCACCGTGGTGTGCAGCGACTGGTAGAGATTCAGCTTCGGGATGGCGATGTAGTCCTTGAAGCGGTTGGGCAGCGGATTCCACTCCGCGTGCACGACGCCCAGCGCGCCGTAGCAGTCCTTGACGGTGTCGACCAGGATCCGCACGCCCATCAGGTCGTGGATGTCGTCGAAGTCCTTGCCGCGCACGATCATCTTCTGGTAGATCGAATAGTAGTGCTTGGGCCGGCCGGATACCGAGGCGTGGATGGCCACATCTCCCAGATCGCGCGAAAGGGTCTGGCGGATTGATGAAAGGTACTTTTCGCGCTCAGGGGTGCGGTCGCCGACCATGCGGACGATCTCCTGGTAGACCTTGGGATGCAAAGCGGCGAAGGACAGGTCCTCCAGCTCCCATTTGACCGTGTTCATGCCCAGGCGGTGTGCCAGCGGAGCGAAGATTTCCAGGGTTTCCTTCGCCTTGCGGGAGGAGGATTCCGGCGAGACGTAGCGCCAGGTGCGTGCATTATGCAGGCGGTCCGCCAGCTTGATCAGCAGCACGCGGATGTCGCGGGACATCGCGACGACCATTTTGCGCACGGTTTCGGCGGGGGCCGCATCGCCGTAGGTGACCTTGTCCAGCTTGGTCACGCCGTCCACCAGCATGGCGATTTCTTCGGAGAATTCCTTCTTCACCGACTCGAGGGAGTACTCGGTGTCTTCGACCGTGTCGTGCAGCAAGGCAGCGGCGAGAATCGAACCGGTCATGCCCATTTCTGCCAAGATCGTGGCGACCGCGACAGGGTGCGTGATGTAGGGGTCGCCGCTCTTGCGCTTTTGGCCCTCATGATATTTTTCTGCGACCTCGTAGGCACGGACCAGCAAATCCAGATCCGCCTTCGGATGCTTCGACTTGACCGTGCGCAGCAGCGGTTCGAGAGTCGGCGATGTGCTCGGAGTGCTCCCCCGGCCTGCAAAGCGCACCAAACGAGAGATAGAGCGTCGTTTCGAATTGTTCAGGTTAGGCGTATTCGCCATGCCCCGCTCCTTCCCGTTGCCGTTGGAATTTTCCCGAAGCCAGTATGGAGCCCGGTCAAATCCATCGGTAGTTTCGGGCCGCCAGATCACCGGTGGCCGTGCACCTGAAAAACACCTTCTTTAGTTCAATCGTTATAGCACGTTCGCGCGGTGACAACTAATTACGCATCTTACAGCTTAAGCGAAATGGTGCCCCCGGCCATCTGCCGGGGGCACCATATCCTAGACTTCAGATCGCGTTAGAGCGCTGCCATCTTCTTGTCGTGCGCAACCACGTCCTCGTCCTTGTGGCGCAGCCAGTGGAACATCGGTGCCTGGACGAACAGGGTCGACAGGGCCGAGACGATGATGCCGACGAACAGCGCCAAGGACAGGTCCTTGAGCGTACCGGCTCCCAGCAGGTAGGAGCCGATGAACAGGATCGCGGCCACCGGCAGCACGGCCACAACCGAGGTGTTGATCGAGCGGACCAAGGTCTGGTTCACAGCGAGGTTGACCAGCTGCTCGAAGGTGCGCTTGGTCTGCTGGGTGTAGTCCTTGGTGTTTTCGCGGACCTTGTCGAAAACCACCACGGTGTCATACAGCGAGTAGCTCAGGATGGTCAGGAAGCCGATGATCGCGCTCGGCGTGATTTCGAAACCGGTCAGCGAGTAGATGCCCGCGGTCACGATCACCACTGCCATCAGGCCGACGATCGCTGCCAGCGACATCTTCCAGGTGCGGAAGTAGGCTGCCATCAGCAAGCCCACCAGGACCACGAAGACGACCAGGCCAAACAATGCCTGGCGTGAAACGTCTTCGCCCCAGGTCGGGCCGATGAAGTTGCTGGTCACTTCGTCGCTGCTGACGCCGTAGTTCTTCGCGAGCTGATCGGCAATGGCCAGGGTCTGGTCATCGCTCAAACGCTCGGTCTGCACGCGCATGGTGCCCGGAGCAATATTGGTCACCGTTGCCTCAGATCCTGAAGCCACTGAGCTGACCGTCTCTTCGCCAATCGAGATATCCGTGTTCTGCACATCCGAAACGGTGAATTCAGAACCGCCGCGGAAGTCGATACCCAGATTGAAGCCGCCCTTGACCACCGGGATCAGGATGGACAGGATCACCAGGATGCCGGCGATCAGGAACCACAAGCGGTGCTTGGAGGTGAACGGGTAGGAACGCTTGCCGGTGTAGAGCTCGTTGCCCCAAGTGACTAGCTTATTCATTGTTCTCCTCCTGGGCCTTGGCCTGCGTGCTGCCAGACGCGTTCGAGCCAGCGGACTGCTCGGCCTGTGCGCGGCGGCGTTCGGCAATGGTCATGCGCTTCGCTGCCTCAGCCGATGCCTTCGCATTCTTCTTGCCGCGATTTGCCGCAACATTCTCATCGAAGCGGCGAACCTTGCCCGCGCCCTGGTACAGCGGCTTGACGCCAAGCAACGATGGATCCATGCCCGACATCGGGTGGCCGTTGGCGAAGAACTTGGTGCGTGCCAGCAGCACCAAGGTCGGGTGGGTCAGGCCGTACACGACGATGAGGTCGATGATGGCGGTCAGGCCCAGGGTGAAGGCGAAGCCTCGTACGTTGCCCACGGCAACGATGTAGAGCACGATTGCGGCCAGCACGTTCACTGCCTTGGATGCCAGAATGGTGCGCTTGGCGCGCTTCCAGCCGACATCCACGGCGCTTGCCAGCGGCCTGCCTTCGCGCAGCTCATCGCGCACGCGCTCGAAGTACACGATAAACGAGTCGGCGATGAGGCCGATGGCAACGATCAGGCCGGCGACGCCTGCCAGCGACAGGCGGTAGTTCATGCCCCAGCCCAGCAGCACCAGCGCCAGGTAGGTGAGCACGCCGGAAACCAGCAGCGACGCGATGGTCACCAGTCCCAGGGCCCGGTACTGGAACAGCGAGTAGATGAAGACCAGAACCAGGCCGATGATGCCGGCGATGAGGCCAGCGGTCAGCTGGTCAGCGCCCAGGGTTGCGGAAACCTGGCGCTCGGACTGGATGTCGAAGCTGATTGGCAGCGCGCCGTACTTCAGCTGCTCGGCCAACGCCTGCGAGCTTTCCTGGGTGAAGCCGCCGGAGATCTGCGGGCGGCCATCGGAAATCACTGCATTGGTGGTTGGCGCCGAAATGGTTTCGCCATCAAGCACGATCGCGAACTGGTTCTGCGAGCCCTGCAGGGCAATCAGACGCTGGGTGGTATCCGCGAAGAGCTTGGTGCCTTCGGCGTTGAACTCGATAACGACGACCCATTCGCCGGTCACCGATCCATTGACGCCGCGGGCCAACTGGGCGTAGGCGTCCTTGATCATGTCTCCGGAGATTTCCTGCGGGCCGAGGATGTACTTGACACCCCTACTGTGGTCGCAGGAGATCATAGGCTTGTCTGGGTCGGCGGCTTCGCCACCGCGATCCTTGAGTTCTACCTCGCAGTCGTAGCCTTCGAACTCCTGGAACAGCTCTGGGGTGATCCAGTTGGTATCCGATGGGTTCTCTGGCTTGCCGCTAGGCTTTGGCAGGTCTTCCTTGGGGGTGCGGTCTTCCTTCGGAGTGGCTGCGAAACCACCGGTGATCAGCACCGGGCGGAATTCCATGTTGGCCGAGGCCTGGATCAAATTGCGGGTGGTCTGGTCCGGGGTACCGGGCATCGAGACCACGACGTTGCGTCCGGACTGGGTGGTGATTTCCGATTCGGTGACACCGGAACCGTCCACGCGCTGGCGGATGATCTCCACCGCTTGGTCCAGCTGCTCTTGGTTGATCGCCTCGTCGCCCTGGACCCGAGGGGCCAGGATCATCTCGGTGCCGCCTTCGAGGTCGAGGGCCAGCTTCGGTCCCCATCCGGTTTTGCCGTTCACCGCACCACCCACCAACACTCCGGTTGCGATGATGAAGACGACCAGCAACCACAGCAACGCTTTGCGCGCCTGTTTAACAGGTCTGATTGATGACATCTATTGTGCTTTCTGGTTCGGGTGGCTTGGCCTTCAGGCCACCGCTATGCTGCCCGGGACTTAGGCGTTGCGCTCGTCCTTGCCCTCGTCGTTCAAGCGACGCAGGGACTCTTCCGGGGTTTCGGTTGCGTTGGAGGGTGCTGCTGGTTCGTCGGCAGCGGCCGGGGCTGCCGCATCCTTGTCCAGGAAGGTGGCGATGGCCTGGCGGTGCAGGGTCAGCACCACGCCTGGCGAAACCTCAACCTGTACGCGATCCTCTGCGTCTACACCGACGACGGTGCCGAAGATTCCCGAGTTGGTCATCACCTTGGCGCCTGGCACGGTGTTGTTCTTCAGCTTCTCCTGCTGGGCGGCCTGCTTCTTGCGGCCACGGAACATCATGAAGATCAGCACTGCAAACAGGGCGACCATCAGGATCAGCGAAGGGTTGAAGCCGCCACCAGCGGCCTGTGCGATTACGAGAGGATTCACGTATTTACCTGCTAACGATTCGTTGCGATTTGGTCTGGAGTTCTGGGATGCCGCTGCGCCATTTTCTGGCGCGAAACAGCAAAGACGCCCCACCTTACCCTGAATTGGGCACAGGTCGGGCGTCTTTAGTCTAATGGGTCACGGTGAACCGGCAGGCCATTTACGCGGGCAGTGAAGTAATGCTTGCCTAATCCTCATCGTTTTCATAGCTTTGCGCACTGGCGAAGATGGCATCCTTGGGCATGGCCAATCCCAGATGCTCCCAGGCTCCGGGCATGGCGATACGTCCTCGAGGAGTCCGGCCCATCAATCCTTCGCGCACCAGGTATGGCTCGGCGACGGTTTCGACGGTCTCGGTCTCTTCGCCGACGGCGATAGCCAGGGTCGACAGCCCTACCGGTCCCCCGCCGAATTTCGTGCACAGTGCTTCCAGCACTCCGCGGTCCAGGCGATCCAGTCCGCGCGCATCGACCTCGTACATGTCCAGGGCGGCAGCTGCTGCCTTGGCATCGATCTCTTCGAGCTTGTGCACCAGGGCCCAGTCCCGCACGCGGCGCAGCAGGCGGTTGGCGATACGCGGGGTGCCGCGGGAGCGCCCGGCGATCTCGGTGAATGCAGCTGAGGTGACGCTCAGATCCAGCATCATGGCCGAACGGCGCAGTACCAGCTCGAGTTCCTTGACCGCGTAGAACTCCAGGTGCCCGGTGAAGCCGAAGCGGTCGCGCAGCGGTCCGGGCAGCAGGCCCGCGCGCGTGGTGGCCCCGACGAGCGTGAAGGGCGGCAGCTCCAGGGGAATCGCGGTAGCGCCGGCTCCCTTGCCGACGACGATGTCTACGCGGAAGTCTTCCATTGCCATGTAGAGCATTTCCTCGGCGGGCCGGGACATGCGGTGGATTTCATCGAGGAACAGCACCTCGCCCTCGGTCAGCGAGGAGAGGATCGCGGCCAGGTCGCCGGCGTGCTGGATGGCCGGGCCGGAAGAGATGCGCAATGGCGCGTTCATCTCGGCGGCGATAATCATCGACAAGGTGGTCTTGCCCAGCCCGGGCGGGCCCGAGAGCAGTACATGGTCCGCGGTGCGTTCGCGGATCTTGGCCGCTTCGAGCACCAGCGAGAGCTGCTGGCGCACCCGGGATTGGCCGACGAAGTCGTCGAGATTCCGCGGGCGTAGGGCAGCTTCGATGACCCGTTCTTCGGGTTCGCTGCCGGCGTTCGTGAGCCCGGTGGAGTCATTCATGAAAAGTCGATCCTCTCGCAGACCGCTTAGACGCGGGTTCCGCTGGACATGCTGCGCAGCGCGGCACGCAGGATTTCAGCGACGTTGCCGGTGGCCACGACATCCGGATCGGCCTTGGACAGCGATTTCAGGGTGCTGGTTGCATCCTTTTCGCTCCAGCCCAGCCCGGTCAGCGCCTCGATCACCTGCGGTTCCCAGACGCTGGCGGTACCTCCGCCGGACACCGGCGCCACTGGCACGCCGGTCGGGACCAGCTTGCCGTTCAGTTCCAGCACGATGCGGCTGGCGCCCTTGGGGCCGATGCCGGACACCTTGGTGAATGCGGCGGTGTCCTTCGTGTTCGCCGCGATGCGCACTTCTTCGGGAGAATGCACGGCCAGGATGGCCAGGCCGGTGCGCGGCCCGATGCCCGATACGGAGATCAGGACTTCGAAGACATCCCGCTCCTCCGCGGTGGCGAAGCCGAAAAGGGTCATGGAGTCCTCGCGCACCACCATGGAGGTGAAGACCGTCGCCTCGCGCCCTTGATGCAGGCCGGACAGCGTTCCGGGGGTGGCGTTGACCAGCATTCCGAAGCCGTTAACGTCGATTACCGCGGTGTTCAGTGCAACCGCCTGCACGGTGCCGGTCAATGAGCTGATCATGCCACTCCTTGGGATGTATGTTCGATCGAACCCAGTTTATCGAAGATACCTACGAATATCGATCCTCCGTGTTTCCCGGTGGGTCGAGGTCATTTCACGGCCGCCGGCTAGCGGCGCACCGCTCGGCGCTTGGCTGACGCTTCGGCGGCGATCCATGCCTGCTGAGCACCTGTCAGCTGCGAGGACCCGCCGGCATGCACCGCAGAGGCCGAGGCGTTCGAGCCGGTGGCCGCTCCGCGCCAGCCGTGGGTGATCGCCAGGGCCACCGCGTCAGCGGCGTCGGCAGGCTTGGGCGGTTCATCAAGCCGGCAGATCTTGGCAATCATCTTGCCGATCGCCGCCTTGGTCGCCTGACCGGAACCGGTCACCGCCGCCTTCACCTCGGTCGGCGTATGCAGCGCGACGGGGATGCCGCGTCGTGCCGCGGCGGTGATCACCACGCCGGTGACCTGGGCGGTGCCGATCACCGTGGAGACATTCGCCGAAGCGAACACGCGTTCCAGGGCGAGCACGTCGGGCCGGTGCTGGTCCAGCCACGCCTCGATCGCGTTGGAGATCGTCAAGAGCCGGGCGTCGAGCGGGGTGCCCGGCGGGGTGCCGGCGACGGTGACGTCCACCAGTGAAACTTGCCTGTTTGCAGCGACGTCGACCACGGCAAGACCGCAACGGGTCAGGCCGGGGTCGACGCCGACAACACGTAAGGCCAAGCCCTACTGCTCTTCGTCCAATGCGGCGCGAACCTCATCGGAGAGATCTGCGTTGGTGTAGATGCCCTGGACGTCGTCCAGTTCCTCCAGCGCGTCGTAGAGCTTCAGGAACTTGCGGGCTCCGTCGACATCCAGGTCCACCTTCATCGACGGCAGGAATTCCATTTCGTCGGATTCGTAGGCGATATTGTTCTCGTCCAGCGCCGCTGCGACCGCGCGCAGGTCCGAAGGATCGCACACGATGGCGAAGTTCTCGTCCTCGTCCAGGATCTCGTCGGCACCGGCGTCCAGCACGATCATCAGCAGGTCATCTTCGGTCAGCTCGCCCTTGGGCAGGCGGACTACGCCCTGGCGGTTGAACAGGTAGGCCACCGATCCCGGGTCGGCGACGGTGCCGCCATTGCGGGTGATGCCCACGCGAACCTCGGAGGCTGCGCGGTTCTTGTTGTCGGTCAGGCACTCGATCAGCAGCGCCGAGCCCTGCGGGCCCCGTGCTTCGTAGATGATCTCGGTGTAGTCGACGACCTCACCGGTCAGGCCAGCGCCACGCTTGATTGCGCGGTCGATGTTGTTGATCGGCACGGAGTTCTTCTTGGCCTTGCTGACGGCAAGTTCCAGTGCAGGGTTGCCGGCCATGTCGGCTCCGCCGGCGCGGGCGGCAACTTCAATGCCCTTGATGAATTTCGCGAAGGCCTTGGCGCGCTTGGCGTCGATCGCAGCCTTCTTGTGCTTGGTAGTTGCCCATTTGGAGTGGCCTGACATGCTTTAAGCGTCTCCTCGCGTGAGATTGATGAAAAATTGATGGATAGCTGTGCTGCCGGTGACTTCCGGGTGAAAGCTGGTTGCCAACAATTTTCCCTGGCGTACTGCAACAATTCTACCCTGTCCGCCATTCGGCCCGGCTTGAACGGTGCTGATCACCTCGGCGTCCGGGCCGATTTGCACGGCTTCCGGGGCGCGGATGAACACCGCTTCCAACGTGTGCCCGTTGAAGTCCAGCTGGTGCTCGAACGAGTCGACCTGACGCCCGAAGGCATTGCGCCTCACCGTCATGTCGATGCCGCCGAAGCTTTGCTGCACCGCGCCATCCCGCGCGATGGCGGGGTTCTCGATGCGGTCGGCCAGCATGATCATTCCAGCGCAGGAGCCGTAGACCGGCATGCCTTCGGCGATGCGTTCCTTGATGGGATCGGCCAGCCCGTAGTTGCGGGAGAGTCGGTCAATTACGGAAGACTCGCCGCCGGGTAGCACCAGCGCGTCGACCTGCGCCAAATCCTCGACTGTACGCACCATCTGCGCACGTTGCCCAAGCCGTTCAAAAGAGGCCAGATGTTCGCGGAAATCCCCTTGCAGCGCGAGGACGCCTATTTTCGGCATGGTTCTAACCTTCATGGTGTTCGGTGGATGGCAGCACGGAAATGCGCCGAAACAACGTTAAACCCATGGCTGCCCTGCGCCGGTTTTGTTTCCCGGTGTGTCGTGGATTCTTCGATGCAACCTCCCGGCAGCCCGTAAAGCTTGGTAGGTTCGGGAACATGATTGCTGATATTTCTTCCCTCGAACTTGCCGGTGGCGTGAGCATGCCTTCCGTAGGCTTGGGTACGTGGCCCATGCGCGGCCAGGAGGCGGTCACCGCGGTTCGTTCGGCCCTTGACGTCGGCTATCGCCGCGTGGAGACGGCGGAGAACTATGAGAACGAGGACGCCGTCGGCCAGGCGTTGGCGCAGAGCAGGCTTGACCGCGATGAATTCTTCGTGACGACGAAGTTCAACAAGAAGTGGCATTCGGCCCTAGGCGTGCGCCAGGCCTTGGAGAACTCCCTGTCCCGCCTTGTACTCGACTATGTGGACCTGTTCTTGATCCACTGGCCAAACCCGCGGCAGAACACCTACGTCGAGGCGTTCACAGAGCTGGCAAAGCTCGTAGACGAAGGGAAGATCCGAGCTGCCGGCGTCTCGAATTTCAAGCCTTACCAGTTGCAGAATGTCTTGAAAACAGGGCACGTGCCGGCGCTGAACCAGATCCAGGTGGATCCTGAGCGTCAAAGCGCCGAATGGCAAGCTTTCAATACGGAGCATGGCGTGCGGACCGAAGCTTATTCCCCATTGGGACGGCAGAAGTCCGATTTCCTTTCACATCCGACTCTGGCACAAATTTCCGAGGCGCATGGCAAGAGCAGCGCGCAGGTGGCACTCCGCTGGCATGTCCAGTCCGGACGTGCGGCAGCACCGAAATCGGCCGATCCTCAGCGGCAACACGAGAACCTGGATATTTTCGATTTCAATCTCACCCAGGCAGAAATAGCCGCCATCGATGCCATGGATACTGGAGCCGGCCCCTTCACCGATTCGGATGAATTCGGGCATTAAGCCCTTACTGCCATGGTTTGACGCATCAGGAGGAACCGAGCATGCTCAGTGGCTACCAGCGGCCAGACAATAAATTCGCGGAGTACCTCGACGAGCTCGGTACCCCAATCCCCTATGGCGAGCGTTGGGATGGAGAGCCGGATCATGAAAGCTATTCGGTGACCGAACATCCGGAACGTTTTGCCCCCGTGCAGCATGTAGCCCGGGCGTTGCTGGGCTGGATGCAGGAGCAATTCCAGGTGCGCTGCTTCGAAGATCCCGGTCTGGCCACCGAACTGCGGATTCCACCGGACACAGTGATGTGCTCTATTCGGATCTTCCCGGTGGATTCGCGCTGCGCTCCATTGGGCATAGTTCTCACAAAATTTCCCGGGGTGCATCTGGAGCTCGGTGCGCTGTACCAAGCAATGTTCCCGGACTGCGGCTGCGACGCATGCGATGAGCACGTTCCCGACATGATTGAGGAACTGGAAGCCCAGGTGGGGGCCGCAGTGTCCGGAGCATTCGGCGAGTACCTGGTTCTTGACGCTGGCCGCCTCGTTCACCGTTTCGAAGTTGATGAGATGGGGTTCAGTGAGCGATCCGGCGGTCTCGATGACGTATCGCCGGCGCGGCTGGCCCGGGCGCGTGCCATTCTGCCCGAAAGCGGCTCCTGGGAGCCCTGGCCAATGCGATAGCTCAGTCCAACGCCCACTCTTGAAGCCCATCTTCGAATGCGCCGTAGGCATTCACCGTGGCTTTGCTGCGCTTCAACGAGGCTTTAGCATCAGCTTCCGGAACGCATCCGTCGGCATCGAAGACTTGGCACCACATCACCGGCGAGGTCGAAAGCTGGTGCGGGACCCAGCGCAGGTCGCTGACGTCCCATTCGCCCGACTCATCCTCGGTGAATGTTGCCTTCACGCTGATGCCTTCGCGGTTGAGGATACTTGGCGTTGCATGTTTGGCCACGGAGTTGCCCAAACCATAGACGATCCAGGTTCCGTCATGCTTTTCAATGGGCAATACCGAATGGGTGTGGTGCATGTAGATGAAATCGAAGACACCGGACTCAGCCAGAGCTCGACCTAGCCGTCTCTGCGACGCTGTCGGTTCCGTGGTGTATTCAGCTCCGTCGTGCACGGCAGCCACCACGATGTCAGCTCCCGCCTTGCGCGTTGCCTTGCCCCTTGCGATCAGTTGCTGCGCATCCACTCCGGTATCAACTTGCCAGTCGGCTTCTTCCGGCAGGCCGTTGAGCGAATAGGTACTGGTAACTACGCCGAACTTCACGCCATCGACATCCAGGATCGACGGTTTCCCGGATTCCTTTTCGCTGCGATAGGAACCGGTCGCGAAAAGCCCGTTCGCTTCCAAGGCATCCAGTGTCCGCTCGACGCCGGCAGTTCCGGCATCCACCGTGTGGTTGGTGGCGGTGGTGCATCCGTCGTAGCCTATAGCCTCAAGATCGGTCAGGATTTGAGCTGGAACCGTGAACCGCGGGTACCCCGAGTACGGAGGGGCACCAATCGGAGTCTCGAGATTGCATAGGGCCACATCCGCGTCCTGGACGAACGGTGCAAGACCCGCAAGCAGTGGGCTGAAATCGAAGTCCTCACCATTACCGGATTTAGCGCCAGCCGCTTGCTTCGCTTCGTCCAGCAGCTGAGGATGCAACAATACGTCGCCGGTAACCATTAGTGATAGTTCTTGGGGCACCAAAACCTCAGCAGGACTCTCATCAATGGGTGGACTCGACAACGGTTGCGCCGAGACTGAAGTGGACGATTGAACCGAAGGCTGCGGGGTTGCTGATTCTCGATTGTCGGTCGGAGCAGCAGAGCAACCGCCAATCAGCAATGCGGCCATCAGCGTTGAACCAAGTGGAAGTAATGCAGACAGAACACGTTGGGGCATGCATCGAGCCTAGCTCAGCTGGGTATGCAGGGTGTAAATGCAAGCTGAATCACTTTTTCCATGAAAACCTAGGCCTATGCAAAACCCTCTTCTGACTCCCAGCACCAGGCCCTACCAATGGCCAGCATTCGACCAGCTCACTGCTGAGCACTACCTGGAGGCGACCCGGATCGGCGCAGCCGAGCAGCGCGAAGAGCTGCAGCGCATTATCGACGATACGAAGGAACCCACATTCGAGAACACATTCCTCGCTTTGGAAGCCAGCGGGCAGACCCTGCGCCGTGCGTTGATGACGTACTTCTCCGTGATTTCTGCCCATGGGACGGAAGATCTGCGGGCGATTCAATCAGAGATTTCATCGATCTGGTCCGAGCAGGAAGACGAGATCTACCTGAACCAAACCTTGTATTCGCGTTTACAAGCCTTGGATTGTGCAAGCCTCCAGGGTGAAGACGCCCGCTTAGCGGATCAAACTTTGAAGAATTTCCAATTGGCCGGGGCAGGCTTGGGCGATGCCGAAAAGGATCGCCTGAAGGCACTGAACACGAAGCTGGCCGAACTTTCAACGCAGTTCGCTGACCTCGTGCTGAAGAATCAGAACGCCCATGCGGTGCACTTCGAGGATGCTGCGGAACTCGACGGCCTGTCCGGTCCAGCCATCGAGTCGGCAGCACAGGCGGCGAAGCAAGCAGGCCACGCGTCGGGCTACCTGCTGGCGTTGGTTTCTCCGACCCAGCAGCCGGTTCTGGAGTCGCTGTCCTCAAGCGAGTCCCGCCGCAAGGTGTTCAACGCATCAATGAGCCGTGGCACCGAGGAAAACGCGACAATTCACATTGCCGCCGAAATGGCGCAGCTTCGTGCCGAACGCGCCGCGCTGCTCGGATTCGCCAATCATGCCGAAACCGTGCTCGCCCAAGCCACCGCCCCTTCCACCGCTGCGGTGGAAGAGCGTCTCGCCGAACTGACGAAAGCTGCCACCGCAAACGCCCGGAGGGACGCTGAGGTGCTCGGTGAGATTTCCGGTGCTGAAATCAACGCGTGGGATTGGAAATACTTCTCCAATCAGGTCCTGCGTGATCAGTACTCGGTGGATTCCGAAGCGCTGCGCAACTACTTCGAGTTGGACCGGGTGCTCATCGATGGGGTCTTCGCGACGGCTACCAAGCTGTTCGGCATCACCTTCCAGGAACGGTTCGACCTGCCTGCCTACCACCCGGACGTTCGGGTCTTCGAAGTCTTCGACGCCGATGGCAAGCCTTTGGCGCTCTACACCGGAGACTATCTGGCCCGTGACACGAAGAAGGGCGGCGCGTGGATGACCAGCCTGCGCGATGCCGCTTCATTCCTGGAAGAACGACCGATCGTCACCAACACCTTGAACATCACCCCGCCTGCGCCTGGTGATCCAATCCTGCTGTCCATGGATGAGGCGAATACGCTCTTCCATGAGTTCGGCCACGCGCTGCACGGCATGTTCTCCAGTGGAAAATACGCTTCTCTTGCCGGCACCTCGGTCCCGCGCGACTTCGTGGAGTTCCCTTCCCAGGTTAACGAGATGTGGATGCTCCACGAGGATGTCGTCACCGGTTATGCAGTCCACCACCAGAGCGGCGAAGCGTTGAGCGAGGCGCTGATCGAGAAGATCCGCGCAGCTTCGCTATGGGGCCAGGGTTTTGCAACCACCGAGTACCTAGCTGCCAGCGTGCTCGACTGGGCCTGGCATACCATCAGCGCCGGGACCGTTATCGCCGATCCGCTGCAGTTCGAACAAGACGTGCTTCAGCAAGCCGGCTTCGATACCGAGCTGATTCCGCCTCGTTACCGCACCGGTTATTTCCAGCACATTTTCGCCAATGGATACTCCGCTGGCTACTACTCCTACATCTGGAGTGAGGTGCTCGATGCCGACACTGTGCAGTGGTTCGAGGAAAATGGCGGCTTGATGCGCGAAAATGGTAATCGGTTCCGCGAGGAACTGCTGTCGCGCGGCAATACGCGCGATCCCCTTGAGTCCTACGAGTTATTCCGCGGCCGCACCGCAGTGGTTGAACCGTTGCTGCGCCGTCGAGGATTGGTGAACGCAGAATAATGACCACTATTGCCTCCGCACAGGAAGCGCTAAGCCACTGGCATCAGGCACTGGCAGTAGCCACCGGCGGCAAGATCTTTACCACACACGGATGCTCATGGGCCTGGCAGCCGGTACGCAAGCGCCTGATCCTGTTGTTCCCCGAGCAGGCGGAGCAGGCGGGCCTGCGCCCGGCGCTGGCCGAAGGCCACCGGCTAGGCGCCCGGCGCGTGGAAGCATGGGTCAACTCAGGCGCCCACTCGGATGAGCTGAAGGCAGCAGGATTCTCCGATAATGCACAAGTCTCATGGCATGCTGGCCCGTTGGCCATTCCCATGGATCGCTGGAACGGAAAGATCCGTTTGGGCAATAATGTGCCTGAGGCCTCCGGCGCTGATGCGGCCGAGCTGAACGTGACGAATCTGTGGCGCGAGACCAGTACCCAGCTATCCAGCGGGCATCCGGCCTTGCGTCGTGTTGAGCATGCCTTGGCTCGCACCGACGAGGGAGAGATCGTCGGCCGGGGCTTTGCCCAGCAGGGCCTGAACGGACAGCTCATGGTGCATGCCCTGGCGGTAGGCAAGGAACATCGCCGCCATGGCATTGGCACCGCCTTGCTGCACGGCCTGTCGCGTTCCATGATCAATCCGCTGTCGCCTCCAGACGACGAGGTGCCGCAGGAGCTGCTCGCGGCGGCCACGCCGTCCAGCGCCGACTTCTTCAGCGCCAATGGGCTCAAGCTTCTTGGTCGCGGACGCCACATGGTGTTGCGCTCGTGGAACCAGTAGCGAACAGCTAAAACGGCGGGAACTTGACTGGCCACCGAATTTTCCGGTGGCCAGTCGAGTCTTTTAAAACTGTTTTCTCTCAGGACATCGGTAACAGTTCTGCCTCAGGACATCGGTAACACTTCAACATTTAAAGTGGTGACACTTCTCCCCGGGATTTAACGCCCCGAAGTACACAGCCCG
>NZ_SCKZ01000040.1:0-229 GCF_004100365.1 Glutamicibacter sp. HZAU | reverse complement strand
GCTGCAGCCAGGACACCAGATTCACTGCGAACATTGCCAGATCAGCCCATGCCTGGTTCGCGGTAAAAGACCAATAAGGCAGTTTGCCCAACCCCGTGCTCTTCAGCGTTTTGACCCTGTTCTCGCACCGGCCACGCGCCCGGTGCCGGGCATCGAGGAACGCCACGTTGAACCGCGGGCTATTGGTCAAGAACGCGGTCACCCGGTTCCCGTCCGTATCGAACAAAGT
>NZ_SCKZ01000003.1:385298-435647 GCF_004100365.1 Glutamicibacter sp. HZAU | reverse complement strand
CCTTGGACGAATTCCAGCACGTTTACAACACCCAACGACCGCACCGGGCACTGAATCGAAACACGCCAGAACAGTGGTACCAGCGCACCCTCAAAGCACGCCCCAACCTCATAGATGTAACCCGTGATCGCGAGTTTCGCATCCGCTACGATCGCATCGACACGGACGGCAAAGTAACCCTGAGGCACGAAGGAAAACTGCACCATTTAGGGGTACGCAAAGTCCATCGCAGAAAGAAAGTCATGATGCTCATCGACACCGTCGAAGTCACCGTGCTGGATCTCGAGACCTCAGAAATCCTGAGCAGACATTTGATTGACGCGGAGCGAAACTACTGGCCGGATAAGCAGAAATCCCCCGGCCGGTGGCCGAGGGATTCCGATCAAAATTTGTAAAGTATGTCTCGACTCATCTGTCAACGATGTCTCGACTCTTCACATTGTGGAGGTAAGGGGATTCGAACCCCTGACCTTCTGCATGCCATGCAGACGCGCTACCAACTGCGCCATACCCCCAAAAGGATTGCTACCCTGATCAGGCAACTCCACAATCATAGATGACTACCTGATCAGGATGCAAATTGAGGGCTACTTCTGGTTTTCAGAGTTTTCCGCAGGCAGCTCGATGACTGGGCAGTCGGCCCAAAGGCGTTCAAGCGCGTAGAAGATGCGGTCTTCCTGGTGCTGGACGTGGACGACGACGTCGCCGTAGTCCAGCAGTACCCAGCGGCCCAGGCCGAAGCCTTCGCGGCGGATCGGGCGCATGCTGTACTTGTCGAGCACCTCGGCAACGATTTCGTCGACGATCGCGTTCACCTGAGGTTCTGACCCACCAGAAACAATCAAGAAAGCGTCGGTGACGCCCAGGCGGTCGGCAACATCCAGCGCGACCATGTTTTCTGCCAGCTTTTCGGAAGCCGCATGCGCGGCAACCTTCACGAGGGCGATTGATTCTGCGTGTGCTCCCATTGAGTGGAGTGTCTCCTTATAGAGGTGTAGATCGAGAACCTAATTGTCCTACGAAAACTAGTTGCCAAGCAACATGATCAGGCCAGCGACCAACGCGGCACCGCCCACACTGAGGGCGACGATCATCGCGATCAGCATGTTGTTGGCTCGGCGAAGACCGTGGGCCTGCACGTCAAGCGGCTGCAAGCCCTGCGCGTTGACCGCGTCGATGCGTGGCATGTCGACGCCAGCAGCTGGCTGCTCGGCCTGCGGCTCTGGCGCAGGCTTGGCCGCCGGTTTTGCAACGGGCTTGGCTGGGGCCTTGGGCGCAGGCTTGGCCGGCGCCTTCGACGCTGGCTTGGGAGCCGGCTTAGCCGGGGCCTTGGCCGCAGGCTTCGCTGGGGCTTTCGCCGCGGGCTTTGATGCTGGCTTGGCCATCGGCTTCTTGGCTGCTGGCGCCGCTTCGTCCTTCTTGGATCCTGCGGTGAAGTCCAGTGAGACGCTCTGCGTCTTCGGGCCCTGCACGCCGGTCTTTGCGATGCGGTCCTCGACCTCGCGGATGTTGCCCATGGCGCCGGTGAACGGGTCGGACGCCTGGTCGTCTTTGCCCTGGTTGGCGTTCTGCACGCGCAGGCGTTCGCGCTCCGCGGCACGGCGGGAAATGATGGCTGCGCGAGCGGCCATTTCACGCTGGTGGGCGAGAACCTCGAGATCGATCTCGGAGTCGTCCTCCCCCAGCAGGTTCGGATCAACCGGAGCCTTGGGCGCATGGGCGCGGCGTGCGGCCAACGCCTGCTCGACGCTCATGACGGTAGTCTCCGGGGCGTCGTCCTTGGCCGCAGGCTTCTTCGCGGCGGCGGGCTCCTGCTCCGCCTTGCCCTGATCAGCCAACGCCTGCAGGCGCAGCTGGCGGCGGGTCAGCGGCTTCGGCTCCTCGGCCGGGGCGACGGTTGGAATGTTGGTGGTCAGCGCGCCGACTTCTTCTTCAAGGCGGCGGCGCTCGCGCAATGCCTCGCGGTCGCGGGCACGGCGCAGCGATGCGCGCTCACCTAGTGGTTCTTCGGCCTGCGGTGCACCAGCCGGCTTGGCTGCGGGCTTGGCGCTGGGAGCCTTGGCCGGAGCGGGCTTTGCCGCTTGCGGCTTGGCCTGAGCGGCGTTGGCGGCTGGTGACTGCGGGACTGGCTTGGCCGCTTCCGGCTTGCCGCTTGCCTCCTTGGGAGCAGGCTTTGCAGCCGGCTCCTTGGCCGAAGCCGTTTTTGCTAGCTCTGCCTTGGGTTCCGGCTTGGCCTTTGGGGTCGCGTCGCTTTTCGCTGGCTTCGCCGAATCCTCGGCCTTGTCCTTCGACGCGAGTTCCTTGGCTTCCTGTTCGGCCTTGCTGCTGGCCAGCAATGCTTCCATCTCAGCACGTCGTTTTTCGCGCAGAGCTCGCCTGCTTGAAACCGGCTGCGAGTTATCGCTCATCCTGATACTTCTCCCGACCGCATAGACAAATACCGTCACCCTTACCTAGAGATTATGCCGTGTTACCCCACCCTATGTGAGGTTACGACTCGGTATACAGCCCATATTTTGCAATGTACTGCACCACACCGTCCGGCACCAGATACCAAACCGGCTTATCTGCGGCGACACGCTCCCGGCAATCGGTGGAGGAAATTGCCAATGCGGGAATCTCCAATTGCGAGACGTTGTCGCGGCCCAGATCCGCGATGACATAGCCAGGACGGCTCACGCCAACGAAGTGGGCGAGGTCGAAGACCTGGTCGATGTCGCGCCAGCTCATGATCTGGCTCATCGCGTCGGCACCGGTAATGAAGAACAGCTCCGCGTCCGGGCGCAGGGCACGCAGATCGAGCAGCGTGTCGCGCGTGTAGGTGGCGCCCTCTCGGTCGATGTCGACGCGGCTTACGGTGAAGCGCGGGTTCGACGCGGTGGCGATCACCGTCATCAGGTACCGGTGCTCGGCGCCAGTGACCTGGCGATCGGCCTTCTGCCATGGCTGGCCAGTGGGTACGAAAACAACCTCATCCAGGTCGTACTCGGCAGCTACCTCGCTGGCGGCTACCAAGTGGCCATTGTGGATGGGGTCAAAAGTACCGCCCATCACGCCGAGGCGCAATGGGCGGTCTTGAGGCTTGTGCTCTGCCAAGACTAGTGGCTATGCGGTACGTGAGTCTTGAACTGGCGGTGGGTGTCCTCTGGCTCAGGCTTGGCTTCGTGGCGGTTGCCTACGTTGGTGTAGGACACGGTGATCAACAGCAGGATCATCAGTGCTGCGAAGATGCCACCACCGATGATCACAGCGAAAGTGTGAGGGTCCATGCCGGTGGAAGCGGCTTCGGAAGCCAAAATCAGCGCGTTCAAGATAATTCTCCAGTCGTTTTCACGAGCCCGCTGCGCCACCAGCCTGGGCGGATGGAGCAGCGGCTCGAAAAGTAACGGTACGTTTCTTCTACATCGTACCGAAAAGGGCGGTCAGAAACTATTTCCGGATATGTCCGTCGCCTTGGACGATCCACTTGGTCGTGGTCAGCTCGGCCAGGCCCATCGGGCCGCGGGCGTGCATCTTCTGGGTCGAGATGCCCACTTCGGCGCCCAGGCCAAGCTGACCGCCGTCGGTGAACCGGGTGGAGGCGTTGACGATCACGGCGGCCGAGTCGATCTCCGCGACGAACTGCTCGGAGGCGGCCAGCGAGGAGGTGACAATCGCCTCGGTGTGGCCGGTGGAGTAGGCGCGGATGTGCTCCAGGGCCTGGTCCATGCCGTCGACGACCTTCACCGCGATGTCCAGATCCAGGTACTCGTTGCCCCAGTCCTCCTCCCCCGCGTCGATGGTCTGCAGCTGCGGAACCAGTGCGGCGGCACGATCGTCCGTGTGCAATCTCACGCCGGCAGCGGACAGGGCCTGCAGCACTGCCGGGGCGGCTACCGCGTCCTTGTGGACCAGCAGGGTTTCCACGGTGTTGCAGACGCTGGGACGGTGGGTCTTCGCGTTGAGCAGGATGTCCACCGCCATTTCCTCGTCGGCGCTCGCGTCGAGGAAGATATGCACATTGCCCTCGCCGGTTTCGATCACCGGCACCTTGGCGGTGGTGACCACGCGCTGAATCAGCTCGCGGCCGCCGCGCGGGATGAGCACGTCGATCTTCCCGCGGGCGCCCATCATGGCGTCGGCGCCGGCACGGCCGAACTCGTCGACCGAGATCACGATGTCGCGCGGCAGGGAGACGGACTCCAGCGCATCGCGGATCACCGCAACCAGCGCCTGGTTGGAGTTCAGCGCGGCCGAGCCGCCACGCAGCAGCACGGCATTGCCGCTCTTCAACGCCAGGCCGGCAATGTCCACGGTGACGTTGGGACGGGCTTCGTAGATTGTGCCGATGACGCCCAGCGGCACATTGACCTGGCGCATGCGCAGGCCGTTGGGCAGGGTTTCGCCGCGCACCACGCGGCCTACCGGGTCGGGCAGCCCGGCGAGCTCATGCAGCGCGGCGATCAGGCCGTCGATGCGCGGCCCATCGAGCTTCAGCCGGTCAAGCAGGGCTTCGGAGGTGCCATTGGCGCGGCCCGAGGCCAAGTCCTGCTCGTTGGCGCGCAGGATCATCGAGCGGTTCTCGTCGATGCGCGCGGCCATGGCGGCCAGGGCGCGGTCTTTCCAGTCGCGGTTGGCGCGCTTGAGGATCCGCGAGGCGCGGCGTGCGCGATCGGCCAGCTGATGGACCGAGGTGGTGACGTCGGTGGTCGTTGCTTCGGTGTTTACGGCGTCCATACTCATGCTCCTCATTCTAGAAAATGGGTTCGATCAAAGCCAGATCATCGACATGCACTACCGACCTGTCGTAACCTGCGCCCATTTCTTCCACCAGTTCCGTGGTGCTGTGACCCAGCATGTCGGGCAGTTCGTGGGAGCCGAAATTCACCAGCCCGCGGGCGAAAGGCGTCCCATCGGCATCGCAGATTTCGACGACATCGCCGGCTTCGAATTCCCCGCGCACGGCGGTGATGCCGGCGGCCAGCAGCGAGTTGGTGCCGCTGGCGATGGCCTTGACCGCGCCGGCGTCCAGGATCAGCTTGCCTTCGATGTTGGCCAGGTAGGCCAACCAGACGTCGCGGGCCGAACGGCGGGAGTTACGGGCCGCGAACCAGGTGCCCACGTCCTCTCCGCGCAGCGCCTTGGCCGCATTGTCGGTGCTGGTCACCAGCGTGGGGATGCCTGCCGAGGAGCTGAGGGTCGCGGCGTCGACCTTGGTGATCATGCCGCCGGTGCCCACCCCGGCCGCACCCGGGGTGCCCAGATCCACGGCTTCGAGCTCATCGGGGTGCTCGATGGTGGTGATCCGGCTGCCGCCGTCGTCCGGGTGCGCGTCGTAAACGGAGTCCACGTCCGAGAAGAGCAGCAGCGCGTCGGCCTTGACCAGGTGGGCCACCAGCGAGGCGAGCCGGTCGTTGTCGCCGAAGCGGATTTCGCGGGTGGCTACCGCGTCATTTTCGTTCACGATGGGCAGCACGCCCAGGTTCAGCAGGCGAACCAGGGAACGCAGCGCGTTGGTGTAGGAGGAGCGGCGCATCAGGTCATCGGCGGTCAGCAGCACCTGGCCCACGCGCTGGTCGTACTCGTCGAACAGCTGGGTGTACTGCGCCAGCAGCAGGCCCTGGCCGACGGCCGCGGCGGCCTGCTGGGTGGCAAGGTCCTTGGGACGCTTGGCCAACCCGAGCGGGGCCAGGCCGGCGGCGATGGCGCCGGAGGAAACGAGAATGACCTCGGTACCGTTGCGCAAGGTTTCAGCGAGCGTGTCCACCAGGAACTTCAGCCGTTCGTGCGATATCCCGCCGCTGACCGTGGTCAACGAGCTGGATCCGACTTTGATGACCAGCCGCTTGGCTTGCGGCAGCTGGTGGGGCGAGGTAATGGCTGAAATTGTCTTGGTGGCGCTTTCACTCATACTTTAATTTTCCTCCTGGTTTGCCTTTGGTTCAGCAGTTTTGCGTCCGTACTTGGCGTCCACGGATTCGGTCCAGATGCCGGCCTTGCGTTCGGCTTCCAGCTCGGCGCGGGCGGCCGCCTTGGCGGCCTTGCGCTCCTCGTGCTCGGCACGCTTCTCCTCGCGGGTCTTGCGGTCGCCGCGGTCCTCGAGGCGGATATCCTCGCCGCGCCGGCTGCCGCCGAGCAGTTCGGCACCGGCAGCCATGGTCGGCTCCCAGTCGAAGACCACTGCGTCGTCCTCTGCACCGATGACCACCGCGTCGCCCGGCTTGGCGCCGGACTTGAACAGCTGGGTCTCGACGCCCAGCTTGGCCAGGCGGTCGGCCAGGTAGCCTACGGCTTCATCGTTGCGGAAGTCGGTCTGCATGATCCAGCGTTCCGGCTTCTCGCCAATCACCCGCCACATCGGCTCAAGGTTCTGCTCCTCGCGGCGGATGGTGAATTCGACGCGCTTGGCTGCGCGCGGACGGATCACAGGCACCTCGACGACAGGGGCTTCAACCACCTGTTCGGCACGGGCCTGCTCTACCAATTCAGCCATAGCGAAGGACAGATCGCGTAATCCGTTACGCGAGAGCGCGGAGATCTCGAAGACGCGGTAGCCGCGCTTCTCCAATTCCGGGCGAACGAATTCGGCCATGTCAGCGCCGTCCGGCATGTCGACCTTGTTCAGCGCGATCAGCTTCGGGCGGTCGATCAGCGGCACGATGGTGCCATCGGTGCCGGCGAAGGTGGAATCGGCCTCGTAGTTGGCCAGCTCCGACTCGATGATCTCCAGGTCGCTGATCGGGTCGCGGTCCGATTCCAGCGAGGCGCAGTCCAGCACGTGCACGATCGCCGCGCAGCGCTCGACGTGGCGCAGGAACTCGTGGCCCAGCCCCTTGCCTTCGGAAGCGCCCGGGATCAGGCCGGGCACGTCGGCGACGGTGAAGCGGGTTTCGCCGGCTTCGACCACACCCAGGTTGGGCACCAGCGTGGTGAATGGGTAGTCGGCGATCTTCGGGCGCGCCGCGGACAGGGCGGCGATCAGCGAGGACTTGCCGGCCGAGGGGTAGCCCACGAGGGCGATATCGGCCATGGACTTCAGTTCCAGGACGATGTCCTGGCTGGTGCCAGGGATGCCCAGCAATGCGAAGCCCGGGGCCTTGCGCTTATCCGAGGCGATGGCTGCGTTGCCCAAGCCGCCCATGCCGCCGATGGCTGCGATGTATTCGTCGCCCGGATTGACCAGGTCGCCGAGGATGTCGCCGTCCTTGGTCTTGATGACGGTGCCGGCAGGTACGCCGAGGACCAGGTCCTCGCCGCTCTTGCCCGGGTGCAGGCTGCCCTTGCCCGGTTCTCCGTTGCCGGCCTTGCGGTGCGGCAGGTGGTGGAAGTCCAGCAGCGTGGTGACCTGGGGGTCGACGCGCAGGATGATGTCTCCGCCCTTGCCTCCGTTGCCGCCGTCGGGACCGCCAAGCGGCTTGAACTTCTCACGCTTGATGGACACACAACCGTGGCCACCATTACCTGCGGTGACATGAAGGGTTACGCGATCAACGAATGCAGCCACGGGGCCATCTACTCCTAGTACGGGGGTGCGAGGGATACTCGCTTAAAAGTCTAACTATGCACGCAAGGGGCGGACCGAAATCGGCCCACCCCTTGTGTACTAAAAAATTTGCCTGATGCCTGAATTAGGCAGCAGCCACAATGTTCACCACGCGGCGACCACGACGGGTGCCGAACTCGACTGCGCCAGCAGCCAATGCGAACAGGGTGTCATCCTTGCCACGGCCTACGCCGGCGCCTGGGTGGAAGTGGGTGCCACGCTGGCGAACGATGATTTCGCCTGCCTTGACTTCCTGACCACCGTAGCGCTTTACGCCTAGGTACTGTGCGTTGGAATCGCGACCGTTGCGAGTGGAACTCGCACCTTTCTTATGTGCCATGCCTTTTAGCCTCTTTCGCTACAAAAAATGGATTCTACGATTGCCTGAATTAGGCGATCGAGGTGACCTTGACCTTGGTCAGAGCGGCACGGAAGCCCTGGCGCTTCTTGTAACCGGTCTTGTTCTTGTACTTCTGGATAACGATCTTCTCGCCGCGAAGGTTTTCTACAACCTCAGCGGTGACCTTGACCTTAGCCAGATCGGCAGCTGCGGAAGTTACCTTCTCGCCATCTACCAACAGCAAAGCTGGAAGCTCGATGGAGCTGCCTGGGGCAGCCTGAAGACGGTCAACGGTGATGAGGTCTCCTACGGAAACCTTCTCCTGGTGGCCGCCTGCGCGGACAATTGCGTACACCACGTGGGTACTCACTTCTACTCGACGTTTATTGTCTTACCGGCGCAGATATCGACCCGAACACCCACATAGTGGATGCGATCCGGGGATCTCATGCGCTTGTGCCTTGACGCCGAGCGGACCAAAAGTCCGTGATCTTGGCGTTTAGCACCGATCAACTAGATTACGCTAGTCCCCGCCACTGGAGCAAATACAAACTGCCCCAGCGTGGGAAGCGTGATCAAGTTCATCTATTTCAGTTCGCGTACCGGAACACCCACACCGAGCATGACCGGTTGCCCGGCAGACTCAGCTGGTTTTTCCTTCTTCGAACCGGAGGCATCCATCTGGACTACCGAACCGGTAGCGGCGGATACCTCTGCCACGAGGACCTCTGCCGTCGCATCGCCCTGGACCGAGGTGGCCCGACGACTGCGGCGCTTTGGCTTCGTGGAAATCTGCGGGGTTGCCGTGGCGGCAGCCGGAGCGGAAGCAGGTGCAGTTGCAGCGGCAGGAGCACTGGCAGCTGGCATGGCCAGGCCGGTAAGCACCGGCTGGTCCTGCTGCGCCGACTCCTGCGGACGCGATGCACGGCGCGAACGCTTGCGAGGCTGCTCTTCGGACTTCGGGGCAGCAACAGGTCCAGGAGCAGCTTGCTGTTCCTGGCTGGCCTGTGCGTCCTCGTTGGTCGAAGCGCTTTCCTCGGCCTGGTTGCGGTTGCGTCCGCGGGAGCGCGAACGGCGGCGCGGCTTGCGGCTGCCATCGTGCTCTTCGCTGGACTCTTCCTTGCCAGGCAAGGCGGCTTCCAGGGCCTCCAGGGTCACCGAAGCCTCGGCGGCCTGCGCAGGGGCCGCGGACTTGGCCACGGGAATCTGCTCGCCCTCGATGCTCACTGCGTTTTCAGCAGGGCCGTCAAGGTGCGAGGCGGCGGCAATATTGGCCAGGGCGTTGCGCGTGGCTTCGTCCTTCTCCCCTGCTGCCTGGTCCTGCTTCTCAACCGGCTTCTGCTCGTCCTTCTCGCCGCCGCGACGGCGGCGGGAATTGCGGCTTGGCTTGTCGTTGAACTTCTTGCCATGCGCTTCGCCATGCGAGTTGAAGGACTTGCGCGATTCGACCGGCTCGTCGTGGGTGATGACGCCAGCACCAGCGCAGTGCTCGCACTCTTCGCCGAAGACTTCGAGCAGTCCGGTGCCCATGCGCTTGCGGGTCATCTGCACCAGGCCCAGCGAGGTCACTTCGGCCACCTGGTGCTTGGTCCGGTCGCGGCCCAGGCACTCGACCAGGCGGCGCAGCACCAGGTCGCGGTTCGACTCAAGCACCATGTCGATGAAGTCGATGACGATGATGCCGCCGATGTCGCGCAGGCGCAGCTGGCGCACGACTTCCTCGGCCGCTTCCAAGTTGTTCTTGGTCACGGTCTCTTCGAGGTTGCCACCCGAACCGGTGAACTTGCCGGTGTTGACGTCGATGACAGTCATCGCCTCGGTGCGGTCGATGACCAGCGAGCCGCCCGAAGGCAGGAAGACCTTGCGGTCCAGTGCCTTGGCGATCTGCTCGTCCACGCGGAAATTGGCGAAGATGTCCTCTTCGGCTTCCCACTTCTCCAGGCGTCCCATCAGGTCCGGGGCCACGTACATGACATAGGCCTCGATGGTGTCCCAGGCGTGCTCGCCCGAGACGATCAGCTTGGTGAAGTCCTCGTTGAAGACGTCGCGGACTACCTTGATGGTCAGGTCCGGTTCCGAGTACAGCAGTTCCGGAGCCAGGGTCTTGGTGGAGTTCGCCTGTTCCTCGATGCCTTCCCACTGCGCGCGCAGCCGGTTGATATCGTTGGTCAGCTCCTCCTCGGAGGCGCCTTCGGCGGCGGTGCGCACGATGACGCCAGCGTTTTCCGGCAGGTGGTCCTTGAGGATCTTCTTCAGGCGCTGGCGCTCAACATCGGGCAGCTTGCGCGAGATGCCGGTCATCGAACCGCCCGGCACGTAGACCAGGTAGCGGCCCGGCAGCGAGATCTGGCTGGTCAGGCGGGCACCCTTGTGGCCAACCGGGTCCTTGGTGACCTGGACAAGGACCGAGTCGCCGGCCTTCAATGCGTTCTCGATGCGGCGTGGCGCGCCTTCGAGCGCTGCCACATCCCAGTTGACTTCGCCTGCGTACAGCACGGCGTTGCGGCCGCGTCCGATATCCACGAAAGCGGCTTCCATGGAGGGCAGCACATTCTGCACCTTGCCGACGTACACGTTGCCGATCAGCGAATCCTGCTGGGTCTTGGAGACGAAGTGCTCTGCAAGCACGCCGTCTTCGAGCACGCCGATCTGGATGCGGTCTTCGCGCTGGCGCACGATCATCTTGCGCTCGACGGACTCGCGGCGGGCCAGGAACTCGGCCTCGGTGATCACCTGGCGGCGGCGTCCGGTTTCGCGCGATTCGCGGCGGCGCTGGCGCTTGGCTTCCAGGCGGGTGGAACCGCGCACCGAGGCGACCTTGTTGTTGACCGAGCTGTGGCTCTCGATGCTTCCACGCGGAGCACGTACGCGGGTGACGGTGTTCGGCGGATCATCCTGCGAGCCGCCTTCGAGCTCCAGGTCCACGTCGCCACGGCGACGGCGGCGACGGCGACGCGAGGTCACGTCGTCGGAATCGGCGTCTTCAGCGGAATTCGAGGCAGCGGCGCGGCGGGCAGGTTCCTGCTTCTTCGCGACGGCTGCGGCCAGCACAGCCTGGGCGGTTTCCGGCACGGCAAACGGATTGAGGATCATGCTACTACCGTGTTCGGCCAGCAGCATGCCGGTCTGGTCAACGTCGTTCGCCTCTTCCACCGGGGCAGCTTCCTGCTCGGCGGCTTCAGCTGCTTCGGCGTTCTGCGCCTGTGCGTCTTCATGCTTGGCTGCGGCAAGCTCGACGGCCGCGTCATTGGCGGTATCGCGTGCCGCCTGGGCACGGCGTTCTGCTTGGCGGCTGGCCCGCTTGGTGGAATCAGGCGTGGAAACCTGGGTGCGGCGGGTGGCCCGCCAGCGGTATGGGCTTTCCTCGACACCGGCAGCGGCATTGAGTTCGGCCAAGGTCATGGCGCGACGCAGTGGCCGCGCAGGCGTGGTTGAAACACTGGTACGGCGGGCTCGAGTTGAACGGTTGCCCCGCTTATTACCTTGCGCTCCACCCTTTCGTTGATTTGCTGCGCTCATTTAAATTCGCGTACTCCTACTATGTCCCGCTTCGGCATCCTCCACAGACGGCGCCGTCGCTGAAACTACAATCATCACGTGTCGCTTGGCCTACCTGACTTCCAGAAGGCCGGACACAAAAGCTCGCTATTTTCCGCGGGTTCAACGCAGGTCCAAAATTCTGAACCATGCGCAAATCCTGCGGATCAACGTGGCCTAAGAAAACCGGCTGCTTTCCTTTGCAGCCCTACGATCCGCGGTATTCCCTCGGGAGGCGCACATATTGGGCACTCAACCGAAGCGATGCATCGCCTGTCGATCTGTCGTTTCAAAAGTCTGTCGTCGGGTTGAAAGCAGACTGTGGATCCGCGAACAACCATTTACATTCTCTCATATTTCGTTCACGCCTTGTTCATTGCTTCTCACCTGTTGCACAGAAACGCTTCCTAGGATGAAAAAGCCCACGGCGGAATTACCCGCTTTCCTATGAACTTATGGAATAGTCAAAACATGGTTTCATCACTAGAAAATAGCCGCGGCTCGGGCGTGTTGCCCTGGTGGGCTAAGGAACGCGGCTTCGGCCTGTTCATCATCGTTACCGGGTTGGTCTCTTGGCTCGCCGCCGGAATCCTGGTTCTGGAACGCTTGGAGCTCTACAAGAACCCCGACTACATCACCAGTTGCGATGTTAATCCCTGGATCTCTTGTGGCACCGTGATGAAATCCGAGCAAGCAGGCATTTTCGGTTTCCCCAACCCCTTTTTCGGGATTGTCTGTTTCGCAGTGGTAATCACGATCGGCTTCGCCCTGCTTGCCGGCGCAAGCAACCTGAAGCGCTGGTTCTGGCTGTGCTTCCAGCTGGGCGTGACGGCGGCCATGGGGTTGGTGATCTGGTTCTGGTCCCAGGCCCTCTACGAAATCAATGCACTGTGCCCATACTGCATGGTCGTCTGGGTCATGACGATTCCATTGTTCGTCTTCACTACCGCACGCAATGTGCTCACCGGCGTGATTCCCGCAGGCCCCGGCGTGAAGAAGTTCTTCAGCGAGTGGAGCTGGATCATCACCGCTATCATCTGGGTGCTCCTCGCCGCATCGGTCGTCCTGCGTTTCCCGCACGCCTTCTTCGGCTAGAACAACTCCAGATCTCCTCACGTACCTGCGGGGCCGCCACTTCCGGTGACGGCCCCGCAGTGCTGTTCCCGGCACTCCGCCCCACCCCGCCGGCCATATAGGTCATGTCCAGACCTTGTACCACTTTTTGTTGCCCCCCGACGCGCCAATGCGCAAAGGAATCCCAATTCCCGCTGCGACTAGCGCTTATAGGACACATGGCGGCACCTGCACGGCTTCGCCAACAACGATTTTCCGGGCGCCGCTCAGCTAGACCCGGTAGATTGGATGCATGGCAAGTGACATATGGAACACAGAAAATGCCCAAGACTACGGAATTAATCTGCTAATTTCCGAACACATACGGCTGCGTGAACTGCAAGAGGAAGATCTTGCATTCCTCACCCAATGGTGGAACAGTCCGGAGTTCATGGCCCTGCAAGGCAACCTGGTACTTCCCCACCCGGTCACCGAGGCCGCAGAACTCTTCAAGTCCCGGAGCATCAACCGGGGCACCACCGACGGCGTTGGACTGTCGATCACGCTTCCCGACGATACGCTGATTGGGCACACAGCATTGTACGAATACAACGCTCCAGCGCGTTCTGCCGAGCTGATGATCATGATCGGCGGATCCAATGTTGGCCAAGGCTACGGCACAATGGCCATCAAGATGATCATCGATTACGGCTTCCGCGAAATGGGGTTGAACCGCATCGGCCTGAACGTCTGGGCATACAACGAGCGCGCGCTACGCACCTTCAACCGCGCAGGATTCCGTGAAGAGGGCAGGGTGCGCCAAGCCGGATTCCACGACGGCTCGTTCCACGACAAGATCATCATGGGGCTGCTGGCCAAGGAATACTTCAGCGCCAAATAGCCCGGAGAGGCAGCGAACAAGATTTGAAAGCAACGGGGCCGCGCAGCGCGCGGCACCGTTGCTTTGCATGAGCTTGCCTCCAGAGCGCTTGTAAAATCAGCCAATAGTTGTAGGAATCTTCGGCTTAATGGTGCAGAAGCAGGTTCTATTGGCCTAGCCAACACTAAATAATCAGTCTTGCGGTGTTGCCCCGGAACCTTGTCAAGTCGTTAGCCTATTGTTAGAGCTATCAGAACCAGCTACAAGGAGCGACTATGGCTTTTTTCCGTAAGGTCAGGCTCGCCGCGTTGTCGAAGAACCAGTCTCAAGATGACAAGCCGACACCTGCCGAGCACCACCGCGTTCCGGCCAAGGACGCCAAACCAGAATTCACTGTCACCAGCTTGTGGACCGACTTGCTAGGCCGACTGGGCATCCGCAGCGCGCAGCTATTGATCGTTGGCGCTCTGGCAACATTCCTCATCATCGGCATGCTCCGCTTGACCATGATCGTGATCCCGACTCTGCTGGCCGTCATCATTTCCTGCGCGCTATGGCCACTTGTCGTCAAACTGCGCAAAATCGTTTCACCGATGCTGGCAGCATGGATCGTATTCCTCGGTTCGCTCTTGATCCTAGGAGGCATCGGCACCGGCCTGGTCTTCTCGGTCATCAGGGAGTGGCCAAAGCTCGTTGACCAAGCTGTCGAGGGTTTCAACCAGCTCAATGAGATGGTCCGGGGCTTCATCGGCACGATGCCGTTCAACATCGACCAGAGCCAGATCGACAGCGTCGTTGAAACAATCACCGGATTCTTGACCAGTTCCCAGTTTGGCACCGGTGCATTGAACACGCTGAGCGCCGCCGGCAGCTTCGTCACTGGCTTGATCCTGCTTCTGGTGATCCTGTTCTTCTTCCTGAAGGACGGAGACAAGATCTGGGCCTTTGCCGTGTCGTGGACTCCACGCCACTACCGCAACAAGTGGATTCTCTCCGGCGATCGGGCCCTGCGCACCTTCGGCGGCTACATCCGCGGTACTGCCACCGTGGCCGCAGTAGATGCCTTGGGCATCACCGCAACATTGCTGATCGTGCAGGTCCCCTTGGCCATCCCGCTAGGTGTCATCGTCTTCCTCGGATCCTTCGTCCCGATGGTCGGTGCTACGGTTGCCGGTATCCTGGCCACGCTGATCGCGCTGGTGACCAACGGTCCAGTGATTGCGCTAATCGTGCTTGCCGCGGTGATCTTGGTGAATCAGCTGGAGGGCAACTTCCTCCAGCCGGTCGTCATGGCCAATGCCCTGAGCCTGCATGCGCTGGTCGTCTTGATGGCGCTGACCGCTGGCACTGTCCTGGCTGGCATCGTTGGCGCCGTCCTGGCGGTGCCGCTGGTTGCGGCAGCGTGGGCGGTGATCAAGGTGTGGACCGGGCGCGACAAGTCGGATGCGGTGGCTGAAGCCAGTGAAGACATCAAGTCCGAAGTTGAAATCAGCGAAGAGGACGCGGCTATCGAAAAGCTCGAAGCCAAGGAGAAGCACAGGGAACAGCACATGGAATCCCCTCAGGATTCTGCGTAATTGTCGCCAGTGGGGGCGCTCCTGCATTGCAGGGGCGCCCCTTTCTTACGCCACTTAATGCTGTCGTTCGAATTATTTCCAAATAATTCTCAAGGCGTTCACGCACCCTCCCAGCCCTGAATTTCCAGGGTTTTCACCATGCGAGCAGAGCGTGGATGGCTAATCCCGCGTTGCCGTGCGTGTTGTTTCTGTGTTTAATGTGACTGAAGTGATGGAAGTGGAGCGACGCGGGATGCGCAAGCACCTTGAGAAGTCTTGCTGCATGTCTTCGTTTTCCCCAACAGGGAGAATCCCGCGCCATGCTTCGCCCGCAATCAATGCGCTAACGCGTGCTGAAGACTGGGAGGTATCCACGTGCTGGAATCCAGCAATGACGAAGCAGATAAGTATTTTTCGCTGACCGTCGGCCCGATCGCCGACCGCCACCAGGTGGTCAGGATCGGTGCCGCGGAGCAGCTGCCACTGGACTCGGCCGCGCAGGCGTCCGGAAGTTCGGTGCAGCAACCGTCCGCGCTCGCCCAGGACAGTTTGGATGACTGGTTCTAGGTTCCGCTTTCGGGGATCAAAAGTCCCGGCAGCCCATGGTTGCCGGGATTTTTGCGTATCAGCTTACTTGCCGAACCAGATGCCGATCTCGCGCTCTGCGGACTCAACGGAGTCCGAGCCGTGGACCAGGTTCTGCTGGACTTTCAGGCCCCAGTCGCGGCCGAAGTCGCCACGGATGGTGCCTGGGGCTGCGGTGGTCGGGTCGGTGGTGCCGGCCAGCGAACGGAAGCCTGCAATGACGCTCTGGCCTTCAGCCACGATCGCCACCACTGGACCGGAGAGCATGAACTCCACCAGCGGCTCGTAGAACGGCTTGCCTTCGTGCTCTGCATAGTGCTCGGCGAGCAGCTCGCGAGTAGCTTCCAGCTGCTGCAGCTTGGCAATGGTGTAGCCCTTGGCCTCGATGCGGGCAAGGATCTGTCCGGTCAGGCCGCGCTTGACGCCATCTGGCTTGACCAGGATCAGGGTACGTTCAGTCATGTGACTACCTCTTCGTATCGTTGATGTACTTCTTGGAATCTTAGGCTTGCTCGGGGTTGGCTTTTTCCCAGGCTTCCTGGGCGGCGGCACGGCGCTTGTTCTCCACGTCGATTTCCCCGCCCTTGGACAGCGCAAACCACCAGCACAGGGCGAACGCCGCGGCCAGGTAGAACATGTCCACCAGGATGAAGCCGCTCAGGAAGAACACTACCTGCAGGATCCAGCCGATGATGTAGCCGATCTTCTTGCCCAGCAGGGCGCAGTTGAAGATGCACAGCAGCGCCACGGCAGCGCCGAGGCTGAGCACCACTGCGGGTTCGCCGCGCTTGAGCCCGAAGGCCGCGAGGGTGACGAACACCGCCAGCAGCGCCTCGCAGACCAGCACGGTTGATGCGAACATCATCTTCGTGGAACGCTGCTTCTTCTTCATCCCAGGTCGCCACTCGCGCTGGGCACGGGTGAGTTTGGCCATTAGGACTTGCCTCCCTTGAGCAATAGTGAAATCTCGCCCACCAGTGTAATCGAACCGGTGACCAGCACTCCGCCGGACAGGTCGTTGCCTGCCTCCGCGCGGCCAACGGACCACTCGATGGCGTCTTCCAGGTTTTCGGTGACGTGGATGTCAGCTTCCGGCCAGCCGGCATCGATGGCCAGGGTGGACAGCTCGCCGGCGGGAATGGCTCGCGGCGAGGAGGACTGGGTGATGCAGATGTCCTCGACCATGTCCCCGTATTCCTCGCGCAGAGTGTAGAGCATCGCCTCGGCGTCCTTCTCCTGCAGGATGCCGACCATCAGGACCAGACGCGTGAAGCCGAAGGACTCCTTGATCGCTTCCGCGGTGACGCGGATGCCGTCCGGGTTGTGCCCGGCATCCACCAGGATGCTCGGGGCCGCACGTAGCAGTTCCAGCCGGCCCGGGCTCGTCGCCGCGGCGAAGCCGTCGCGGACCAGGTCGGCGTTCAGCGCGCGCTGTCCGCCGCCGAGGAATGCCTCCACCGCGGCCAAGGCCACGGTGGCGTTCTGCGCCTGGTGGGCGCCGAACAGCGGCAGGAAGATCTCGTCGTAGCGGGCGGCCTGGCCCTGGATGGACAACAGCTGCCCGCCCACGCCATGCTGGCGATCCAGCAGCTTGAAGTCCAGGGTGTCGAAGGCCGCCGGCACGTCGAGCTCGCGGGCGCGGGCCAGCAGCACGTCGGCCGCGTCCACCGGCTGCACCGAGGAGACCAGATAGCCTCCGGGCTTGAGGATGCCGACCTTCTCCTCGGCGATCTCCCCCGGGGTATCCCCGAGCAGGTCGGTGTGGTCCAGCGAGATCGGGGTGATCACCGAAACATCGGCATCGGCCACGTTGGTGGCATCGGTGATGCCGCCCAGGCCCACTTCGAGCACCACGACATCCACCGGGACCTCGGCGAAGACCGCGAAGGCGAGGATGGTGACAGCCTCGAAGTAGGTCAGCTTGTTTTCCCCGCGCTCGACGAGCTCGGCGTCCACGATCTCAAGGAACGGGCTGATCTCATCCCATACGCGCACGAAGGTCCCGTCATCCACCGGCGCACCGTCGATCGCTATGCGCTCGGTGACCGAAATCAGGTGCGGCGAGGAGTAGCGGCCGGTGCGCAGATCGTGCGCCATCAGCAGCGATTCGATCATGCGTGCGGTCGAGGTCTTGCCGTTGGTGCCGGTGATGTGGATGACCGGGCAGGCCTTGTTCGGCTCGCCGAGGATCTCCATGGCCCGGAACATCGGAGCCATGCGCGGCTCCATCTTGTTCTCCGGGGCCCGGGACAGCAATTGCGCGTAGACGCGGTCCAGTTCGCTCACTAGTTGGCCTCGACTTTGCCGGAATCCAGCTTGGCCACGGCAACCTGCTCGCCCTTGGCCGAATCGTCGGCGACGAGCTCCAGCTGCGCGCTCAGGGTTTCGCCGGCGACCAGTTCGCGGTTGGCTTCCAGCGCTGCGATGGTGGCCGCGCTGGCGGTGATCACGGTGCGGATGCGGTCCGAAACCTGCAGGTCGGCATCCTTGCGGGCGGACTGGATGGAGCGGATCATGTCGCGGGCGGTGCCTTCGGCGGCCAGCGCCTCGGTGACCTCGGTATCCAGCACCAGGAAGCCGCCGTCGATGACCGCCGCGGCGATCTCGCCGGCCGCATCCACCACGGTGTCCAGGGTGTATTCGCCCTCGGCCAGTTCCAAGCCGCCGGCGGTGACCACGCCGTTGGCGACGGACCAGTCCCCGGACTTGGCGCCCTTGATCGCCTGCTGCACGTTCTTGCCCAGGCGCGGGCCGGCGGCACGGGCGTTGACCACCAGCTGCTGGCTGATGCCGTAGCTGGCAGCGTCCACTCCCTCGGCGTCGATCAGGGTCACTGCCTTCAGGTTCAGCTCGTCCTTGATGATCGATGCATAGGTGCCCTCCAGACGGGCGGCATCGGTGAGCACGACCTTCAGCTCGGCCAGTGGCAGGCGCACGCGCAGGTTCTTGGCCTTGCGCAGCGAGGAGCCCACCGAGCAGATCTTGCGGGTGGTTTCCATGGTTTCCAGCAACGCGGCGTCGGCCGGGAACTGCTCGGCATCCGGCCAGTCGGCCAGGTGCACCGAGCGCTGCCCGGTCAGCCCGCGGAAGATCTCCTCGCTGGCCAGCGGCAGCAGCGAAGCGGTGACCTTCACCAGGGTTTCCAGCGCGGTGTACAGGGTGTCGAAGGCCTGGGTGTCCTCGTCGAAGAAGCGCTGGCGCGAGCGGCGCACGTACCAGTTGGTCAGCGTGTCCATGTAGTGGCGCACCGCCTCGGTGGCATCGGAAACCTCGTAGGAATCCAGCGCCTCGGTGACCTCGCGCACCAGCTGGCCGGTGGCGGCCAGCATGTACGCATCCAGCGGGTCGGTGGAAGCGGTGGTGAACTTGGCCTCGTAGCCGGCCCCGTTGTTGGCCGAGTTGGTGTACAGGTTGAAGAAGTGCCAGACGTTCCACAGCGGCAGCAGCACCTGGCGCACGCCATCGCGGATGCCCTGCTCGGTGACCACCAGGTTGCCGCCGCGCAGGATCGGGCTAGCCATCAGGAACCAGCGCATCGCATCCGAGCCGTCGCGGTCAAGGACCTCGGTGACATCCGGGTAGTTGCGCAGCGACTTGGACATCTTCTGCCCGTCCGAGCCCAGCACGATGCCGTGGGAGATCACGTTGGTGTAGGCCGGGCGGTCGAACAGCGCGGTGGACAGCACGTGCATGGTGTAGAACCAGCCACGGGTCTGGCCGATGTACTCGACGATGAAGTCCGCCGGGTGGTGGCCGGAATCGAACCATTCCTGGTTGTCGAACGGGTAGTGCACCTGGGCGTAGGGCATCGAGCCGGAGTCAAACCAGACGTCGAGCACGTCTTCCACGCGGGTCAGCGTGCCGCCTTCGGCACAGCCTTCGTGGGCGCGGGTCAGCTCGTCGATGAACGGGCGATGCAGATCCGGCTGGCCGTCGTGGTTCACCGGCAGGCGGCCGAAGAAGTCCTTCAGCTCGGCCAGCGACCCGAAGACCTCGCGGTGGGTGCACTCGGCGCCCGAGCATTCCCAGACCGGGATCGGCGAACCCCAGTAGCGGTTGCGCGAGATCGACCAGTCGCGGGCGTTTTCCAGCCACTTGCCGAACTGGCCGTGCTTCACGTTGCCCGGGATCCAGTTGATCTGCTCGTTCAGCTCGACCATGCGGTCCTTGAACTTGGAAACCTCGACGTACCACGAGGAGATCGCGCGGTAGATCAGCGGGGTGCGGCAGCGCCAGCAATGCGGGTAGGAGTGCTCGTAGGAAGCCTGCTTGACCAGCTTGGCCTCGTCCTTGAGCACATTGGTGATGGTCTTGTTCGCATCGAAGACCTGCACGCCGACGATGTCGGCCAGCGGCCCGCCGGCGAAGACCGGCAGGAACTTGGCGCCCTCGTCCACCGAGAGGATCACCGGGATGCCGTGCTCTTCGCAGACCTTCTGGTCATCCTCGCCGTAGGCCGGAGCCTGGTGCACGATGCCGGTGCCGTCGGCCACGGTGACATAGTCGGCGGTGAGAATCTGCCAGGCGTTTTCGGTGCCGTACTTCTCGGTGTCGGTGTAGGTGTCCCACAGCGGGGCGTAGCGCACGCCGGCCAGGTCGGCCCCGGTGTAGCTGGCGGTGATCGCGGCGGCGGCTTCCTTGGCGTCCTTGTAGCCCAGGTCCTTGGCGTAGGAGCCGAGCAGGTCGCGGGCCAGCAGGAATGGGCCGGCGGCGGCAGAGGCCTTCACGCCAGCTTCGCCGGCTGGGAGAACGACGTACTCGATGTCCGGGTGCACGGCCAGCGCCTCGTTGGTCGGCAGGGTCCACGGGGTGGTGGTCCAGGCCAGGGCCTGCACGCCGGCCAGGGCCTTGGATGCTTCGGTCTCACCGGCAAGGATGGTGAAGCCGACGGTGACGGTCTGGTCCTGGCGGTTCTTGTAGACGTCGTCGTCCATGCGCAGCTCGTGGTTGGACAGCGGCGTCTCGTCCTTCCAGCAATACGGGAGCACACGGAAGCCCTGGTAGGTCAGGCCCTTGTCGGACAGCTGCTTGAAGGCCCAGATGACCGATTCCATGAACTCGACGTTCAGGGTCTTGTAGTCGTTTTCGAAGTCGACCCAGCGAGCCTGGCGGTTCACGTACTCTTTCCACTCGTCGGCGTACTTCATCACCGAGGTGCGGCAGGCGTCGTTGAACTTGTCGATGCCCATGGCTTCGATCTGCTTCTTGTCGGTCATGCCCAGCTGCTTCATGGCTTCCAGCTCGGCGGGCAGCCCGTGGGTGTCCCAGCCGAAGCGGCGCTCGACGCGCTTGCCGCGCTGGGTCTGGTAGCGGGCGACGAGATCCTTGACATAGCCGGTGAGCAGGTGGCCGTAGTGCGGCAGGCCGTTGGCGAAGGGAGGGCCGTCGTAGAAGACGAACTCTTCGCCTTCGCGCTGGTCGATGGAGGCCTGGAACGTGTTGTCGTTCTTCCAGTATTCGAGGACGCGCTTCTCAAGTTCTGGGAATCGCGGTGAAGCCGGGGTCGAACCGGTTGGGTCTGTAGTGACCTTCGGGTAGAAGCTCATCGAATGGGCCGTCCTTCAAGCGTAGGGTCGATAAATCCTTGCCTACGAGGACGGCGATAATGCCGCGGTACCACCCCGCTTATCCCCCGCCTAAATCGCGGAGAACCACTTATCATCAGCTGTGACGGGCTGGTCCCGTTCGGTTCTACTGGGCAAACCCGAGGTTCGCTGTTCTTCCGAAGACTCACCGGTGATAGCCGGATCGAAGTCGCAGTCCTTATATCGTACCGCGTGATGCGCGTGGTGAAAATTCCCAGATCACCCAAGATGGCAATGAGTTCAGGCTCACAGCCTTGTGGCCCAAGCACCGAGGAAAGGGGCTGATGCAAGGAAATCTCCGTTGCCTGCATTTTCAGGATAGCGCGTTGAGGGGGCCTTGCCGCAAGGCCCCACCCATGGCCCATAATCGATACCTTCCCCACGAGAACCATCCAGATCAGGGAGCCTGCGTGCCTGCTGCAACTTCTAACACCAGCTACTTCGATTCCATCCACGAACATGCCACACCCGAACTCGCGAAAGACATCGAGCAGGACCAGCAACGGCTGGAAGAGATCGCCGCGCGCATCAAGCAGCTCCGCTCCGAAGCGGTTGAGCGCATCGCTGCACGCGGCAAGGACCGGGCCGGCACCCTCCAGCAATCCCTGCAGCGCGATGTCGAGCTGAACGAACTGGCTCAGCGGCTGCGCCAGCTGGACCTCATGGGACCATACGCCTGCTTGGGGTACATGCAATTCGCCCAGACCGGCGAGCGCCTCTACATCGGACGAGCCGGCTTGAGCGATGCCCAAGGCAAGCAGCTGATGGTGGACTGGCGCACCCCGGCGGCCGAACCATTCTTCGCTGCCACGCATGAAGAGAGCTACGGGCTGTCGATGCGTCGCCGCTACCGCTGGCGCCGCCAGCGCATTTCCGACTACTGGGACGAAGTATTCGATTCCTCCCAGCTGCAATCCCATACCCGCCTGGATGACCACTCATCGTTTCTCGCGTCGCTTGGCAGCAAGCGCTCACCGAAAATGCAGGACGTGCTCTCGACGATCCAGTCCGATCAGGACGCGATCATCCGCAGCAGCTCGCGCGGAGCACTGGTGGTTGACGGCGGGCCAGGCACCGGCAAGACGGTCGTCGCCCTGCACCGCGCCGCGTACTTGCTCTACGCGGATCAGCGCCTGCGCAGCCAAGGAGGCAAGGTGCTGGTCGTGAGTCCGCATGAAGCCTACTCCTCCTATGTCTCTGATATCCTAGCGAATTTGGGAGAGGATGATGTTCTCATTGCCACTCTTTCGAACATAGTTTCGATAGGGCAAGATCTCCCTGCCGAACAAGATCCCGAAGTCCAGCGCATTAAATCCAGTGCCGCCATGCTGAGTGCGCTGAAGAAAGCAGTCGAGGTCTTTGAAGAGCCGCCCGCCACCGAGGTGGTGCTCGATATCGGTGAATTCCAAGCCACGGTCACTGCGCAACTATGGCGCGACGCGGTGGGCATGATCGACTCCGAGACTCCGCACAACGAAGCGCGCATCCAATTGCGCGAAGCTCTGGTTGACCTGCTGCTCCCCCAGCTAGCAGGCAGCAATGCCCCTGAACCGCAACTTCGCGCCGATGCGGCACGAAGTTCTGCACTCGGAGCGCTGCTCAATGAATACTGGCCCATCCTGGATCCGCTGAATCTCCTGAAGGCTTTGTATTCGACGCCCGCATTGCTTCGGTACAGCGGCTCGGAACTCACTGACGACCAGATCGAGAAGTTGCTGTCCGCCCCACGTCCAGTCGCATGGACGACATCAGATATTCCGTTGATCGATTATTCCCGCTATCTGATCGGAGACCAGGACAGCGAGACCAGCCATCGTGACGAGCAGTCTCGAATCCATGCAGAGCGAAACCGATGGACGAACGTCATAGACGATCTCATGGCCTCGGCTGATGACAAGGAAGACCTGGCATCTCAGCTCATGCACCACGATCTCCAGGAGCATCTGCTCAGCCATAGCTTGGAGACCCCGTTGGCGAAGGAAAGTTTCGACGGGCCCTTCTCGCATGTCGTCGTCGATGAAGCCCAAGACCTGACCGATGCCCAATGGGCAATGATCCAACGCCGTTGCCCGTCGGGCAGCCTGACGATTGTCGGCGACAGGGCCCAGGCCGTTGACGGTTTCAGCACGTCATGGGAACAGCGGCTAGCAAGCATTGGCATTCACGACATCTCCATCTCCCGGTTGCGGGTCAACTACCGCAGCACCGCACAGATCATGGAAGCCGCAGCAGCGCAGATCCTGCCGGAGATGCCGGAGGCCAACGTGCCGCAATCGCTGCGAGCAGACGGTGCGCCGGTACGCTATGCCCATCCTTCACACCTCAAGAAGATTCTGGATCAATGGCTGGCCGAAAATAATGAGGGCACCGCTGCGGTGATTGGGCTGCCGGGTTTCCCCGCCTCCGAACGAGTCAGCGTGCTGACTCCTGAACATGCCAAGGGGCTGGAATTCGACCTGGTTCTCGTCTGCCAACCGGAGAACTTCGGCCGGAACCGGCGCGGCGCAGTACGCCGGTACGTGGCCATGACGCGAGCGACAGCTCAATTGGTCATGCTGACTGAACAATAACCATCGGGCAGCCTTTAGTAGGCTGGCTTCCATGAGCACTGCCGAACCACAACGGTTGGAAACCCGGAATCAACAGCACGCCTTCGCCTCACCAAGCGTGCTGCGTTGGGGCCAGCATCTGGTCACGGCGATTCTCCTTGCCATTGCGCTGCTGCGTCAGCTAGCAACTCAGGATGCCGCGTTGCCTGCCATCCTCGTCTCAGTGCTTTTCGCTGGCTGGTACAGCGCAGGCTTCACTGCCCAGTCCAAGGCTGGCGTCTTCGCGGTGCGCGCATGGTGGCTGGCGCTCCTGCTCGGGATCTGGATAGCAAGCCTCTTCGTTTCGGCCGAATTCATGTGGCTCGCCTTCAGCCTGTGGCTGCTATTGGGCCACCAGCTGCCGTTCCTTCCCTCAATCTTGTGGTCGGTGGTCGTCTACGCCTTTACGCTGCTTGCTCCGTATCTGCACCATGGGCAACTGAGCATTGCGGCCATAGCCGGTCCATTAGTCGGGGGCTTGTTCGCCTGGGGCATTTCCCGCGGTTACCTGCAGATGGAACGCGATGCCCAAGTGCGCACCTCGCTCGTGAATTCCCTGGTCCGCGCCCAGCATGAAATGGCCGACCTCCAAGAGGAACTTGCGAGGTCTCAGCACGAGGCGGGCATCGCCACGGAACGCACGCGTCTGGCCCGCGAAATCCATGACACCGTCGCACAGCAGCTGTCCTCCATCGGCCTGCATGCCAAGGCAGCAGAGGCCTCCAAGGAACCGGACGCAGCCGAGAAAGCACTGGTTCGCATTGATGAGCTTTCCGGACAGGCGCTGACCGATTTGCGCCGCATTATCGCCGCGCTCGCACCCGCCGAACTGGATTCGCAGGCACTGGCCGGCGCATTGAACCGGATACTGGAGAATTTCGAAGCTGATTCGAACGTCAGCACCCGGCTGGACATCGAGCCGGGTTTGCCCGCCCTGGAGCCCAGCGTGCAGATTGCCTTGCTGCGCACCGCGCAGTCGGCGCTCTCTAACGTCCTTCGCCATGCACACTCTTCCATCGTTGCTATCAGCTTGAGCAGCAGTGGCGACGAAGTCCGCCTGGATATCGTGGATGACGGTGTTGGGTTCACGCCGAATTCCGGTCCTGCGCAAACCAGCACCGAGGCTGGCGGGTTCGGCCTGAAAGCCATGAACCAGCGGCTCCGGGAGCTCGGCGGCGGACTGGACATCGAAAGCTCCCCAGGCGAAGGCACAGCACTGTGCGCTCATCTTCCGATCAACGCCGCAAAGGACAAATCGTGATCCGCATCCTCTTGGTCGATGACCATCCCATCGTTCGCACCGGGTTGCGGGCGCTTTTTGAGAACTTCGAAGACATCGCAGTGATCGGCGAGGCATCCAGCGGCGAGGAAGCGCTAGCGTTCGTCAAGGACAACCCGGTTGATGTAGTGCTGTGCGATCTGCGCCTCGGTGCCGGGATGAACGGCGCGCAGACCACGGCAGCCATCCGCAAGCTATCCAAGCCTCCCCACGTGTTGATCCTGACCACGTTCGACAAGGACTCGGAAATCTTGGCCTGCATCGAAGCCGGAGCCGCCGGCTATCTGCTCAAGGACGTCAGTGCGCAAACCATCGTGGATTCCATTCGCCAAGCAGCGGCCGGCCAGATGGTGCTGGCCCCAGAGATGACCCTGCGGGTTGTCCAGGGCATGCGGCGGCCAAAGATCGAGCTGACTGCACGCGAGAAAGACGTGCTGGCCCAACTGGCTACCGGTGCCGGAAACAAGCAGATAGCCAAGGCATTGTTCGTTTCCGAAGCAACGGTGAAGACCCATCTGGTGCATATCTTCGACAAGCTTCAAGCTTCCAGCCGTACCGATGCCATCAACAAGGCGAAAGACCACGGTTTGCTCTAGGTTCTACCGGTATTCGCAAGACACGCCGAGTACCGTCTCAACCTTTCGGTTGAACTTTTATTCGCCCTTTTCCACGATGGATTGGACTGCAAAAACTCATTAACTGGAACTATGAAAGTTCCAGTTATTTCCCGAGTCGGCGATTCGCTGACCAGCCGGCGCGGCGCTCGCCTGTGGGCCGTCGGCATCTTCGCAGCAGTTCTCGTCCTCTTTGGCGCACTGAGCAGCATCCAGGCTCCGGCCCGGTCAGCGAGCTCGCTGGTGGGCGATTCGGATTCGGCCAAGGTCGCCCAGATCATCGCTGCGAACTCCAACGAGTCCGAAACCACGGCCCTGCTGGTGGCCAGCCGTGAAAATGGCCATTCGCTCAGCAACAACGACCGCGCAATGATTGATCGCCAGGCAGACGCCTTGGGTCACGCAGCGAACGTCACCGCTGGCCGCACCATGGCCAGCGAGGATCAGCAGGCAGCCATGGTTCCGCTCTCCTGGAATACCGTGTCCGATGCGGCCGACCGAGAAACGCTCAAGTCGATTCGAGGCTGGATCCAGGATCATCCATCAGCAGATTTGCAGCTTCAGGTCACCGGGCCTACCGCCTTTGCAGTCGATGTCACCAATGCATTTGCCGGCGCCGACTTCACCCTGTTGGCAGTCACCGTAGGAATCGTGGCTGTCCTGCTGATCTTGACCTACCGATCGCCGGTGCTCTGGCTGATCCCGTTGGCGGTCGTTGCCATCGCCGACCGCAGCGCCTCTCTGGTGGCCAACCTGCTGGGCAATGCCTTCGACCTGCACTTCGATTCCGGCGTGCTCAGCGTCCTGGTCTTCGGCGCAGGCACCAACTACGCCCTGCTGCTGATCTCCAGGTACCGCGATGAGTTGCATAAGCATGCTGATCACCGTCAAGCGCTGGCCAAAGCCTGGGCATCCAGCTTCGAGGCCATTCTCACTTCAAACCTGACCGTGGTTTTGGCTCTGCTCACCCTGGGTCTGGCAGTCATGGACGATACGCGCGGATTGGGTATCGTTTGCGCCGTCGGCTTGCTGATCGCGGCGATCTTCGCGCTGTTCCTCTTACCCCCGATCCTGGCCATGTGCGGCCGCAACGCCTTCTGGCCATTGATTCCCCGTCCAGGACAGGAAGCCAAGACGGAGAATTTCTTCGGCCGTGCAGCTCGCTCCGTGATGAACCGTCCGGGACTGAACCTCACCGCGATGGCACTATTGCTTCTGGTGCTTGCCGGAGCACTCACCGGTACGCGTATCGGTCTGGATCAAACCCAGCAATTCCGCACGGCAACTGAATCCTCCAGCGCCATGGACCTGCTGGCAGAGCATTTCCCCGCCGGGGAAACCCAGCCGGTCACCGTCTTGGCACAGGGTGCAGGGACTGGCCCATTGCGAGATGAATTCGCTCGCCTTGAGAACGTGAAACGCGTCGGCGAGGCAAGCCAGCTCGGCACTACCGCGTGGCAGGAGTTCTCGGTGATTCCCGACGTTGATCCCAACTCGGCGAAGGCCCAGGATCTTGTTCAGCAGCTGCGTGATGTCGCAGCCCGTGGAGGCGACGGCAAGGTGCTGATTGGCGGACAGAGCGCAGAACAACTGGATTCGCATCAAATGCACCTGCGAGACCTCTACGTGATTGCGCCGCTGATCATGATGATCTGCTTCGTGATGCTCGGCTGGCTCACCCGTTCATGGCGCACTGCCCTGGCTCTGGGAGTGGTGAACCTGCTCAGTGCTGCAGCTGCTGTCGGATTGGGTTCGCTGGTTTCCTCAGTCGTCTTCGAGGCTGACGCGCTGGATGTCCAAGTGCCGCTGTTGGCCTTCGTCTTCCTGGTAGCGCTCGGCGTGGACTACACGATCTTCCTGACCCAGCGCGTGCGCCAGGATGCACAGGCGCTGGAACTGCATGAAGCAGTTGCCTTGGCGGCAAGCCGCACCGGATCGGTCATCACCAGTGCCGGGCTCGTGCTCGCCGGAGTATTCGCCGCCCTGGCGACCTTGCCGCTGACCGTCCTGGGCCAGCTCGGCCTGATCGTCGGACTCGGCGTCCTGCTGGACACATTCGTTGTTCGAACCCTGCTGCTGCCCGCGCTGTTCGCGGTCCTGGGTTCGGCCAAGCGCCCGGTCTTCGGCCACGTTTCCTCCCCTGCGGAAGCATCTGCAGAACCAATCACTCAGAAAGAAAGCAACATCAATGCGTAAGCTCGTCAATTTCTCCTTCACCTACATGATCCTCGGAGTCGCCTCAGGCCTCTTCTACCGCGAATTCACCAAGATGAACGGTTTCCCGGAGGGAGCGTGGACCCAGCTATCGGTAGTCCATACCCATCTGCTCGTCCTCGGCTTCATCATCTTGCTGCTGGTGCTCATGTTGGAGAAGGCCTTCGGCCTGAGCCAGCATCGCAAGCTCTTCGCATGGTTCATGGGAACCTACAACGCGGGCGTGCTCCTCACTGCGGGCATGCAGCTCACCCACGGCATCATGACCGTGCTGGGCATCGAGTCCTCCAAGATGGTCTCCGGCATCGCGGGCCTTGGACACATGTCGATCACTGCAGGCATGATCCTGCTATTCATCATGCTCCGCCGCAGTGTCGGCGCCGGTGATCAACAGAAGGCCGCACGGAAGCGGGCAGTCGAGGGCTAGGCAATCGGCCCGTCGTCGATTTGCCGTTCCCGGCTGGCCGGTGAACTGGCTGGCAGGGCGGGTCTGAGCATCGCGCGGTAGCCCTGGCAGCAGCGCTGCTCATGGCAGCTGATACTGATTCGGCCGGTAGCAAGTCGAAGAAGTTGCGGGCTGAAAACACCAATGGGCAGGGTCCCTCAGCAGATTTGCCGAGGGACCCTGCCCATTGCGTGCTAGAGCCCGGGGTGAAACTTACAGGCTCTCAACCAATTTTTTTGCCGAAGAGAATTCCATCATTGCTTCGCGCTCAACAACCTTGATGCGGTCGCGGGTGATCTCGCCGAAACGGGTCGAAACGGTGCCGGCCGCAGCACCCAGCTCCTTCTCGTGGGCATCCAGGTTCTTCCAGCCCTCCCAGTTGGAGAAGTTCACGCCGCGGCTTTCCAGCAGCTCGGCGATCTTCTGGGAAGAATCCGGCTGTGCCAGCTTGGTGAGATCTTCAAGCAGGTGGGTGATCGTCTCCAAGGCGTCGCCCTTGGTGTGGCCAATCAGGCCGATAGGGCCGCGCTTGATCCAGCCGGTGGCGTACAGGCCAGGAACGTGATTGCCCGAAGCATCCAGCACACGGCCTTCGGCGTTTGGCAGCACGCCCTTGGCACCGTCGTATTCAATGTCATTGACCGCCGAGCCGAAGTAGCCGACTGCGCGGTAGATGGCCTGCAGCGGGTACTCGATGAATTCACCGGTACCGCGTGCGCCACCATTGCCGTCAAGCTCGTTGCGCTCAACCTTCAGACCGGAAACCTTGCCATCCTCACCCAGAACCTCGACCGGGGACTGCAGGAAGTGCAGGTGCAGGCGACGCGAGGCGCTTGGAGCTTCTTCGCGTTCTTCCTGCTCGATCAGCCAGTTGGTCAGCGTGGAGACCATGGTCTTGGTCTGGTTGTTGGTCTTCATGGCTTCGTCCGAGGCCTTGTCGAATTCGAAGTCCTCCGGGTACAGCACGATGTCCACGTCCTTGGAGTGCGAGAGTTCGCGCAGTTCCAGCGGGGTGAACTTGACCTGTGCCGGACCGCGGCGGCCGAAGACGTGCACGTCGGCGACGGCCGAGTCGTTCAGCTGCTCGTAGATGTGCTCCGGGATTTCGGTTTCCAGCAGCTGGTCAGCGTGCTTTGAGAGAATGCGGGCGACGTCCAAGGCGACGTTGCCGTTGCCGATGACGGCAACTTCCTTGGCCGAGAGGTCCCAGTTCTTGTCGGCATCCGGGTGCGCGTCGTACCAGGAAACGAAGTCGGCGCCGCCGAAGGAGCCGTCAAGATCGATGCCCGGAATATTCAGGTCGGCGTCCTTCTGGGCGCCGGTCGAGATGATCACTGCATCGTAGCGGGTGCGCAGGTCCTCCAGCGAGATGTCCCGACCCAGGCCGACGTTGCCGTAGAAGTCGATCCAGTCGTTGTCGAGCACCTTGTGCAGGGCATTGATGATGCCCTTGATGCGTGGGTGGTCAGGCGAAACGCCGTAGCGGATCAATCCGAAGGGAGTCGGCAGCTCGTCGAAGAGGTCAACGTGCAGCTTCAGTTCGCCGGAGGCGACTGGCTGGCTCTTGCTCAGCAGGTCGGCGGCGTAGATGCCAGCTGGACCGGCACCAACGATGGCAACACGCAGCGCCCGGGAAGTGAGGTGCTCAGGGACGGTAATTTCACTCATCAAACAACTTCTCTTTCTTAGTCAACGAATGAGGCCGGCGCGGTGGCTTCGGCATTCACTAGCGGCAGGAGGTCTACCAGTTGGTCGGAGGCTTCCGGGGCTAGCCGAACGACGTCACCTATAACGATAACGGCCGGATTCGCCACTGCGGCCTTGCGGGCGCGCTTTACAATCCCTTCTAGCGTACCGATAGTTGTGCGCTGCGTCTGTGAGTAACCTCGCTCAACTATCGCAATTGGGGTACTCGACGGTAAACCACGGGTAAGCAATGTCTCAACAATTTGCGGCAAATTCGATACTCCCATCAGCACCGCCAAGGTGTGATCGGACCGGATCGGCACATCAGCAAGTTCCCCGTGCCCGCTGACCACGGTGAACCCGGCAGCAATGCCCCGATGGGTGACGGGAATGCCGGCAGCCATGGGCACCGAGACGGCACTGGTAATGCCTGGAATCACGCGTACAGGAATGCCATATTCCGCGGCGTAGAGCATTTCCTCGCCGCCGCGGCCCAGCACGAACGGATCGCCGCCCTTCAGGCGGACCACCCGCTTGCCTTCCAAAGCGTATCTGACCAGTAATTCATTGGTTTCATCCTGGGTTTTGACGTGGCATCCAGGCGACTTGCCCACATCGATAACCAGCACGTCCTCAGGCAGCTCGGCCAGCAGCGCGGTGGGGCCCAGCTTGTCGGCCAGGACGACGTCTGCGGCCATCAAGGCCTTGTATCCGGCGACGGTGATCAGCTCGGGATCCCCCGGCCCACCGCCAATCAGTGTGATGCGGCCATCAGCCATTGTTCTCTCCAGTCCGGGTCATTCCTCGATCGGCCATCAGCTTGCGTTCGATCGGGGCGAAGAATAGAAGTTCGATAAGTACGCCAACCAGCAAGATGGTCAATATGACCAACATCACCAGTGGCAGGTCGGCGAGGTCCCGGCCGCGCTGGAGCAGCGAGCCTACGCCCAAGGCCAGCGAGCCGCCGACCGCGATCAGTTCGGCCGCCATCAAGGAGCGCCAGGCGAAAGCCCAGCCTTGGCGCAGGCCGGCCACGTAACCGGGCAAAGCCGCGGGCAGTTCGATGTACAGGATGTGTTCGCGCCTGGAGGCGCCGAGCACCTTGGATAGCGCCTTGTACTGTGTCGGGATCATGTCGATTCCCGAGAGCAGGCCGTTGATGATCGACGGGATCGCGCCCAGCAGCAAGACCGTGTAGATCGTCGCATCGGAGAGCCCGAAGAGGATGATCGCCGCTGGCACCCAGGCAATGGACGGCAGGACCTGCATGGCCGACACCAGCGGTCCAACCCCTTGGCGCAAGAGCGGCTGGTGGGCCAGCAAGAGCGCCAGCGGAGTCGCAATCAGCACCGCGATCCCGAATCCGCTCACGGCGCGGAACAGCGAGGTGCCTACGGCCTGGACCAGTGAACCGTCGGCCAGCAGCTGAGGCAGCCTGCCGGCCACGGCGACCGGTCCGGGGAACAGGTCTTCGCGCAAGGGGCTGGCCCACGAGGCAATTTGCCACAGGCTGAGCAGCACCAGGACGGTAAGAATCGGAGCGACGACGGCATCAAGCTTGCTGCGGGTGCGCTTCTTCGCCTGTGCCGGCGTTGCGGCCTTAGCCGGCGCTTGTGTCAGTGAGCTCATGCTTTCGCTGCTCCTTTCGCAGTATTGCGGTCAGTTCGTTGGCCAGCGCGGCTGATTGCGCCGGATCGTTGCGCAGGTGATCGGTGATCTGACGGGTTTCCAGGATCCTGCCGGGGTGCGAGGAAAGCACCAGGATCCTGCCGGCAAGCCGGATCGCCTCGCGGACGTTGTGGGTGACGAAGATGATCGTCTTGCCGGTTTGCTCCCACAGGGCGCGCAGCTGCTCATGGAGCATGTCCCGGGTGATCGCGTCCAACGCGGCGAACGGCTCGTCCATCAGCAAGACCTGGCGGTCCTGCGCCAGAGCCCTGGCTAGGGCGACGCGCTGCCGCATGCCGCCGGAGAGCTCATGAGGCTTCTTCCCGATGGCGTGCCCCAGCTGGACCAGCTGCAGCAGTTCGGTGGTGCGCGCGGTCCGCTGGGCCGCCGGATAGCCGGCGAGCTTGAGCGCCAAATCCACGTTCTGCCCGGCGGTCAGCCACGGAAGCAGATTGGAATCCTGGAACATGAATGCCGCCCCGTCGTGCGGGACTTCCAACCAGCCGGAGCTTGGGGCCAGCAGCCCGGCGATCATGTTCAGCAACGATGACTTCCCGCATCCCGAGGCACCCAGCACCGCGATGAATTCGCCGTCGTCGATCTCAGTACTCAGCCGGTCGATCACCAGCCCGGTGCCCGGATAGCTCAGCGAGACTTCATTGATCAATACGCCCATCAGTGCTCCTGCGTTGCAAGGAAACGGGTGTCCACCAAGCCGTCAACCGAACCGGTCTGCCCGATGCCAACCTGCGCCGCATGGTCGATCAGCGTCTGGTAGGTATCGGCCAGCGGGTCCTCGTCGAAGGAAACTTCTTCCAGTGCAGCGGCAATGACCGTCTCATCGAAGGAGCTGCCGTTCGCTGCGGCCAGGGCCTCCTGGACTGACGCGGCCTTGTACTGCTGATCTGCCGAGTTCAGCCATCCAATGGCTTCGGAGTTCGCGGCCACGAGCTTTTCCACGGTTCGCGGATGCTCGGTGAGGTAGTCCTGGGAGACGACCAGAACGGTCGTAGGGAATTTCCCGTTCTCCCACAACGTGGATTCGTCCACTAATCGATGACCCCCGTAGTTCTCCACCAGCAAGGAGGCGTAGGGCTCGGGAACCCACGCCCCGTCAATGGCGCCCCGCCCGAACAGCTGGGTGAGGGTGGCATTGGAGCTGGGCGTCACCGTGGCTTGCTGATCCAGCCCGTGCTCGGCCAGATAATGGCGCAGCGCCACGTCTTGGGTTCCGCCGAATTGCGGGGTGGCCAGCTCGGTGCCAACCAATTGGCCGGGCTCGGAAATATCCGGGGACACGACCAGGCTTGCACCGCCGGATGAGGCGCCGGCGACGATTTTCAGGGACGTTCCCCCGCTGGCCAGGTAGCTGTTCAGCGCCGGGCTGGGGCCCAGGTAGGCCGCATCGATGGCACCGGAGTTCAGGGCCTCGATCGCTGCTGGGCCGGCATTGAACAACTGGGTTTCCAGGCTGGTGCCATCAGCCTCAAGCTGGTCTGCAAGCAAGCCCTGGCCCGTGGAAATCAGGGCCGGGGCGTGGGTCAGGTTGGCGAAATAGCCCAGCTTGAGCTCTGCCGCCGGGCCGAGGTCCGCCGCATGCGCCGGGGCCTGGCCTGGTCCGGGCACCACGGTGGTGAGCACCGCCAGCGCGGCGAGCGCAGCAACCCCGGCCAGGCCGGCGATCCTCCCGCGGAACCCGGTCGCCGGACTGGCTGCTGCCAGGCGGATTCGTGCCCCGTGGCTGATCCGGGTGCCAGGATCAGGCCGCTGCATGCTCGGCCTCGATGATCCCGGCCGCCAGCGTGCGGCCGGTGGCGGGGTCGATCAGCAGGAAGCTGCCGCCGGTGCGCGAGGTGCCGTACTGCTCGATGGCTACCGCGGCCGAGCTGCGCAAGGTGATCCGTCCCAGATCGTTGAGGCCGAGGCTGTCGGCTGGCAGCTGCGAGTAGTCGGCGATGTCAATGACGTAGTTGATGCCGGCGAGCTTCGCGGCGGCGACCTTGGTGCCGTGCTTGATCAGCACCCGCTGGCCCTTGCCCAGATGCACTGGATCCAGCACGCAGATATTTGCCTGGAACTCCCGCTGGGCTTCGGGCAGCTCGCCGGCTACCAGCGTGTCGCCACGCGCAATGTCCAACTCGTCCTCCAGTTCCACGGCAATCGCGTCGCCGGGCTGCGCCTGGGCGGTGCTGCCGGCTGGCGTGCTGATGGCCTTGATGCGGGTGCCCAGCGGTTGCCCGTTGGACAGCACCTGTACCTGGTCTCCCACGCTCAGGGTGCCATCCACCAGGGTTCCCGCGTAGCCGCGGTAGTCGCGGAACGCTTCCGGGTCCAGCCCAGGTGCCAGCGCCCCTTGCGGGCGCAGCACGTACTGGACATCCAGGCGGGCGGTACCCCTGGGCGCCGCCGGCTCCAGGTCTTCGAGCAGGCCGAGCAGGGTCGGGCCGGCATACCAGTCGGCGCTGGCCGAAGGCTCGACGACATTGTCCCCCTGCAGGGCGGAGACCGGGATGACGGTGGTGGCTGGCACACCCAGCTGCCCGGCGAGCGCCAGCACTTCTGCCTCGATCTTGCTGAAGGCCTCCTCGTCCCAGTCGATCAGGTCCATCTTGTTCACCGCAATGACCAGCTGGGGCACCCGCAGCAGCGCGAGCACGCCCAGGTGGCGGCGGGTCTGCTCCAGCACCCCGTGCCGCGCGTCGACCAGCACGATGGCCGCATCGGCGGTGGAGGCGCCGGTGACAGTGTTGCGGGTGTACTGCACGTGCCCGGGGCAATCGGCCAGGATGAAGGAGCGCTTGCCGGTGGAGAAGTAGCGGTAGGCCACATCGATGGTGATGCCCTGCTCGCGTTCGGCGCGCAGCCCGTCGGTGACCAGCGCCAGGTCCAGGGTTCCGGCCGCCCCGCCGAAGCCGCGTTTGGCGCTGGTGCGCGCCAGGTCGTCCAGCGAGTCGGCGAGGATGGCCTTGGCGTCGTGGAGCAGGCGGCCGACAAGGGTGGATTTCCCGTCATCCACCGAGCCGGCGGTGGCGATGCGCAAAAGTGTGGTGGTCATCTTAGAAGTACCCTTCGGTTTTGCGGTCTTCCATGCCCGCGGCGGAAATTCGGTCATCGGCGCGGGTTGCACCGCGTTCGGTGATGGTGGCGACGGCCAGCTCGTCCAGCACCTTCGCCACGGTGTCGGCGGCGGAGAGCACCGCGCCTGTGCAGCTGGCATCGCCCACGGTGCGGTAGCGCACCTGCTTGATCACCACCGGCTCATCAGCGGTGGGCTGGCTGACGGGGGTCAGCGCCCGCCACATGCCGTCGCGTTCGAACACCTGGCGGCAGTGCGCGAAGTAGATCGGCGGCAGCTCGATGTTCTCCCGCTGGATGTACGCCCAGATGTCCCGTTCGGTCCAATTGGAAATCGGGAAGGCGCGCACATGCCAGCCCGGCTCATGCCGGCCGTTGTACAGGTTCCAAATTTCCGGGCGCTGGTTGCGCGGATCCCAGACGCCGAACTCGTCGCGCAGCGACAGGATGCGCTCCTTGGCGCGGGCCTTGTCCTCATCGCGGCGGGCCCCGCCGAACACCGCGTCGAAGCCGTTGGCCTCAATGGTGTCCAGCAGCACCCGGGTCTGCAGCCGGTTGCGGGTGCCGTCGGGCAGCTCGGCAAGCTCCCCGCGGTCGATGTAGTCCTGCACGGAGCCGACCACCAGGTTCAGGCCGTACTTTTCCACCACTGCGTCCCGGAAGTTCAGGACTTCGGCGAAGTTGTGGCCGGTGTCAATGTGCACCACGGGGATGGGGACGCGGCTGGGGTAGACGGCCTTGGCCAGCAGGTGCAGCACCACGACCGAGTCCTTGCCGCCGGAGAACAGCAGCCCGGGCTTGTCGAACTCTGCGAGCACTTCGCGGATGATGTGGATGGATTCGGCTTCCAGGGCGTCCAGGACGCTGCGCTGGGTGCCGGTCGGGGCGTTAGCGGTAATGGTCATGATTCGCTCTCCTTTAGACGTGGATTCCGCATTCGGTCTTGCTCAAGCCGGCCCAGCGGCCGGCCCGGGGGTCTTCGCCCTCGGCAACCGGGCGGGTGCACGGCTGGCAACCGATGGATGGGTAGCCGTTGGACAGCAGCAGGTTCACCGGCACCTGGTGCTCGGTGGCGTAGCCGATCAGCTGGTCGAAATTCCAGGGGGCGACCGGATTGAACTTGACCAGTCCGTGCTTCTCATCGAAAACGACCAGCGGGGTGCTGCTGCGGGTCGGCGCCTCGTCGCGGCGCACCCCGGTGAACCATGCGCTGTATCCGGACAGCGAACGAGCCAGCGGGTCCATCTTGCGCAGCTGGCAGCAGGCGGCCGGATCCCGGGAAAACAGGTCCTTGCCGAACTTCTCATCCTGTTCGGCAACGCTCAGCTCAGGCAGCACATCCACGACGTTCACGTCCAGGGTGCAGGCGACCTCGTCGCGCGTGACATGGGTTTCGGCAAAGTGGTATCCGGTCTCCAGGAACAGCACATCGACCTTCGGCAGCTGCGCGGCGACCAGGTGCGGCAGCACTGCGTCGGCCATCGAGCAGGCCACCGCCACCTCATCGGCGCCCAGGTGCTCGGCGGCGAAGGCGACGACCTGCTCGGCCGTGGCCTCCCAGCCCAGCTCATCGGCGCCGAGCTTGGCGATCCGCCGCAGTTCGGCTTCGCTGCGGGTTCGCACGGGGTTCTGCTCGCTCATTTCAGTTCGTCCTCTTCAGCTCGGTGGGCCCAGGCCGCGAAGGATTCGCCGTCGTCCGCGGAGGCCGAATAGTTCTTCACAACCCGCTCAACGTAGTCGGGCAATTCATCGGCAGCCACCTTCAAGCCGCGCACGGTACGGCCCATGGTCGCTTCGCCGTTTTCCCGGCCGGCCAGGGTGCCGCCCAGGTGAACCTGGAAACCTGGCACCTGCTCGCCGGCCTCATTGGTGATCAGTTGCCCCTTGAACCCGAGGTCTGCGGTCTGGATGCGGGCGCAGGAATTCGGGCAGCCGTTGACGTGCAGCGCCAACGCCCGGGGCAGCTTCCCCTGGTGATCGGCCAGGCGTTCCTCGATCTTCGCTACCGCGTCGATCATGGTGTCCTTGGTATCCACGATGGCCAGCTTGCAGAATTCGATGCCGGTGCAGGCAATAGCCGACCGCTTGAGCAGTCCAGGATATGCTTCCAGCCCGAGGGCGCGCGCTGCGCCGACAAATTCCTTGACCTGCTCCTCGGCGATATCCAGCGCAAGGATCTTCTGGTGCGGCGTGGTCCGCAGCCTGGTGGAGCCGTGCGCCTCGACCAGGTCGGCGAGTGCCACGAGCGTGCTGCCCGAGACGCGTCCTGCCGGGGCGGTCAGGCCGATGTAGAAGCGGCCGTCTTTCTGCTCGTGCACGCCGCTGTGGTCACCTGCCGAGGTGGGCTGGGCCGGCAGTTCGCAATCAGGCAGCGCGTAGCCCAGGTACTCGTCCTGCAGCACCTGGCGGAACTTCTCGGTGCCCCAGTCGGCCAGCAGGAACTTCAGGCGGGCGCGGTTGCGCAGCCGGCGGTACCCGTAATCGCGGAAGATCGAGGTGACGCCCTCCCATACGTCGGCGGCCTGTTCCTCGGAGACGAAGGCGCCAAGGCGCTCGCCGAGCCGCGGGTTGGCCGACAGTCCCCCGCCGACCCACAGGTCGTAGCCTGGGCCGAGTTCCGGGTGGATGGCCGCGATCAGGGCGAAGTCGTTGATTTCGTGGACCACGTCCTGGCTGGGGTGGCCGGTGATCGCGGTCTTGTACTTGCGCGGAAGATTGGAGAACTCCGGATTGCCAATGTAGCGGCGGGAAATCTCGGCAATCACCGGGGTGGGATCGATGATCTCGTCCTTGGCGATCCCAGCTACCGGGGAACCGAGGATGACGCGCGGGACATCGCCGCAGGCTTCGGTGGTGTGCAGCCCCACGTTTTCGAGGCGGCGCCAGATTTCTGGAACATCGACGACGTCCACCCAGTGCAGCTGCACGTTCTGGCGGTCGGTGAGGTCTGCCGTGTCGCGGGCGAAGTCCTTGGAGATCTGGCCGATGACGCGCAGCTGCTCGGTGGTCAGCGCCCCGCCGTCGATGCGCACGCGAAGCATGAAGTAGCGGTCCTCGAGCTCTTCAGGGCTCAGCGTGGCGGTCTTGCCGCCGGGAATGCCCTGGGCACGCTGGGTGTACAGGCCCCACCAGCGAAAACGCCCGTGCAGGTCATCCGGGTCGATGGAGTCGAAGCCCTGCACGGAGTAGATCTCTTCGATCCGCTGGCGCACGTTCAGGCCGTTGTCGGCGGCCTTCATTTCCTCGTTGGCGTTCAGCGGCGTAGTGCCATCGACCTTCCATTGGCCGTTGGGCTTGGCCGCTCTTTTGGGGCGAACTGGTGTGGTTGTCTGCGTCATGCCCATCAGCCTAGAAACTGCCCCCAGGGGGTCAGCAACCTGCTGATGTCACATGGCTACGCGTTGACTAACGGGTTAGGAGTTCGTCATCTGGAGACATGAAAAGCCCTTCTTGAAGGGCTTTTTGCAGTCGCACAAGGAAACATTGAGTGATCATGACGTCAGGCAGCAGTGGGCTTGTCACCACGTCGGCGCCTGTGCTAGCCAGCTTCTGCTGGAAGTATCCGTCGGCGAGCAACGCGCTGAGCACCAGCACCGGACGACCGGCCGCGCCGCCCACGAGCTCAGCGATCCGCGGTTGCGCGCCCGCGCAGTATCCCACCAGCACTTCGCGTTCCAGCAGGCCCGCGACCTGCTCGGCCAGGTTCTCGACCTGGTTTTGGCCGACTTCCAATCGTGTGCCCGCGGCGGCCACGATGACCAGCGTGTCTTTCTCCAGGTGCCCGGCGGCACGTTGCGCCAGAACTTGGGCCAGTTCTGGCAGCGGGCCCAACGGCGGTGCGGCTAAGGTGCCGGGGCGTGAAGCGACAGCCTGCGCAATATCGTCGGTCGTATGCACCCCGTCTGAGACCAGCAATGGCAGGACCACTGCCGGCTCGCCTTCGGGCAGTGCCGCGATGACCGATTCGAGCCGGGGTTCCTGGACATCGACATAGGCTTCGTGCCAGAGAAGCTGCCCCGGGAATTGCTGTGCGCTCATGCGTTCAAGATCGCCGCGCAGGTCGTGGATCAGCTGCTGCCCGTGGGGGTTGTCCGTGCCATGGGATGTGGCCACGATATGGATCGTCTGCTGGGTCTTTTGGCTCATGATTTGGTCCTCATGGATGAAGTTGGGCGCCTATTTGGCGTTGCGGATGAGCTTGTGGTTTGCGGCTTGCGCCTGCGGGCGGATGACAATCTCATCGAGATTCACATGTGCCGGGGCGCTCGCCGCATAGCGGATCACCTCGGCAACGTCTTCGGCGGTCAGCGGATGATCCACGCCAGCATAGACGTTATCGGCAGCGCTCTGGCTGCCCAACCGGCGCAGGGAGAACTCTTCTGTCTGCACGAGGCCAGGCAGGATCTCGATAACGCGCAACCCGTTCTCGACTTCTTCCAGGCGCAGAGCCTGGGTCATGGCCCGTTCTGCAGCTTTCGCCGCGTTGTAGCCGCTGCCGCCTTCGTAGCTGGCCAGTGCCGCCGTGGACGTGACGTTCAGGACGGTGCCGCGCGCCTCGCGCAGCTGCGGCAGCAGGGCACGGGTCAGGCGCATGGTTCCCATGACATTGGCCTGCCACATGAATTCCCAGTTCTCGTCAATCGCATCCGCCCAGGTCTCCGTTCCCCGGGCACCGCCAGCGCAGTTGACCAGCGTGTCGACGCCGCCCTGGGCGAGCACGGTTTCCGCCAACGAGTCGACATCAGCCTGCACGCTGACATCTGCTGGAACGGCGATCGCGCCGCATTCGGCAGCGAGGCTTTCCAAGCGTTCTGCACGGCGGGCCACCGCGAAGACGGTCCACCCTTGAGCGCGCAGAGCGCGTACGGTTGCCTGCCCGATTCCGCTGGAAGCTCCGGTCACGACGGCCGAACGGGATGAAGTGCTATTAGTAGTAGTCATGCAACAACTGTAGAACTAGATGATTACCAGTTGGTAAGGCATGAATTTCTCTTACGTTTCATCTGGCATGGGTTTTGCCGCGCTCAGTGGAAGGAATCCAGCGCGGCACCGCCCGCTGGTACTGCCAATACGCCTGTCCGTATTTCTGCGCCAGTGCATCTTCTTCAGCGGGTATCTGGAACTGGTCGAGCCAGCAGGCGAGCGCGACGCTGGGAACAAGCCCCAGTAGCGAGCCCCGCCACATGGCATAACTGGTGGATACGGCAACCATTCCCAGGTACATCGGATTGCGGGTGCGGGCAAAGAGTCCCGTCGTGACCAAAGCGGTGCTGTTCTCCGGACGCCGCGGGTTCGCGGTGGTCTTGGCGGCATGGAAAGAGAGTCCTGCGCCTAGGGCAAGGCCAGCACCGCCAATGGCCAAGAGCCCGGCCATGAGTTTTAACCCGGTTGATGAACGCACCTCGGGAACCAGCAGCCGTTGTGCAGCCATCGCGGCTGCTGCAATGGCCGGTGGCGGCATTCGAGGTGCTCTTCGTCGCTCCATGCACAAGATGGTACTCGCCACGGGCGCCGCGTGGTGCAAGCCATGGGCAACAATGTCTTGGCACCGGGCAAAACATGAAAGAATAGAGGCATGGCAGAAGAAAACTTGGGCACAGACACGCCCGCAACGGTTTCCGTTCCTGACAAGCCAGCATTGGAAGGCTTGGAGGAACGTCTTTCGTCCCGGTGGCGCACCGAGGGCACCTATCACTTCAATGAGGATACGACTCGCGAAGCCGTGTACTCCATCGACACTCCCCCGCCAACTGCTTCGGGTTCGCTGCACGTAGGACACATGTTCTCCTACACGCAGACCGACGTACTGGCCCGCTACCAGCGCATGAACGGCAAGAACGTTTTCTACCCACTGGGTTGGGATGATAACGGGCTGCCGACCGAGCGCCGCGTGCAGAACTACTTCGGTGTCCGTTGCGACCCGACCAAGCCTTACATCGAGGGCTACCGTCCACCAGAAAAGCCGGCGAAGAACCAGCGCGACTGGGACGTCATCAGCCGCAAGAACTTCATCGAGATCTGCGAAGAGCTCGCGGTCGAGGACGAGAAGGTCTTCGAGCAGCTGTTCACCACCCTGGGCCTTTCGGTTGACTGGCGCATGACCTACCGCACCATCGACGACAACTCGCGTGCGGCCTCGCAGCGTGCGTTCCTGGAGAATCTGGCCAAGGGCGACGCCTACATGGCCGAGGCCCCAACCCTGTGGGACGTGACCTTCCGTACCGCCGTGGCCCAGGCCGAACTCGAAGACCGTGAAATGCCGGGCGCCTACTACCGCTACGCATTCTCTGCGGACAACGGCGAGCAGGTCTTCATCGAGACGACCCGCCCGGAACTGCTGGCAGCATGCGCCGCCCTGGTGGCGCACCCGGATGACGAACGCTACCAGCACCTGTTCGGCAAGACCGTGACCTCGCCGCTCTTCGGCGTTCCAGTCACCGTGCACCCGCACCCGTTGGCCCAGGCCGACAAGGGTTCGGGCATTGCCATGGTCTGCACCTTCGGCGACCTGACCGACGTGACCTGGTGGCGCGAACTGCAGCTGCCAACCCGTCCGATCATCGGACGCGACGGCCGCATCCTGGCCGAGACCCCGGAGTGGATCACCACCGAGGCCGGCAAGGAAGCCTACGCCCAGATTTCGGCAAAGACCGTGTTCTCCGCCAAGGAAACCGTCGTTGAGATGCTTTCCGAAGCCGGCCTGCTCGATGGCGAGCCGAAGAAGATCTCCCGTCCGGTGAACTTCTTCGAAAAGGGCGACAAGCCGCTGGAGATCGTGACCTCGCGCCAGTGGTACATCCGCAACGGCGGCCGCGACGAAGAGCGCCGCAACCAGATGATCGCCCGCGGCCAGGAAATTGATTTCCACCCGTCGTTCATGCGTTCGCGCTACGAGAATTGGGTGTCGGGCCTGAACGGGGACTGGCTGGTATCCCGCCAGCGGTTCTTCGGCGTACCGGTACCGGTGTGGTACCAAGTCGATGAGCACGGCGAACCGAACTACGATGCACCGCTGCTGCCGACCATCGACCAGCTTCCGGTTGATCCGGCGGCCGACGCGCCTACCGGCTACACCGAGGACCAGCGTGGGGCAGCCAATGGCTTCATTGGCGATGCCGACGTGCTGGACACCTGGGCAACCAGCTCGCTGACCCCGCAGATCGTGGGCCGTTGGGGCCGTGACGACGAGTTCTTCGCAAAGGTCTACCCGTTCGACCTGCGCCCCCAGGGCCACGACATCATCCGCACCTGGTTGTTCTCCACCGCGGTACGTGCAGATTCCCTGCATGGCAACGCTCCGTGGAAGCACGCCGCCATTTCGGGCTGGATCCTGGACCCGGACCGCAAGAAGATGTCCAAGTCAAAGGGCAACGTGGTGGTTCCGAACGAAGTCCTGGACAAGTTCGGCGCGGACGCCGTCCGCTACTGGGCCGCCAGCGCCAAGCTCGGTGCCGACACCGCCTATGAAGTGAACCAGATGAAGATCGGCCGCCGCCTGGCCATCAAGATCCTGAACGCTTCGAAATTCGTGCTGAACTTGGGTGCCACCGAAGCCAACGTGCTGACCGATGATGCTTCGGTAGTCACCAACGGGCTTGACCGCTCGCTGCTCGCCGGCCTGTCGACAGTCATCGAAGATGCCAAGCGCGCTTTCGACAACTACGACTATGCTCGAGCTCTGGATATCACCGAGTCGTTCTTCTGGTCGTTCACCGACGACTACGTGGAACTGGTCAAGGACCGCGCATACGGTGGCCATGGAGAAGCCGAGCAGGCTTCGGTTCTGGCTGCCTTGGCCACCACCTTGGATTCGGTGCTGCGTTTGTTCGCTCCGTTCCTCCCGTTCGCCACCGAAGAAGTGTGGGGCTGGTGGCGCAACAGGTCGGTGCACCTGACCCAGTGGCCAAGCACCGAGCACCTGTCGGCAGCAGTCGAGGGCGCCGACCCTTCAGTACTGCCGCTGGTTGGCGTAGCCCTTTCGGGAATCCGCAAGGCCAAGTCCGATGCAAAGGTCAAGCAGCGCACCGAGGTGCTCTCGGGCGAGATCCACGCGCCTGCAGCCCAGGTTGCCCAGCTCAAGGCAGGCTTCGAGGACTTGAAGTCCGCAGCCAATGCCCGCGAGTTGTCCTTGGTTGAAGCCGAAGGCGAACTGACTGTCGCCAACGTCGAATTGGCTCCGGCCGAAGAGGCGTAAGCGCCATTAAACAGGACCGGTTGCCATCCCCTCAACGGGATGGCAACCGGTTTTTCCGTTTCTATTCCTCTTTCTCCCCCGGATCTGGACGATCCTTCTGCAGTGGAGATTCAAGGGTTTTTTCTTTGGGACGAGCTGCGCGTCGACGTTGGTCGGTGAAGTATTTCAGCTGGTCTTCGGCGCTGTTCTCAAGACGATGCCTCTGGACCGGACGCTTGGACCGGTCAGCTGGCGAATCTCCATTGGCCATCATCTTTCCCTTCTGCTCCATGCCAACGGCTGGATCCCCATCAATGTCCAGCCGCCGGCGAGTGAGAGTTTAGTTCTGCGCGTTCTGGTAAGCCTGCTGGATCACCGAACCCCAGTATGGCCCGAACATGGTGTCGCGCACGGAGCTGTATCCGAAGCTGTTCACCGAGTTCTGGTAGCCGTCCGAACCGCTGCCCAGGAACCATGGTCCGCCCGAGGAGCCGCCGGTCATGTTGCATGGAATGCCTTGGGACTGCGACTGGCCAAAGGGATCGTCGCTCGCGTAGCCGGTGCATGACTGCAGGGTCTCGCCGTTGAATGGTGAGGCAGCTGGGTAGCCGTACGCGGTGTACTGCTCGCCTCGTGCCTGGTTGAATGCAACGCCGGATGCGCCGACGGCATCTGTCAGGGTCGAACCACCGCTCGTGCTGACGACTGCGAAGCCGGTGTCATAGGAGATGTCACCGCCGTTGGACCATTCGGTTGGCGCCACCAGCTCGGTCGCTGCGAAGGAGCCGTACGGTGCTTTGCCATTCTCATAGGCCGGGACGAATACCCAACGGGTGGCGAATGCGCCCGGCCCTTCGTTCAGGCAGTGCCCTGCAGTGGAGACGGTCGACTCATTGGCCGAGACCACAGCATTGCCGGAGCAGACATAGTCTGATCCACCAAGGGTGAAGAAGACCTTGCCGATGTGCGAGACCGGAGTTTCCTGGGTTGCGCGGGTCTTGCCACCCTTCTTCTGCGTCTGCTTGCCCGCGGCAACGTCAGCTCCATGGCCAGCCACCTTGGCAGGCTTGCCGATTTCGACCTTGGCGGCCGAGCCCGACTTTCCAGCAACGAGTGAATCTGCGTTCTTTGCGGCCTTCATCCGGTCTGCGGTCCAGTAGTCCACCGCAGCTTCAGCCTTCTGCTGAGAGATCGTGATCGACTCGATCTCTCCGCCCGTTGTCGTCGGCGCTGCCGAGGCCATTGGGGCCGCGCTAAGCATCAGTGCGCTCGCAAGGACTGCGGCGCCTGCCAGCTTGCGGCGCCCTCTGCCCTTGGATGAATCCGTAATTAGAGAACGAATCTGCACGATTTAACTCCTTGTCCAGTGGCTTCTTTGCCACTATCGATGGGGGTGCGGTTGCACTCGTGGGAAATAGTCAAACACACACTTCAAGCATTTTCTACAGGAATCTTTCCCTCCGCCGACCGTGTCGCGATTCGCCTGCGGCGCTCAATTTGTGAAGCGAAATTAGCCTGGAACAGATACTTTAATTCGTCCGCGCACGTTGCCCGCTCCCGCGCTGATAGCCCAGCCAGATCAGCCGGTTTCGGCTCGACCCCAAAATTACTTGTGAATCAAATCACTATTGGATCTCCAGAATTCATCTTTCAACGGCGGGCCAGCAACCGCGAATACATGAAACAGAAGCTTCGGTAACAGGTACTTTTCGGCAGTACGTTAACTGGGCAGAAGGAAAAAATATGAGTTAATTAGATGTCGAAAACGGACTTATTCACGCGTCTGAGCACAACACGGAACCAACGCCTGGATCACCAGTGACCTTCCTGCGACACCGCGTTCTGCGTTCGCAGGTCCCTGCAGGGGCATCTCGGGCTCACCACCAAGACGATGGGCGCGTGGCCTAAGTCATCGGCCGTCCGTTCTTTTCGGCGAAATCGACCCAAGGATTCCGTCGAACCTCGCGCGCCGATTACCTGAAGCATCCGTTAGCGAGCGCCGGCCAATGAGAATGGCTGCCGGGAATCATTTTCGCCGGCAATGTGTGAACCAGTTTCCGCACTCCAAGAAGATCCGGTGAAATGATCGACGCAACCCCTCAGGACAGTGTGGCCAATTCTCCGCCGCACAAGGAGCACATCGGATGGAGAACTGCATCAATCGAAGCGCGGAAGGCCGGTAGATCCACGCTGACGCTGCCGCTGAGTTCCCTGCTAAGCACAAAGGACGTTGTCTCTCCATGAGACAACGTCCTTTGGACAATGAATTTTCGCTTAGTCGAAAATTGGGCTTTCGGTGCGGGTACGCTTCATTTCGAAGAAGTATGGGAACGATGCGAGTTGCGCCGCGGCATCAAACATCGTGCCTGCATCTTCTCCGGTTGGAATGCGGGTGATTACCGGCCCGAAGAAGGCAACGCCGTCAACGGCGAGGATTGGTGTTCCGACATCCTGACCTACCTTGCCAATTCCAACCTCGTGGCTGGCACGCAAGGCCTCGTCATTAGCGTCAGTATCCGCCGCCTCAGCGAGTTCTGCTGGGAGTCCGACCTTCGCCAGGGCCTTGGAAATCACTTCCCCACGGTCTTCGATCTTTTCGTAATGGAACAACTCGCCCATTGCCGTGTACAGGCTGTCTTTAACGTCATCGCCGTGCTCCTGGGCGGCACGGGTGATCACACGTACCGGTCCCCAGGAATCGTCCATCTTGGCGCGGTAGTCAGCGGGAAGATCCCGTCCTTCGTTAAGCATCGAAAGACTCATGACATGCCAGGTCACATCGATGCTGCGGACCTTTTCTACTTCCTTGATCCAGCGGCTCGTCGCCCATGCGAATGGGCAGATTGGATCGAACCAGAAATCAACTTGCTGACGTTCAGCCATGAACTACCAACTTTCTTCCGAAAAGAATTTTATGGACGTGGTCTATGCAGACTTCTTGTCGCGCTTGGCGACCATCGCGTGCGAGAGCAGCGTGGGCTCTTCGCGGTCGATTACGGTGGCGCGAGTGATTACCACTTCAGCTACATCGTCGCGGCTTGGCAAATCGAACATCACTCCGCCAAGAGTTTCTTCAAGAATTGAACGCAGGCCACGTGCGCCCGTCTCACGTGCAATAGCCAGTTCCGCGATGGCGTCGAGAGCGGATTGGTCGAAACTCAATGCTACGCCGTCCATCTGGAACATCTTCTGGTACTGCTTGAGCAGTGCATTCTTCGGCTCGGTCAGCACTCGAACCAACGCATCCTTGTCCAGGTGCTCCACCGTAGTGATCACCGGGAGGCGTCCAATGAATTCTGGAATCAGTCCGAACTTGAGCAGGTCCTCCGGCCGAACATCCGAATAGGAAGCAGTTTCGGACTTCAGCGCGGTCAGCGGGGCCCCAAAGCCAATGCCCTTCTGTCCTGCGCGAGAAGAAATGATCTCTTCCAAGCCTGCAAAGGCGCCGGCAACAATGAAAAGAATGTTGGTGGTGTCGAGCTGAATGAAATCCTGATGCGGGTGCTTGCGGCCTCCCTGAGGTGGCACGGCTGCAACTGTACCTTCGAGAATCTTCAGCAGTGCCTGCTGGACACCTTCACCGGAGACGTCTCGCGTGATCGAGGGGTTCTCGCTCTTGCGGGAAATCTTGTCGATCTCGTCGATGTAGATGATGCCGGTTTCAGCCTTCTTGACGTCATAGTCGGCGGCCTGGAGGAGCTTGAGGAGAATGTTCTCCACGTCTTCTCCCACGTACCCTGCTTCGGTAAGGCTTGTCGCGTCGGCGACTGCGAATGGAACATTCAGCTTCTTCGCCAACGACTGAGCCAGATAGGTTTTGCCGCATCCAGTAGGACCGATAAGCATGATGTTGGACTTCGAGACTTCCACATCATCCAGTGGGTCTTCGTTAGTCAGCGCAGCAACGGGACCGTGGTCCTGGTTGCCGTGGATGCGCTTGTAATGGTTGTAGACAGCAACCGAGAGTGCCCGCTTGGCGTTCTCTTGGCCGATGACGTATTCCTGCAGCGAATCAAAGATCTCGCGTGGCTTGGCCAAGGAGAACTCTTCATGCACCTGCTCTTCGGCAAACTCTTCGGCGATGATTTCGTTGCAGAGTTCGATGCATTCAGTACAAATGTAGACACCATGGCCTGCAATTAGCTTCTTAACCTGCTTCTGGCTCTTCCCGCAGAAGGAGCATTTCAACAGATCCGAGCCTTCACCCATGCGTCCCATCGCACCATTCTCCCGTTTACTTGAGTAGCTGTGGACTTACTCAATTCTAGGCTAGTTGTCCCCCAAATTAGATGAATATGGCGGTTTACCTGTGTTGCGCCTTCTGCCTTTGGACAGACCGGCAACTAGGTAAACCGCCATTCATCCTGGATTATTCCAAGTATGCGCTAGCTTCCCAGCTGGGCGCGGTTAAGCTTGCGAGGAGTCAATACCTCGTCAACGATGCCGTAGGCCTTTGCTTCGCTCGCCGTCATGAACAGGTCGCGCTCCACATCATCGCGGACCTTCTCAACTTTCTGGCCGGAGTGGGACGCAATGGTCTCTTCCAGCCAGCTGCGCATGCGCATGACTTCCTCGGCCTGGATCTGCAGGTCGGTCGCGGTACCGCGTTCGCCGCCACCCATTGCTGGCTGGTGGATCAGCACGCGGGCGTTGGGCAGCGCCAAACGCTTGCCCGGGGTGCCAGCTGCGAGCAGTACTGCTGCTGCCGAGGCCGCCTGGCCGAGGCAGACGGTCTGGACCTCTGGGCGGATGAACTGAATCGTGTCGTAGATTGCAGTCATCGCGGTGAAGGAACCACCTGGCGAGTTGATGTAAAGGGTGACGTCGCGCTCTGGGTCCATGGATTCCAGGACCAGCAGCTGGGCCATGACGTCGTCAGCCGAAGCGTCATCGACCTGGGCACCGAGGAAAATGATGCGATCCTCGAACAGCTTTGCGTAAGGGTCCTGGCGCTTGAAACCGTATGGGGTGCGCTCTTCGAACTGTGGCAGGATGTAGCGGGCCGACGGCATCTGGCCGCTAACGGCTTCCGGATTGAAGTTCATAGTTTTCTCCTTGGACAAATCTTTGGGTATCAAGCGGTGCGGTACGACTACTTGTCGTCGTCGCCTACAACACCGGTGACCGAGCCAGCGTGGGTTGCGATCTGATCGAAGAAGCCGTACTTCAAGCCTTCTTCTGCGGTGAACCACTTATCACGCTGGTTGTCGATGAGGATCTGCTCCACGGTCTGACCGGTCTGTTCTGCAGTCAGCTCGCTCATGACCTTCTTCATGTGCATGATCAGTTCCGCCTGGATCTTGATGTCCGAGGCGGTACCACCGATGCCGCCCGATGGCTGGTGCATCAGAATGCGTGCGTTCGGGGTAGCGAAACGCTTGCCTGGGGTGCCCGAGGACAGCAGGAACTGTCCCATCGATGCTGCCAAGCCGGTAGCTACGGTCACCACGTCGTTCGGGATGAAGTTCATGGTGTCGTAGATGGCCATGCCAGCGGTGATCGAGCCGCCTGGCGAGTTGATGTAAAGGTAGATGTCCTTCTCAGGATCCTCTGCCGAGAGCAGCAGCAACTGCGAGCAAATGGCATTCGCATTGTCGTCGCGGACGTCGGAGCCCAGCCAGATGATGCGCTCCTTGAGCAGGCGGTTGTAGATGTAGTCATCACGGCCGGCCGGCTCTGCGGCTGCCATAGTGGGAGTGCGCGAATCATTTGACATGTTCTCTACCTCTTCCAAACGTGTAGATCAGTTTCTGGAATCTCTGTTTCTAATCCCATAGCTGCAACTGGTTACTTTGAGATTACTTACTTCAAGGCGATCTTGGGCTGTTTCATGCCCCTGTTTCGCTCACGGCGCATGATGCACGCCTGAAGCGAACAAAAATGGCCATCGGCAGCTTGCGTTGAACAAGCGGCCGACGGCCATCAGAGTTTAGTGAAGACTACTTTGCTTCTTCGGTTTCAACCTCAGCAGCCTCTTCTTCACTGGCTGGCTTGACGAAGGAGGTCAGGTCAACTTCGGCACCGTTGGAATCGGTGACCTTGGCGAACTCGAGAACCTTTGCCAGTGCCTTGCGGCGGCGAACTTCGCCCATGAGCATTGGAACCTGGCCTGCGCCGTCCAGCATCTGTGCGAACTGGTTCGGCTCCATGCCGTACTGGCCTGCGGTCTGGACGATGTAGTCGATCAGCTCGGACTGCTCGACGCCAACTTCCTCAGCGTCTGCAACAGCGTCCAGGATGATTTCGTTCTTGAAGGCACGCTCAGTGTTCTCGCGAACCTCTGCACGGTGCTCCTCGGTGTCGTGGCCCTCTTCGGAGTTCGGAGCATTGAAGTGCTGCTCGATCTGCTCGTCGATAACCGAAGCAGGAACAGGGACCTCAACCAGCTCAACCAGCTTGTCCAGAACCAGCTCGCGAGCCTCTACGCCCTGCTCGACAACCTTGCCCTCTGCGGCATCCTTAGCCAGGTTCTCGCGCAGTTCGGCGATGGTGTCGAATTCCGAAGCCAGCTGAGCGAAGTCGTCGTTAGCTTCTGGCAGTTCACGCTGCTTCACAGCGTTGACTACGACCTTGACGGTTGCGGACTTGCCAGCGTGCTCGCCGCCAGCCAGGGTGGTTTCGAAGGTTGCGTCTTCGCCAGCGGACAGGCCGGTAACGGCTTCGTCCATGCCCTCAAGCATGTTGCCGGAACCGATCTGGTAGGACAGGCCCTGTGCGGAGTCGACTTCTTCGCCTTCAACGGAAGCGGTCAGGTCGATGGTTACGAAGGAGTCTGCAGCTGCTGGAGCTTCAACTTCCTTCAGGGTGCCGAAACGGCCGCGCAGGTCGTCGAGAGCCTTCTCGATGTCCTCGTCCGCAACTTCCTTGGCTTCAACAGAAACCTCGATGCCCTTGTAGTCCGGAAGTTCAACCTTCGGACGTACGTCTACCTCAAGGGTGAAGACCAGCTGGCCTTCGCCTTCCTTTTCGAGGGATGGCAGTTCGGTGATGTCTACCTCTGGGCGGGACAATGGGGTGAGTTCGTTCTCAACCATTGCCTTCTGGTAGTACTCGTTCAGACCTTCGTTAACAGCGGTCTCGATGACGTGGCCACGGCCGACGCGCTGGTCGATCAGCTTTGCAGGAACTTTACCCTTGCGGAAGCCCGGGATCTGGATCTGCTGAGCGATGGTCTTGTACGCCTCATCGACGCGGGGCTTCAGTTCCTCGTAAGGAACTTCAACGGTCAGCTTAACCCGGGTCGGGTTGACGTTTTCGACGGCGCTCTTCACAGCGTTGTACTCCTGAGTTGTCTAATATTAGGTCTAATCTGCAAAAACCCCGCAACATGGTGGCGTTGCGGGGTTGTTCGACAGAGTCGGGGTGACAGGATTCGAACCTGCGACCTCACGCTCCCAAAGCGCGCGCTCTAGCCAAGCTGAGCTACACCCCGATTAGCAGTGAACAGTCTAACCCGAGTCATCCTGTATCCACTAATCGATTGTGATGCTTACTAGTTACCTTTTACAGTTCCTAGTGATCACAAGATCTAAATTATATTTAGCTCTCA
>NZ_SCKZ01000003.1:352965-385174 GCF_004100365.1 Glutamicibacter sp. HZAU | reverse complement strand
AGTCGGGGTGACAGGATTCGAACCTGCGACCTCACGCTCCCAAAGCGCGCGCTCTAGCCAAGCTGAGCTACACCCCGATTAGCCAGGAAGCTGCATCCTAGGATGCCCGCCTCCAACTAACCGTATTTCTTGAATAGTGAAGATTTCTCAATCGCCATTACTCACGAGACTTGATTTCTCAAATCTCAATTCCATGACCAGACTCCTCCAGTCATAAAGTCGGGGTGACAGGATTCGAACCTGCGACCTCACGCTCCCAAAGCGCGCGCTCTAGCCAAGCTGAGCTACACCCCGGTGAAGTTCAGAAGAAAGCTTGTTTCATCTGGACAAACCGCTTTGTAATCGGCTCGGGAATTTTTTGTTTCCCGTGCTGATCACAAGAAACTAAGTTACACGGGTTCGAACCAAAAGCAAAATCGAGGATTTTGCAAGTAGCACAATGACATCCGCGTAATTGCGCGGTTTTCCCCGTTTCACCTGCCGGATTCGTTCCAGAAATCGCATATTCGTGAGTTGAATTACAAGTGTATTCTCAACCTTCAGAATCCTCGTTCCCGGGTCAACGGACGCCGAGATCCCTCAAGGGAACCCACTGCCAGAGCCGTAAGCATAGCCAAATCGATAGTCCAGAGATTTGTGCACGTACGCTGCGCCTTCAAAAAAGCCGGCAGTAACCATGGGCAAATGCCGTGCACCGAGGCAACTTGGTGATTCCCGGTTCACAATCTGGAAATCCGGCAAAATGCTCAAGCGATTGAAAGCGTATTTCAAGCAGTCGATGGATCAGCTCGCCGGAAAACAGCTAAGCAACACCCAGGGCCGACCATTTGGAGACGTCGATCGGATAAGGGCAGGCCGTTCGAGGCAACCGGCACCTCAGAATAAAAAGTTTGGAAGAACGTGATTTTCTGCCGGGCATGCGAAAAGGTCCCGCACAGCGGAACCTTTTCAAACGGAGGGGATGACGGGAATCGAACCCGCGTCATTAGTTTGGAAGACTAAGGCTTTACCATTAAGCTACATCCCCATTTCGAAGCACCTGTGCTTCGAACAAGATTCAGTCTAGACCATAAAACTCTTGCTTTGCAAATCGAGGATTCCACCTCTCACTTGGGTCCTCTCCCTTAGCACCAGCACGAAGGACTGGTCGGCAAAACACACCGATAAGTCGGAACGAAAAAAATTCCGCCCGTCTCATCGTGACGCTCACCGACTAAGTCGAGTTTCGTTGACGAGGCTTCTTCTGGCAGCGCGGACACCAATACAACTTCCGAGCCGCGACTTCAGCCAGGGAAATCCGGGCCGAGCATTTACGGCACTGCATGCCTTGCCGTTGGTAAACGTAATACGCGTTGTCCGGCCAAATCACGCACTGAGGGTCCCGGTCCTCGGGCAAGGTAGTAATGATCTTGCCATCGCGAACACCGTCTTCCATGACGGAGACGATGTCCCACCAAAGTTTCTTGGTTTTCTGAGCACTTAGCTCATTCGCTGGCAGCGCCGGAGAAATTCGATTCCGGAATAATGCTTCGGCACGGTAAATGTTCCCAACGCCGGAGATGACGGACTGATTCATTAGCGCGACGCCGATGGGACTCTTCGTCTTCAACAGATTGGCACGAAATTCTTTGTGCCCTGCTTCAAGCAATGTTTCGGAGTCCGCGATGTCCGCTTGGCCCTTGGCAGCTCTAAACCGAACCGCAGAGCCAATCAATGGATCCGGCCCTAGCTTATTCAGGTGCGCTTGAACCCTGCCATGGTCCAACACCTCGCACGCCGTTGGCCCACGCAAATCCGCCCAACCATGCTCGGAAACAATTCGTGCCCGTACTGCGCCAACCGGCGCAGGCGGCCCGTTGTACGATTCAGCGTCGGAAGTGGTGCCTGTTTCGCTTTCGCCAATCTTCCGTGGCGCACCGATCGACGAGGCACCAGTAAAGTGCTGATCGCCGCCGAAACTGAAGGCGCCATAGAGTCCCAAATGCACGCGAAGATACAAATCGTTGGAAAAACGGCAGAATAGTTGCTTGCCTTTGGCAAAGGCGTGCTCTAGCTGATGGCCATCGATTCGTTCTGCATCAGAACTGAAACGGCCTTGTGGGGACGAGACGAGAACCGTTTGCCCGCCAAAGACATCGTCGAATTGGCGGGCAAGGCGGTGAAGGGAATGTCCTTCCGGCACGACTACTCGATGACCTCGCCGGTAGTCTCGTATGCTGCGATCTTGCTGATGCGGCGTACATGGCGTTCAGCTTCGCTGAATGGCTCCGCAAGGAAGGCCTCGATAAGTTCTGCTGCTTCTTCCACCGAGTGCTGGCGCCCGCCTACAGCGATTACATTTGCATTGTTGTGTTCACGGGCGAGCTTGGCGGTGTCCAAGTTCCATGCCAGTGCAGCACGGATACCCTCGACCTTGTTAGCCGCAATCTGTTCGCCATTTCCCGATCCACCCAAAACGATGCCCAGCGCGTCCACGCCGGCACGCTGGTCTTCGACGACCGCTAAGGCAGCGTTGATGCAGAATGCCGGGTAGTCATCCTCTGGGTCGTAGGACTTCGGACCATGGTTGACCATTTCGTAGCCCTTGGCCGTCAGGTGCTTCACTAGGTAGTCGCTGAGCTCGAGTCCTGCATGGTCAGTGGCGATATGCACGCGCATAATCGATTGCCTCATTTACTTGGGAGGGGTCTTTTACTGTCCTATCTAGGATAGCGAGCGCAGCACTCACTCTCGCTACTTCGCAGCCCCACACCCGGAGTATTAACCCAATAAGTCTTGCGCTCGTCCCAAAACACGCAATTTATGGGAGTTATTGGAAAATTGAGTAAATTGTTCGGCCCAATGACTTGCGCAATGCCCGGTCGCTGGTGACACAATGGACAGATATTCAATATTCATTTCACAACTTCCGCTGATGGATAACCATCACCAAGAATTGGAGAACCCATGCCAGGAATGAACCTCACTCGCGCGGAGGCCAGCGAACGCGCGAATCTGCTCAATGTTGACAGCTACGAGGTAAGCCTGGATCTCACTCAGGGTGAGCGCGTCTTTTCTTCAAAAACTACTGTTCGCTTCACCGCCACTGCCGGCACGTCGAACTTCATTGATGCAGTCACCGATTCGGTACGCTCGATCAATCTCAACGGAGTAGAGCTGGATCCTGCCGAGCATTCCGATGGCATCCGCATTCAATTGCCGAACCTCGCTGCAGAAAACCTGCTGGTGATTGACGCAGACGCGCTGTACATGAACACCGGCGAGGGCCTGCATCGATTCGTTGACCCAGTGGACCAGGAAGTCTACCTGTATACCCAGTTCGAGGTTGCGGACTGCCGGCGCATGTTTGCTGTCTTCGAACAGCCCGATTTGAAAGCCACTTTCCAGTTCTCGGTTACCGCACCAAAATACTGGAACGTAGTCTCCAACGCGCCGACTCCAGAGCCAATCGAAAACGGCGAGTCCGCTACCTGGGACTTTGCGCCGACCCAGCGCATCTCCTGCTACATCACTGCCCTGATTGCTGGCCCCTACCAAGTGGCCCGCGATTCCCTGGTTTCCTCCAGCGGACGCACCATTGAGCTCGGCGTATTCGCCCGCGCATCAATGATGCAATACCTGGACGTAGAGAACATCGTGACCATCACCCGACAGGGCTTCGAGTTCTATGAGAAGAACTTCGGCACTCCGTACCCGTTTGAGAAGTACGACCAGCTTTTCGTGCCGGAGTTCAACGCCGGGGCCATGGAGAACGCGGGAGCGGTGACCTTCCTCGAAGAATACGTCTTCCGCTCCCGGCCCACCGGCGCCATGGTGGAACGCCGCGCAATCACCATCCTGCACGAACTGGCCCACATGTGGTTCGGCGACCTGGTCACCATGAAGTGGTGGAACGATCTGTGGCTGAACGAATCATTCGCCGAGTTCATGTCCACGCTGGCCGCAGCGCAGAACACCGAGTTCACCAGCGCCTGGACCACCTTCAACACCTTGGAGAAGAACTGGGCCTACCGCCAGGATCAGCTGCCATCCACCCACCCAATCGTCGCCCCGATCAATGATCTGGAAGACGTCGAGGTCAACTTCGACGGCATCACCTACGCTAAGGGCGCTAGCGTTCTGCGACAGCTGGTAGCGTTCGTGGGCCAGGAAGAATTCATGTCAGGCGTGCGCGAGTACTTCTCCAAGCACGCCTGGTCAAACACCGAGCTGCCAGATCTGCTCAAGGAATTGGAAGCAGCCAGCGGCCGCGATCTGAGCGGTTGGGGCTCTCAATGGCTGGAAACTGCTGGAGTGAACACGCTCAAGGCGGAGATGGCTATCGATAACGACGGTGTCATCTCTTCCTTCGCCATCCGCCAGTCCGCAGTGGCGGAGTATCCGACCCTGCGCCAGCATCGTCTAGCAGTAGGCTTCTACTCTCTTGACGAGGCTGGCGTGCTGCAGCGAGTGCACCGCGAAGAACTTGATATCGATGGCGAACTCACCGAAGTTCCAGCGCTTGTTGGCCGGCAACGTCCAGATTTGGTCCTGCTCAACGACGATGACCTGACGTATGCCAAGATTCGCTTGGATGAAGTTTCCCTGGCTACTGCCACCGAGCATCTGAAGGACTTCGAAGAGTCGCTGCCTCGGACCTTGGTCTGGTCTGCGGCCTGGGATTCCGTGCGCGATGCCGAAGCGCCTGCGAGCACCTACGTCCAATTGCTGCTGAACAACATTGGCCACGAAGTAGATTCCACCGTGATCATGGTGCTGCTGCGCCAGCTGAACACATCGCTGGACCTCTACGTCGCACCCGAACACAGCGAAGAGCTTTCGGTTCAGGCTGCAGACCGTCTGTGGCAACTGGCCTCCGAGGCTGAAGCCGGTTCAGACGCACAGCTGCAGTTCGTAAAGGCCTTTGCCCACCGCTCGCGCACCACCGCGCAGCTGGACCAGGTCAAGAGCCTGTTCGACGGCTCGGCAAGCATGGCAGGCCTCGTTGTGGACACCGATTTGCGTTGGTCCTTGGCCATTGCGCTGAGTGCTGGCGGCTACATGAGCGATGCCGATCTCGACGCCGTTCTGGCCAACGACGATACTGCCAAGGGCAAGGCGTCGTGGTACACAGCGCGGGCTTCCCGACCCACTGCTGAATCGAAAGCAGAGGCATTCGCAGCTGCAACCGCAGCCACCCTGTCCAATGATCAGCAAAGCGCAGTTATTACCGGTTTCAACAACGTGCACGACAACACGCTGATCGCCGGCTATGCGGAGAAGTACTTCGGGTTGCTCGTCAATGCCTGGGAATCCTACTCCCACGAGATGGCTAAGCAGATCGTGCTGGGCTTCTACCCTAGCTCCAACGTTTCGGAGGAAACCTTGAAGCAGACGGATGAATTCCTGGAGTCCTTGGGCTCCAAGCACGCCGCGATGCGCCGATTGCTGGTGGAGTCGCGTGCCGACGTCGTCCGCGCGCTAGCCGCACGCAAGGCCGATGCGTAGGTTCTAGGATTCTAGGGTCGTTCAGGTGGTGGCTTCTTCCGCTCAATGCGGAAGTAGCCACCACCTTGTGGTTAAAAGTGGGAGAATGGATTCATGGACCTCTCGCAACATGAATACCGGGTGGGCCTCGAATGGACCGGCAATCGTGGAACCGGAACCGAAAGCTACCGAAGCTACGGTCGCGACCATGTATTGCGTGCATCGGGGTTGCCAGAATTGCCAGGCACCGCGGATCCAACCTTCCACGGGGATCGCGATCGCTGGAATCCAGAACAGCTTTTGCTAGCTGCCCTGAGCCAATGCCACATGCTCTCGTACCTCCATGTAGCAGTCACCCATGGCGTGAATGTGACCGCTTACACGGATGATGCCTATGGAACTTTGCGCCTTAACCGAGATAACAGCGGTGAGTTCACTCAGGTCATGCTGCGGCCCACAGTCCATCTTGCCGATGAATCCCAGCGCGAGCTTGCCGATTCGCTCCACGCCCAAGCAAACAAGGTTTGCTTCATCGCCCGGTCTGTCAACTTCCCGGTTCTCCACGAGCCGGTTGCCCCTAGCGCCTCCTGAGGAAACTTACGAATGACTGAAAACCAGCCCACGGCCTCCGACCGCAAGAAGGATCCCTTCAGCAATCCGTTGGTTCTAGGCCGCTCCAGCCAAGAGTTCTTGGATGCCGCAGAGGTACCGATTGATGTTGCCGACTTCCCGGGAACCTTTTATGCAGAAGTCGGCGGCCGTGAGGTATTCGCGCAGTTAACGAAGAATTTCTATAGTTCAGTTGCCGAAGATGCAGACTTCCGGCGGATGTATCCGGAAAAGGAACTTCATGCTGCACAGGTTCGACTCCAGCTGTTCCTGGAACAATACTGGGGCGGTCCAACGACTTTCTCCGAGCATCGTGGTCATCCGCGACTGCGCATGCGCCATGCCAACTACCCAGTGAACAGCCACTATCGTGACGTGTGGCTGGGCCACATGAATAAGGCTATCGACCAACTCGAGCTGCCGATGCTGCAAGCAGATACTTTGCGCGATTATTTTGAGCGCGCAGCCCACTCGCTGCTGAACACTCCGGACGGACACCAGAGCCTGCTCTAGAAAATATGGACTAGAACCGCCAAACGGCGAATTCTGGTCCATTTCTCTAATTCGGCTTAGCCGAGCAGTGAAGCCTTGCGCACCAGGACGTGCCCTCGTTCGTTGCTCAGTCGAGTCCAGCTGCCGTTGCGAAGTACTCGGCACTGTCCGCCAGGAATCAAGAATCCCAGCGCATGCATGGCAAATGCAGCGCCCATCGGCAGTTCCATTCCCACGTCCGGAACCTGTGTCGACCAGACTCGCTGGCGCACCTGCACTAGCACCGGCAATCCAGGGTTTTCGGGCAACGCCTGGGCCACGGCGTCGATGCCGCTTTGAGCTGAGGACGACAATGTGTCGTTCGCTACGGCTCCAGCGTCTTCCCAACCGGAAACGGGAACTGAGATCCCGGCCCATTTTGGATTCTCTTCAACCGGCGGGAGGGAGAATTCAACGGACGTCTCCCCCATGCGGGCAAGGCGATCTTGAATGGAAGCCAAAGAGTAACTGGCATTGACTTCCGCAGGCTGGGCCAGGCGATGCACGCGCATCCCGAGAATGGTGTAACCACCCTGCCCTAGATCAGCAGGGACAAGAATCGGTACATAGACTGCTAAAGCCGTCTTTCGGGCGACGAATTGGGCCGCGCCATCCTCAATCGTTTTCGCGCGGCTAATAAAGTTCGCTAAGTCGCTTACTGAATTGCTGTCGTCGAAATTCACTGCATCACTCGCCATACATTCATAATCTCACGTAGCCACGACGATGTGCGGCGAGTTTGCTCATGGCGTGATATCGACCGAGGATACGTATAGTTTTCCTATGAGACCGAATTTCCATGAGAAATTGTTACTTTCAAGTAACATTGACCCTGGTTCAGTTCCATTAGCGCATGACGAGGAGCCCGCACAGTGACCGAAGACTTAGGCACCACACAGATCCTGCTGGATCTATTGAACCTGGATGGAGAAGACCAGGCGCGCACAGATGAGGATATCTTCATCGGTCATACCCCTGCTCAGAATCGACCCCGCGTTTTCGGAGGACAGGTTCTAGCCCAGTCCATCATCGCTGCCACGCGCACCATCGAGCCGACCCGTGCCATCCATTCCCTGCACGGATACTTCTTGCGCCCGGGAGACCCGAACCAGACCATTACCTTCGGCGTACAGCGCTTGCGCGATGGCCGCTCATTCTCCGCTCGCAGAGTGCACGCTTACCAAAACGGCGAACCGATCTTGTCGATGATCACCTCGTTCCAAGAGCCTGCCATCGGCTTGGAGCATCATGATCCGATGCCCATCGATGTCCCAGAGCCGGAGTCGCTTCCGACGACAGCGGATCTCGTGGGCCACTTTGACCACCCGGTAGCCAAGGAATGGGCATTCGAACGGCCCTTCGATGTACGTCATGTTTCCGAACCGATTTATCTACCTGGCAATTCGAGCAAGATCGCCGATAGCGCGGTCTGGCTCCGCACTACGTCGGCAATGCCAGATGACTTGTCGCTTCACCGCGCAGCTTTGGCGTATGCCAGCGACTACATGTTGCTTGAACCCGCCCTGAGAGCCCATGGTGTGCCGTGGGTTCATCGCGGGTTGAGCATCGCCAGCCTCGACCACGCGATGTGGTGGCATCGAGATTTCCGTGTTGATGAATGGCTGCTCTACGTACTTCATTCTCCATCGGCGTCTTCAGCCCGTGGGCTTGGAACTGGAAAGTTCTACAACAAAGCCGGCGAGCTGGTCGCTACCGTCGCCCAAGAAGGCATGATTCGCCTGCCCGAGTTCTCGGACGGACACTAGTTACTTATCTGAAGCGCAGCGCCCGTGCAGTTCATGCTCCTAATTCAATGTCGCCCGCTGGCACAGCCATGCAGGTGAGGATCTGGTCTTGTTCCACGCGGGCGCTTGGCTCTAACGGGTACGAGACTCTGCCCCTCAGAAGCTTCACAGCGCACTCGCCGCACGAACCCGAACGGCAAAGGCTTGCAGGTTCAACGCCTTGATCTTCGAGTGCTTCGAGCAATACGCCGTCTTTGGCACTCCAAGTAAATGACCTTCGGCTGTCACGACAAGTGACCTCCGCGGATGGATAATCCTCGAATAGCCTGTCCAGATCGGTTGTTGGCGAGGCGAAGATTTCACGGTGAATCTGCGAAGCCGGAATTCCCGCTCGTTCGCATGCCTCAAAAACCATACTGGTGAATTTTTCCGGTCCGCACATCACTACGCTGTCACAACCCTGTAGATGCCGTGCTATCTCAGCAGGCCCGGGCCTGCCCTCAGTAGTGTCGATTCGGTTCAGGCAGATTGACGATTTCAGCTCAGAAGCCATCTGCTCCAAACGGGAGTACAGAGCGCTGGCTCTTCCACGTTCAACATGAATGATCCGCAACTTGCGGCTGTCATTGGCCGCAGACGCATCGCCGAGCAACCCCAAGGCAGGGGTAATGCCAATACCTGCGCTGACAATCGCGGTGCAGGCACCCAAGACCTTGGTCGAGGTCAAGACCCCGTAGGGCCCCGAAACTAGAACTTGCTCTCCCTCATTCAACTGTGCAATTTTGGTTGAGGCTTCGCCCTGGACACGCACATCGATGCCGATCCTCGGGCCAGCCACGGATGTAATGGTGTAATTTCTCCACAGAGGGCCCGGCAGGTGAACCCTCAAATGCATCCCCGCTTGATAGTGCTCGCCAATCCATCCGAAGGGATCTTCAAGCAGGAGTTCGAACACTCCGGCACCCAAGTCCTGATTCCGCAATACGGTCATGAACCGTGGCGAAACCTTGGATGGCACGAGTTCTTCAGCTCCGGATGAATCGTCTTCTATTTGAATCTCAGCGCCAGTCTCCAAGACGCCCGAATCCAAGACAGTTCCGTAAATGCCACAGTGGATATGGCCGAAATAAGTCGCCAGCAAACGTGGTCCATTCGTATCCACTTCGGTTGACACCGGATTTACAGATGTCGCTGAGCAGCGAGCGATCGACTTGGTGATAGCAATACGGACATTACCTATGCGCAGCACTTTTCCAATCAGCCCGTACTCTGCGTAGGCCGGCAACCCGTCAATCAACAGGTTCCCACGGTACCGGCGCGGATCCATGTGCACACCTGATACTCTCGATAGTTCCGCAACCGTATTCGGGTTAATGATCGAAATGCCGGACAGGCGGGAATCAAACATTCCTTGCGGGGCAGAGACTAATTTTCGCGGAATAGGTCCCTGCGGTGGCAAGTATTTCGACAGGTACGCACGAGCGGCATCCATGTCAGCTTGGTTATTCACGTCAAACCTGAGAGGCGCAGCACCGGTCGAAACCGGGGCTGTCATGGTGATCAGTGGAGGCTGCGAATGGACCCGCCACTTTTGCAAGCTCTTGTTGTTCTTGAGGATCGTGAAGCTAAGGCAGCTCTCCCACTGGTCTTCGCGATGCATGATGGTGCCATTGCCAAAGGCAACACGACGGTCGCCTTCCAGACCGCTTCCTTTACTCACGGCCGCCGAGTCAATTTTTTCGCCCGGCAATCCCTTAATAGGGAAACGGAATATTTGAGCAATCCTCATGGTGGCATTCTAGCCAGACCTGGGTTCTTTGCGAGAATTCGCAACGGGCCGCATCGAAGTCAACCGCGCATTTATGGAAGTTTCGAGCCAGCTTCTAGGCCTGGCCTGCTGCTATTCCGATTCGTTCGCAACAGCTACAGGAGTATCCAATCGCCGCGCTCCCGCGCCCTCATGCGCTAATTGGTCTTCCGGATTCAGCAGGCTGCAGGCCTGCATCGATAGGCAGCCGCATCCGATGCATCCCATGAGCCGATCTTCTAGCTCCTCAATAGCACGTCGCCGCGCTTCGAGAACTTTCTTCCACTCTTCAGTTGCCCGCAACCAATCGTTTTCTGTAGGGATTTTCCCCATCGGCACTGGCGCCAAGGCACGCTTGATGTCGCTGAGTGGAATACCTAATTTGCTGCCCACAGTGATCAAAGAGATCCGCCGCAACAGGTGGCGGGGAAAGCGTCGCTGATTCCCAGCCGTTCGTGTAGCCGCGATCAGGCCAATTTCTTCGTAGTAGTGCAGAGCGGATCTGGCCACGCCGGTGCGGTCACTGACTTGACCGATACTGAGCAGTTCTTGCCCGGGATAATCATTTGCACAATCGCCATGTTCCGCTGTGTGAAGCATCACTCGCCCCTTCCTTGACCTCAAGTTTACTTGAGGTCTTAGGGTAGAGGTATTCAAAGTTGTTGGCAAAGGCTCGGGCTTTTGCATCAGTTACTGGGGTTGGCACTCTAACTTCAGGCAAAGGAGCTACTCAGTGAGCGAATTATCAATTGACTTCCGCACAGCTTTCCGTCATCACCCGGCTGGAGTAGCACTAATAACAGCAACCGTCGACCAGGCATATTACGGCTTAACGATCTCTTCTCTGGCCTCGCTGTCAATCGATCCAGTTGCCGTTTCGTTTTCGCTGGCAAAGGAATCAGGAGCAGCCGGCGCCGTACTTGCCGCACAAAGCTTCGTCATCCACTTACTTGGAGAAGACCAGCAAGAGTTGGCTGGCAACTTTGCCCAGCCCGGTGCCCCGCGATTCACGAGTGATCAAAACTTCCGGATCCTCCCAACCGGTGAACCGCACTTTATTGAAGCACCGGTTGCCTTTCGGGCTAGCATTCACTCTTCCATTAGCATTGGAGGTTCCCGACTGATCGCGGCTGAGGTCCACGAAGTCCTCCACGGTCAACGGCTGCAGCAACACTTGGTCTACCAGGATCGAGAGTACCTGAAGCTCTCCGAATTGCGTGCTGCTTCCGCATCAAATTAACAGATGCGGGCAACACAGGGCATAAAATTAGCCGCCACATTCATGGCGGCTAATTTTATGCCCTTTTATTAATCACGGGTCAGGCGGCGATGGGTGACGCGGTGCGGCTTGGCCGCATCGGCGCCCAGTCGTTCAACCTTGTTGCTCTCGTAGGAGTCAAAGTTGCCCTCGAACCAGTACCAGTTCGCCGGATCTTCCTCAGTGCCCTCGTAGGCCAGGATGTGGGTCGCGACTCGGTCCAGGAACCAACGGTCGTGCGAGACCACGACAGCGCAGCCTGGGAACTCGAGCAATGCATTTTCCAACGACGAAAGAGTTTCGACATCCAAGTCGTTAGTAGGCTCATCGAGCAGCAACAGATTGCCGCCCTGCTTAAGGGTCAAGGCCAGGTTGAGGCGGTTGCGCTCACCGCCGGAGAGCACACCTGCCTTCTTCTGCTGGTCTGGCCCCTTGAAGCCGAAGGCCGAAACGTAAGCACGCGACGGCATCTCAACCTGTCCGACGTTGATGTAGTCAAGACCGTCCGAGACTACTTCCCACAACGACTTCTCAGGGTCAATATTCTCGCGGTTCTGGTCGACGTAGGAAATCTTGACGGTGTCGCCGATCTTGAGCGTTCCGCCGTCAAGCTCTTCAAGTCCAACAATGGTCTTGAACAGAGTCGACTTGCCAACACCGTTAGGACCGATAACACCAACGATGCCGTTACGTGGCAGGGAGAACGATAGGCCATCGATCAGCACACGATCTCCGAAGCCCTTCTTCAAGTTCTCGGCCTCGATGACAACCTGGCCAAGACGCGGGCCCGGTGGGATCTGAATTTCCTCGAAGTCGAGCTTGCGGGTGCGCTCGGCCTCCGCTGCCATTTCTTCGTACCGTGCCAAACGGGCCTTGGACTTGGTCTGCCGGCCCTTGGCATTCGAACGAACCCATTCAAGTTCTTCTGCCAGGCGCTTAGCGAGCTTCTGGTCTTTCTTGCCCTGTACTTCCATGCGTTCGCGCTTCTTCTCCAGGTAAGTGGAGTAGTTGCCCTCGTATGGGTGCAGGCGACCACGATCAACTTCACAGATCCATTCGGCGACATGGTCCAGGAAGTAGCGGTCGTGGGTTACGGCCAATACCGCACCTGGGTAAGATGCCAGGTGCTGTTCCAGCCACAGGACAGACTCGGCGTCCAAGTGGTTAGTGGGCTCATCGAGCAGCAGCAGATCCGGCTTCTGCAGCAGAAGCTTGCACAGTGCTACGCGTCGACGTTCACCACCGGAGAGGTGGGTGACTTTCTCGTCGCCCGGTGGGCAGCGTAGGGCGTCCATTGCCTGCTCTAGCTGGTTGTCGATGTCCCAAGCGTCGGCTGCGTCGATCGCTTCCTGCAGCTTGCCCATCTCTTCCAGGAGTGCGTCGAAATCGGCGCCTTCCTGAGCCATCTCCTCAGAGATCTCGTTAAATCGGGTGATCTTTTCGTAGATTTCGCCGACGCCTTCCTGGACGTTGCCCAGAACGGTCTTTTCTTCATTCAGCGGCGGTTCCTGCAAGAGGATGCCTACCGAGTAGCCGGGTGAAAGACGTGCTTCACCGTTCGACGGGGTATCGAGTCCCGCCATGATCTTCAGGATCGTTGACTTACCAGCGCCGTTTGGGCCCACGACACCAATTTTGGCACCGGGGAAGAACGACATGCTGACATTGTCAAGGATGACTTTGTCACCAACGGCCTTTCGGGCCTTGGTCATCGTGTAAATGAATTCCGCCATACCTTTAAGGCTAGTCGGTTACCGTGGTCATTTCCGAATCCACACACCACTATTTTGAGTTGGTGGTGCCCGGATTCACACGAAACCATCGAACACCACCAAAACGTGCTTGCTTAGGCCGCTTCCCCATCATCGTTTTGCCAGCTTCCTTCGGTGTCCGCCGAGCGTGATGGATGCTGAACTCGATCGATTTCGCCGGTGTCTGCCCGCACTCGGCTGAATGAACTGGTCCCGAAACGAAGATCGTGACCAATTGAATACGCTTCGATGTCTGCGCTGATTCCGCGAGTTCCATCGGCGCGTTCAAAGTCCCGGATCTGCAGTTTTCCAAAAATCATAACGTGGTCGCCTTGAGCCAACGATTCCATGGAGTTCTCCCCCAGTGTGCGGAAGGCCGAGACGGCATACCAATTGGTCGGCCCATCAGCCCACTGCCCGGTTTCAAGGTCGCGTTTACGCTCATGTGTAGCTACGCGGAATTTCAGGATTGAAACGCCCTTCGGCGTAATGCTGAGTTGAGGCTCCGTTCCAACAATGCCTCGGATTGTCACAAGGTCACTCATGAACCTGTCTCCTTCTTGATCCGAATGCCAGAAACTTTTTCTGCCATTGAATCTGATGGTGGCCCACTAAAACTGACGATGGTATTGAAATCAGCGGAATGGGGATAAGTTCTTTGTTCTTTGCTGCTTGAAAGCCCCGATCGAAATCATTACAGCTATGACAAGACTTGGGAGTATCCAGCCGGACCACCCTAAAATGGACCCCCTTGTAGCATCCAGTGGTACTCCCATCACCATGAACAGCGAGACGAGTCCGGCGCTCGCATTGAATGCGCCGTGTGCTAAGGCCGTTGGCCACACGGAATCGCTGTAAGTTCGCAACCAACCAAGGAAAGCACCAAATACGATGCACATGCCGCACATGGCCAGGACACCCCATGGCCCCGTCGCCATCGGATAGTTGTACCCCAGCAGAACCAGTGGCGCATGCCAAGCGCCCCAGATAGCGCCGGATATCAAGATGGCAGGGAGCTGTCCGTACGGTTGCAACCGAACCCAAAGCCAACCACGCCACCCGATCTCCTCGCCTAAGGCGAACAGTGTGTTGAAAAGACTGGCGATAACTATCACCCCGGCTTGCCCAAGGAGGTACCTGGCTGGTCCGGCCTCGCCGGAAACGAAATTCAGAACTGTAAAGCTCTCCAGATCCCCGGGGAATACGCCTAGCCACGTTCCGACGAGCGGTGCCTGGAGAATGAGCGCTAGCGGAATCACGTAAGACAGCACCAGAGCAATTAGGAACTTTCCAGGTCGCTTGATAGGCCATAGCCCGACATCGGCGAGGAAAGTCTTCACCCGTCGCTCTGCAATTGTGATCATTAGGGCGGCTACTGTCGGGGTAAACATCATGGCCGTGGCGATGCCCGGCAACCGGGCATCGTTGATGCCATCTCCTAGCCAAAGTGGAAGTGCAACCGCCCAGGCCAGCGCAATGCTGAGGACACAGAAGCAAACGATGCTCAAAATGCCACCGATTCTCAATTTCGGCAACTTAACTACCCCAGATCAGATGATGATGCGCGTACATCTCACCAGCCTAACGGCCTCAAGTCGTATTTTTGGGGAACAATGAGCTAAACTATTTTCGGTTATGCCTCCGTAGCTCAGCTGGATAGAGCAAGAGCCTTCTAATCTCTAGGTCGCGCGTTCGAGTCGCGCCGGGGGCACAATAATAAAACCGCCGTTCACTTGGCAAAACAAGCGAACGGCGGTTCTTTCATAGGCCTACAACCAAGGCAAATCCTGCTTTTATACCACAATTTGCACCACAGTTTTTGTTGTTCTATTTCAGCGCTTCCACCAGTGCTCGACCTACCTGGCGTCCACTGAACAAACAGCCTCCCAAAAAAGTACCTTCGAGTGCGTTGTATCCATGCATCCCTCCTCCGCCGAACCCGGACGCCTCACCGGCTGCGTAGAGTCCATCAAGAATCCTCCCATCGCCTTTCAGGACTCGGCCAGACAGATCCGTCTGCAATCCCCCAAGGGATTTTCGCGTCAGAATATGCAGCTTCACTGCAATTAACGGCCCGGCAGCAGGATCAAGAATCTTGTGCGGGGCTACCGCTCGGGTGAGGCGGTCGCCAAGGTACTTGCGAGCGTTGCGGATCGACTGAATTTGCTGATCCTTACTGAATGGGTTCTCAATTTGTGAATCCCGTACAAGCAAATGCTGGCGGAGACGCTCCGGCTCGACAAATGCTTCGGGCGCGATGGCATTCATCTTCGTTGCAAGTTCTTCCACGGTGGTAGCCGAAACGAAGTCAGCACCTTTGTCCAAGAAGTCTTTAACTGGCGCCGGCGCCCCTTTGCCGAAGATCCGGTCTTTCACAACCCCGGCCTTGTCCCGATTAGTCAGGTCCGGATTCTGTTCTGAGCCGGACAGTGCGAATTCTTTCTCAACTATTCGCTGGTTCAGCACGAACCATGAGTAGTCGTACTTTCGCGCAATTGGATCCGTTCGAAGATACTTCAGCGTGCCCAGAGTGTCATGCCCCGGAAGACACGGTGCTTTGAGCCGGTTTCCCTCTGCGTCGAACCACATGGAACTAGGACCAGGCAGGATTCGTATTCCGTGTGACGGCCAAATCGAGTTCCAATTCTGAATTCCCTCGGTGTAATGCCACATTCGATCCCGATTGACCAAACGCGCACCAGATGCCTGCGCTAGCTCGATCCCGCTTCCATCAACGTATTCCGGAACCCCGGTGATCATGCGTTCTGGTGCATCGCCAAGGCTGGTGGGCCAGAATTTTCGCACCAAGTCGTGGTTCCCGCCAATTCCACCAGTCGCAATGACCACTGCCGCAGCCGAAAATTCGAATTTGTCTAGGACGGTTCTGGTGGATCCCTGTCCCCGCGGAGCGTCATCTGGCAACAAGACCTCGCCACGAACACCGGTGACCGAGCCGCCAGTAGTCACCAGCTCGGTGACTCGGTGGCGATTGAGCAATTGAACTTGCCCCATGCGCAGTCCTTCGCGGATCCTGTCGGCGAAGGGTTCTGATACGCCAGTCCCGGTTCCCCACGCGATGTGAAATCGCGGTACCGAATTCCCATGGCCCTCGGCACGACCATCGCCGCGCTCAGCCCAGCCCACTACTGGTGTCAGATCAATACCTTTTCGCTTGATCCAAGATCGTTTTTCAGTGGCCGCGAACTCGACATAAGCTTTCGCCCACCGGTGCGCCCACACATCCTCATCTCCCAAGCGGTCGAATTGAGCGCTATGTTGCCAATCCGACCACGCAAGATCAAATGAATCGTGGACACCTAAACGACGTTGTTCCGGGGTGTCAACCAAAAACAATCCACCGAAAGACCAGTAGGCCTGGCCGCCAAGATTCGCCGAGTTTTCCTGATCTAGGATCCGGACTTTTAGACCGGCATCAAGTGCTTCGGATGCGGCCACCATTCCAGCCAGTCCCGCACCGATTATCAGTACACCGCCAAATTCGGAACCCATCGGATTATTGCCACCTCGGATGGTATGTAGTGAACGATTATTTACCTAGAGCCTACTTGCTGGTGAGCAAAGTCACCATGGCTATATGCCCCGCCCCGATGCACCTGACTGGCGCAGATTGCTTCGCGAGAACCTCTCCCTTGGCCCGGTGCAGGCCTTCGATTCTGTGAATCTCATGATCACCAGCGGTGCAACGGCGCATAATCGAATGGAATTCCGACTGAACAGTAACTTATCCCTATATTTTGAGATAAACTCTAGGAATTGTAGAAATCGAAAGGGATAGTTTCTGATGGCCCAACTGGTCGCCCACCTCGCGCGACAGCGAATCACGGAACGCACCAGCATCAACCTAATATTCCTTCTTGCAGGATTATCTTTTGCGACTTGGGCGGGCCGCCTGTCGATCATCGATACTGTTTTCGACTTCTCTGGCCTAAGCCTCGGGTCGTTCTTGATCTGCAGCACCGTCGGCACGCTGCTCGGCATCTCTCTCATTCCAACTATCAGTAAATTTGTACCGACGCGACGATTATTGTGCTGCCTACCCATTGGACTCGCAGCATGCTTGGTCATACTCGGCATCGCTATCTCCGTAACAGCGAACGCCGCGCTTGCCTACATTGCGCTCTTCTTATACGGGCTCACCTTTGGCTGCCTGGACATCATGATGAATGTCAGCGGAGCGCAGGTAGAGCGAAAAGTGGGGCGCAGCATCATGCCTTCCCTTCACGGATTCTTCAGCTTGGGAACACTCCTCGGTGCCGGTCTGGCAACTGCAACCATCTCGATGCACATTCCTAGCGTCTGGCACTTTTCCCTAGTATCAGGACTCATTGCCATTCTCGCCTACATCGCCCATAGGGGCGTCACTTGCTGGGAAAACGAGAACTTCGTTCCTAGCAACCAAGATGCCCGCCAAGGTCCGGCGCAGGCCACCAGGAAGAACTGGCTATTGCTATTACTGGGTGTAATGGTCGCCGGACTGAGCTTCACAGAAGGTGCGGCCAATGATTGGATCGCCGTAACTTCAGTTGACGGACACGGCTTCGAACATCGAATCGGTGCACTCATGTTCACCCTGTTCGTCGCCGCAATGACGCTGGGACGCTTTGTCGGCGGACGCCTTGTGGACCGGTTCGGTACGAAGAACACTCTCCTGATCATGGGACTTATCGGACTGCTCGGTGTTTCCCTATTCATCACCGGAACAAACCCGTACCTCGTTGGCCTCGGTTCAATGATGTGGGGCTTGGGCAGTTCACTTGGATTCCCCCTTGGCATGAGCATTGCCGCTTCCCGCGGCGAACGGCTTGGCCCCAAGGCTGTGAGCATCGTGAGCGCTTTTGGCTATGGCGCGATGCTCGGTGGGCCGCCTTTTATCGGCTTCATCGTCGATACGCTGAAGCTGCCTCAGGCACTGTGGATCTGCGCGGTTGTGCTCGTTACTTCTTTGCTATTGACACCTGCGGTCACTCGCATCGGCAAGCCGGCGGACAAGAACTCCTAGACCGGCAGCATGGCTCGCTCCTTGATATTCCGCATGACGATGGTGCTTGTCAGCTTTTCCACCCCAGGCAGATCCACAAGTACCTCGTCGTATACGCGCTGGTAATGCGGCAGGTCATTGGCGAAAACACGAAGCAAGAAATCTGGTTCGCCGAAAAGTCGTTGAGCATCAACTATTAGCTCCTCACGCTCTACGGCTAATTCAAAGTGCTTCAGCTGCGCTCGATCTTTCAGGGTGACGAAAACCAGGGCTTCGAACCCTAAACCTATGAGCCCAGGGTCAATCACCGCTTGGTATCCGCTGATCACCCCCTTGCGTTCAAGTTCTCTGATCCGTCGATGGCAGGGGGCCACAGATAGTCCGACTTTCGCCGCTACTGCAGTTGCACTCATGCGCCCGTCGTTCTGCAGTTCGACCAAAATCGCTCGATCTAAATCATCCATGAATTCAGATTACTCCACAAATAATTTGCGCAAAACTCATTGGGTTCCCATTTTTCTTGCTTTCCAGACGAATATTCCCATAAATTCAGCAAGCACATTTCACAAATTTTCGCCTAAGGTTGCCACATCACTGAAATATGGATTTTTGGAGACGCATTGGACCTCGCACAGTTCGCCGGATTCCTCCTGGTATCAGTCACCTTGGCATGCACGCCCGGCGCAGACTGGGCATACATCATTTCCTCGGCACTGGGTAAAGCGAGCTATCACCCAGCCGTATGGGGATTACTCGCAGGTTACTTAGTTCATACAGCTCTCTTGGTGTGTGGAATTGCTGCCTTGGTAGCAAGTTCCCCATCCATTCTCTTGTGGCTGACCGCGGCCGGATCGCTTTATCTGCTGTGGCTGGGAATTGCGACTCTGCGTTCCTGCAAGACCGCGAAATTCTTTGATCCTGATGAGGCATCACCCCCAGAACCTGAAGCGCTGACCGGAAATTCTTCTCAATCCTTACCCGAACCGTCCAAGGGATCCGTGGCCCTGCTCGATAAAGTTGAACAACGGTCACCCCGCAGCCAATTCATCAAAGGCCTGCTCACCAGTGGCACCAATCCCAAGGCCCTATTGCTGTATGTGGCCCTCATACCCCAGTACTTGGATTCGTCCCAGCCGTTTCCGTTGTCCGTGCAAACAGGCCTGCTTGGACTGACGCATTTCTCGGTTTCAATCCTCGTCTACTTCCTCGTCGCATTGGCCGCTAGTGCACTGCTCCGCTCTCGGCCGATGGCGGCCCGCGTGGTAACACTGTGTTCCGGAATCATCATGATCCTCCTGTCCGCAGGCCTGATCTATGAGCAATTCTTCGTCGCATAGACAATATATTGAACACTGATCAAGACAATTGAACGGTGATCAAGTATGCTCGTTATCGATGGCAATCCGGCCATCGATAACGCAAGCATGAACTACTGCCCATTCAACGAATCAGATGTTCAAGCTATGATCCTCGCGCTGGAGCATTCGTGGAACTACCGCCAATACGATTCGAAAACGTCACGGTCAGCTTTGAAGAGCGCGACGTGCTCAAAGATGTCAGCCTTACACTCAACGAGCAACGCATTGGAATTATCGGGGCAAACGGCGCTGGAAAGAGTACGCTGTCGCGGCTCATCAATGGACTCGTACTGCCCACGCAAGGAGCCGTGCATGTTGGCGACCGGGATACGCAAAAGCATGCAAAGCAAATACGTCGCGATGTGGGTTTCGTCTTTCAGAATCCGGCAAATCAAATCATCATGCCTCTGGTTTCAGAGGACATCGCATTCGGCCTGAAGAATCTGCAGCTTCCAAAAGCCGAGAGGCAGAAGCGTGTACACGAGACTCTGGCAGAGCTGAACATCTCTCATCTTGCGGACCGTGAAAGCCACACGCTTTCAGGCGGTGAGCAGCAAATGGTTGCGCTCGCTTCCGTCTTGGCCATGCAGCCTCGAACCATTGTGTTCGATGAACCCACCACGATGCTAGATCTGCGCAACCGCCTTGCCTTCCAACGTGAGATCGCGAAATTGGAGCAACGCGCGATAGTAGTGACCCACGATTTGGAAATCCTCGAGGATTTCGACAGAGTCCTCGTTGTCACCGATGGCCGGATCGCATTCGATGGTCGACCTGATGAAGCGATCGCGAATTACCGCCAATGGAGCCATGCATGATCGCTTCCAAAAATTCTTCGTACCTAGCTCGCATAAAACCCGGATGGAAATTCGGAGCCCTATTGGTACTGAGCATCAGCCTTTATTTGATTGAATCGTGGCAACTCTTGTTGCTGTTATTCATACTGAGCATTGTCCTGCTGTTGTCGGCCAAGGTTGGGTTCAAGCAACTGCGCATGCCATTGGTATCGTTGGCCATGATCCTCAGCGTCGTATTTATTCTCCTGGGATTGCAAACCGATTGGGGCAATGCCATAGTTTCGGTTCTGCGGCTCCTGACCATGTGCTTGTTTGCGTATTCTGTCAGCCTGACCACAAGCTTCGACGCCATGCTGGAACTGTTCCAGCAGGTTGCATCTCCCCTGCGTTACATCGGGGCGAATCCTGCGCAAATCGCCTTGGGTTTATCCATGACCATCCGCTTCATTCCGGAATTGAAAAAGGTGTATCTGGAAGTTCGCGAAGCGCAGCATGCTCGTGGCCTGGGCAACAACCCGTTGGCCGTGAGCGTTCCGCTAGTGATCAGGTCACTAAAGATCGCAGACGAAACAGCTGAGGCGCTCGACGCCCGCGGCTACGATTCAGCTCCAAATCAACGCTAGTCCCATGCTTCCTTCAACCTCACTCGCACTGACAAGGAATTCTTATGCCAACGAAAACTGACTCAACATCGCAGACGCGCAACACTGTCTATGTAGCGGTCTTTGCAGCGATGATCGCCGCTATGGGGCTCCTCCCGCCAATAACTCTGGGAATCATCCCTGTGCCGATTACCCTGCAAACTCTCGGTGTCATGCTGGCCGGTGCGTTGCTTGGGCCGTGGCGCGGAGCATTGGCCTCACTTGTCGTGGTTGTCCTGTCATTGGCTGGATTGCCCCTGTTATCTGGTGGACGCGGAGGGCTCGGCGTCCTTTTCGGGCCGACCGGAGGTTACCTCGTTGGATGGATTTTCGGCTCCCTCGTTATCGGAGCACTCTTCAAATACTGGGTGCTGCGCAATGAAAATAAGGGTGTCCGATTCGTGACCGGACTGATCTCGGTGCTCTTCGGTGGTGTCGTTGTCATCTACTTGTTCGGAGTTCCGTGGACCGCGGCTACTACCGGACTTGGTCTGGGAACTTCGCTGCTGGGCTCGCTCGGCTTCCTGCCAGGGGACGTCTTCAAGGCTGTCGTGACGACATTGGTGGCATTGACCGTGCATCGCAGCTACCGCGGGTTGATGGGCTAGTTCCGTGGACCTGTGGCAGTCGCTGGCGAGGTGGGCCGACCAACAACCGGATCACCTTGCCGTGCTGACTCCTGGAAGACAGCTGACCTACGGGCAGCTGAAGAGGAGAAGCAGCGTTATCGCCCGGCAACTGGATTCATTGCCGAGCATTCGCATCGGGGTACGTACCAGCGACCCGATAGAAATGGCCATCGCCTTCTACGCGATTGCGGCCAGTGGCAAAACGTTGGTTGTGATTGACCCCGCGTGGCCCGAGAACTTGGCAAGCACGATGGCAGCCAGGCTTCGCTGCAACTACGTGATTGCATCTCCGAATTCGACGACATTGCCCGGGGTATCGAGCCTCACGGCATTTCCAGAGTCGCCGGCGGTCGGCGACTACGTCGAGTCCGCGGGAAACTTATCCGGTTCCCGCGACTTGCTCGTCATATGCACTTCGGGAAGCTCATCGCGGCCCAAACCTGTAGTCCGGACGGTTGGCTCCTGGGAAGAATCCTTGAGCGCAGGTTCCCGAATCCTGGGCGCTTCACTCGATCAGGCCACGCTCTGCCCGAGTCCAATATCCCATGGCCTGGGACTGTACGCGATGGTCGAATCCGTTCATTCTGGCGGCACATTCTTGGCTACCGGAAAATGGGATCTGAACGGTGTGAGGTCGTTGCTCTCCCAGTCCAGCTGCACCCGCATCGTCAGTGTCCCGACAATTCTCAGCAGGGTGCTTGAGCTGTCCGAACCGGCCACGCTGTCCAACCTGCAAGTAGTTGTCAGTGGCGGCGAGACGCTGCACCAGGGAACTGTGCAATTGCTTCACGAGATCGCCCCTATGGCACGTTGCGTTGAATACTTCGGAAGCAGCGAACACAGCCTCATCGCCTATCGCGAGCGCAATCCCGACCAGCACGCAGCACCGTATTTCGAAGGCCAGTTGTTTCCAGGAGTTCGGGCACACATCCATGGCAAAGATTCTGCTACCGGTTTCGGCCTGCTCTATATCGATAGCCCTTTCAATGCCAAAGGCTACGATGCCAGCTCGGGAGCGTCCGTTTCCCGATGCGGCAAGTCGATCGGCATCGGAGATCGTGCGATGCTGGCGTCGGGTTCAGCCCGCGTCGTGCTCGCTCGCCGCAACGACGAGATGATGAATCTCAACGGCAACAATATCCACCCCGGTGAAGTCAGCGCAGCACTGGAATCCGTCGGACTGCCCAACGCCATCGTACGACTAGATGAATCGGGTCCTGAACCCCAAATGGTGGCGTACACCGTTTCGCCACCACGCAGTCGGTCCACGCTTGTCTCCGGCCTCGGGCAACATTTGTCGCGATACAAGATCCCTCACCGGATTACGTACCTGAGATCGTGGCCGGAAACCTTCAGCGGCAAATTGAATACCGCGGCGTTGAATGACCAGGACTTGAACATCGAACGGAGCGACTGGCTCAGATGAACAAGGCATACATCATTGACGCGGCACGTACCCCGATCGTCAGGGCAGGCAAAGAATTCTCCCGGGTTGGTGCTGATCATCTGCTTGCGCAGGTGATCAATACGCTATTGGAACGAACCGGAATTTCTCCTGCTCAAGTCGACCATGTGTTTGCAGGAAACGCGGCTGGTCCGGGAGGAAATATTGCCCGCGTGTCTGCGTTGGCATCGGTACTGCCGAATACTGTCGGCGCGACTAGCATTGATGCCCAATGCGCTAGTGGATTGGACGCCATTGCAGCCGGTGCCCGAATGATCCGCTGCGGTGAAGCCCATGTTGTTGTGGCAGGCGGAGTGGAGTCCGTGAGTACGGCTCCGTGGCGCGTCGAAAAGCAATCATCCGTTGTCGATCCGCCAAGGCTATACTCGCGTGCGCGATTCACCCCGGCTCCCGATCCAGATCCCGACATGGGCGTTGCCGCGGAAGCCATCGCCCAGTCCAAGGCGATTACCCAGGAACGTCAAGACGAGTTCGCTTTGCGCAGCCATCGACGTGCCCTGCGCGCTCAATCTGCCGGACTCTTCGCGGATGAGCTCGTTTCCATCGGCACGAGTAGCGGACGAATCGCGTCTGACACCTGCCCCAGGTCCGGGCTGACACTCCGAAAGCTCGCAGCACTCAAGCCCGCCTTCGTACCCGGTGGCACGGTCACGGCGGGAAATTCCTGCCCGATCAATGACGGGGCGGCCGCGGTGATCTTGGTCAGCGGACAAATGCGCCGGGCACTGAACGCGAACTTTGCACTGCGATATCTGGCCTCAGCGCACGGTGCTTGCGATCCCCAGGTTCTCGGAATGGCGGCAGTGCCGGCTTACCGAAAGCTGATCAGCCTCTTGCCGTCTGCCACCGCATCCGGCACTCCCCTCATTGAATTCAATGAAGCCTTTGCCGTTCAGGCGCTCGCATGCCTCGATGAATTGGGAATTCCAGAGCAAAACGTGAATCTCAATGGCGGAGCCTTGGCATTGGGCCATCCATACGGTGCCAGCGGTGCAATTCTGACTACACGCTTGTTTTGGCAGTCGCAGCAGGCCCAAATGGATGGCCAGCGGGCCATCGCCCTCATGGCTGCTGCCGGTGGTACCGGAAGCGCCCTTGCATTCGAGTCAACTCTCCATCTGGATTTGAATGACTGTTGAGTTAGATATTGAACCCTAGTGCTCTCATCTGATCCCGACCATCATCGGTAATGCGCTCCGGACCCCACGGCGGCGTCCAAACCCAAGTCAGATTATGATTATCGACGAGATCTTTCAGTGCTTCATCGATCTGCGCTTCAAGAATATCGGTCAGCGGGCACGCAGGAGTTGTCAATGTCAGGTCAATTTCCAGAACGGAGTCGTCACCAAAACGCAGCCCGTAGAGCAGGCCCAAATCAACGATATTGACTCCCAGCTCGGGGTCAATCACGTCCTTGAGCGCCTCTTCGATTTCTCCTAACGGACGTGCTGCATGGGCACTTGCATCTGTCGCTGTTCCAGTCATATCGAACACCCCAATCCCCCTAAAGGTACGCCTAATTTAATTAAACGCAACTTTACGCACGTTTTTCTGATCTTTCGACCCTTTCAGCAGGATGCTCAGGGCGAATACAGCAGAGGCTCAGCGTTAACGAACAAAACCGCGTACCCTTTCGGTGATACGCGGTTCTGTTCTCTTCAGGCGTGATTAGATGTTGAAGCCCAGGGCTCGCATCTGATCGCGACCGTCGTCGGTGATTCGTTCTGGACCCCAAGGCGGCATCCAGACCCAGTTCAGACGGTGGTCGTCTACAACGCTCTCCAGCGCCTTGGCAACCTGCTCTTCGATGATATCGGTGAGCGGGCAGGCGGCGGTGGTCAACGTGAGGTCCAGCAAAAGCACACCGTCATCAGCGTACTTCAGGCCATATAGCAAGCCCAGGTCGACAATGTTGACACCCAATTCCGGGTCAATGACGTCCTTGAGCGCTTCCTCAACGTCTTCCAGAGGAGTCGTAGCGGCTCCCGTGCTCTGTTCGGTCGATTCGCTCATGACTGTACCCTTAGGCCTTGACGTTCAGGTAACGGTCGTAGCCTTCTTCTTCCAGACGGTCAGCCAGCTCCGGGCCGCCCTGTTCGGCTACCTTGCCATCAACGAACACGTGCACGAACTCTGGCTTGATGTAGCGCAGGATGCGAGTGTAGTGGGTAATCAGCAGGGTGCCCATCTCGTTCTCGTCCTGGGCGCGGTTGACGCCCTCGGAGACAACCTTCAGAGCGTCGACATCCAGGCCGGAGTCGGTCTCGTCCAGCACTGCGAACTTAGGCTTGAACAGTTCCAGCTGCAGGATTTCGACACGCTTCTTCTCACCACCGGAGAAGCCTTCGTTCACGTTGCGCTGCGCGAAGTCGGCATCGATCTTCAGCTTGGTCATCGCTTCCTTGACGTCCTTGGTCCAGGTACGCAGCTTAGGAGCTTCGCCGTCGATTGCGGTTTTGGCGGTACGCAGGAAGTTGGTCATGGTTACGCCTGGCACCTCTACCGGGTACTGCATAGCCAGGAACAATCCAGCCTTTGCACGCTCGTCAACGCTCATCTCCAGGACATCTTCACCGTCGAGGGTGATGGAGCCGGAGGTGACGTTGTAGCGCGGGTGGCCAGCGATGGTCGATGCCAGGGTCGACTTGCCCGAGCCGTTGGGGCCCATGATTGCGTGGGTTTCGCCGGTCTTGATGGTCAGGGTTACACCCTTGAGAATTTCCTTCTCGCCCTGCTCGGTGTCAATCGAGACGTGCAGGTCCTTGATTTCCAGAGTAGACATACGTCGTTCCGTTTCTTTCTAAAAAGCGCTAAGGCTAAAAAGCTGGTGAAGCAGGCACTAGCTAGTTGCTAGTTGCAGCCAATTCTTCTTCGATGGTTTCGGTCAGACGCTCCTGCAGAGCCTCATCGCCAATCTGCTGAACAATTTCGTTCAGGAATCCGCGCACTACCAGGCGGCGAGCGGTCTTTTCATCGATACCGCGAGCCATCAAGTAGAAGAGGTGCTCGTCGTCGAAGCGGCCGGTGGTCGATGCGTGGCCAGCACCATCGATCAGACCGGTTTCGATTTCCAGGTTTGGAACCGAGTCGGCGCGGGCGCCATCGGTCAGAACCAGGTTGCGGTTTGCTTCGTAGGAGTCGGTGCCCACAGCAGCCTTCTGGATCAGCACATCGCCAACCCAGACGGTGTGCGCGTCCTTGCCCTGCAATGCACCCTTGTACAGCACGTTCGACTTGCAGTTGGCCACAGCGTGGTCAACGAACAGGCGGTGCTCCAGGTGCTGGCCGGCATCGGCGAAGTACAGGCCGTACAGCTCGATCTCAGCGCGTTCGCCGGTGAAGCGGGCCGATGGGTTCACACGAACCAGATCGCCACCGAAGGACACTGCGATGTGCTTGAAGGAAGCGCCAGCTGCAACAAGTGCCTGCTGCGAGGACGCGTGGACTGCGTCATCTTCCCAAGCCTGCAGCGAGATCACGGTCAGGCGCGCGTTGGCCTGGACGTCGAACTCGACATTCTGCGCCAGCACTGCCGAACCTACGTGGTCCAGCACGACGGTAGCTTCGGAGTTCTCCTCGGCGACAACGATCACGTGCTGGGCTGCCGCTGCCAGCGACTCGCCGGTGATGCGCAGCGTTGCCTTGGCACCCTCGGCATTCTTCGGGATGGTAACCACGTGGGTCTCGGAAGCGTACTTCCAGGCGTTTGCAGACACACGGTCATCCGGGGTGTGCGCAACGCCGTTCAGGGCGTCGTCTGCCGCAACAACCGACAGCTTGGCGGTGTCGTTGCCGGTCAGCTCGATCTTCGGAGCTGCGCCGGTGAGTTCATCGGTGTGCAGGCCCTTGAGGCGCTTGAGCGGGGTGAAGCGCCAGTCCTCTTCACGGCCGGTCAGCTTGGCGAAATCCTCGACGTTGGTGCTGGTCAGTCGACCGGCACGCGAAGAATCCGGAACGCCAACGCCGCCGCCGTGGCTGTGCGCCTTGGTGGAGGCGCCAGCCAGCGGCGAGCCGCCGTTGTCGTTGATCGGCGAAAGGTCTTCGCCCTCTTCGGTGAAACCAGGAATCGATGGTGCGCCGATGCGCGCCTTCTCTTCTGGGATATGGGTGGTGGTCTCCGACATTCTTAGCCGACCGATCCTTCCATCTGAAGTTCAATAAGGCGGTTCAGTTCCAGCGCGTACTCCATCGGCAGCTCGCGTGCGATCGGCTCGACGAAGCCGCGCACGATCATTGCCATGGCCTCGTCCTCGGCCAAGCCGCGGGACTGCAGGTAGAACAGCTGTTCCTCGGACACGCGGGAAACCGTTGCCTCGTGGCCCATGGTCACGTCGTCCTCGCGGACGTCGATGTACGGGTAGGTATCCGAACGCGAGATCTGGTCAACCAGCAATGCGTCGCAGACCACCGAGTTCTTGGTGCCCTTGGCGCCTTCCTGGACCTGCACCAGGCCACGGTAGGCCGAACGGCCGCCGTTGCGGGCCACCGACTTGGCAACAATTGCCGAGGAGGTGTTCGGCGCGATGTGGACCATTTTCGAGCCGGTGTCCTGGTGCTGGCCTTCGCCGGCGAAGGCGATGGACAGGGTCTCGCCCTTGGCCTGCTCGCCGACCAGGTAGACAGCCGGGTACTTCATGGTGACCTTGGAACCGATGTTGCCATCGACCCATTCCATGGTGGCGCCTTCTTCACAGACAGCACGCTTGGTCACCAGGTTGTACACGTTGTTCGACCAGTTCTGGATGGTCGTGTAGCGAACGCGGGCGTTCTTCTTCACGATGATTTCCACAACAGCCGAGTGCAGGGAGTCCGACTGGTAGATCGGCGCGGTGCAACCCTCGATGTAGTGCACGTACGAGCCCTCATCGGCAATGATCAGGGTACGTTCGAACTGGCCCATGTTTTCCGTGTTGATGCGGAAGTAGGCCTGCAGCGGGATTTCCACATGGACGCCCTTGGGAACGTACACGAAGGAGCCGCCGGACCAAACGGCGGTGTTCAGCGAAGCGAACTTGTTGTCGCCTGCTGGAATGACCGAGCCGAAGTACTCCTGGAAGATCTCCGGGTGCTCCTTCAGGCCGGTATCGGTGTCAAGGAAGATGACGCCCTGTGCTTCAAGGTCCTCGCGCAGCTGGTGGTAGACGACCTCGGACTCGTACTGGGCGGCAACGCCGGAAACCAGACGCTGCTTTTCAGCCTCGGGAATGCCCAACTTGTCGTAGGTGTTCTTGATGTCTTCTGGAAGATCTTCCCACGAGGTCGCCTGCTTCTCGGTGGAACGCACGAAGTACTTGATGTTGTCGAAATCAATGCCCGAAAGGTCTGGACCCCAGGTTGGCATTGGCTTGCGGTCGAAGTACTTCAGCGCCTTCTGGCGACGCTCCAGCATCCATTCTGGCTCGGACTTCAGGGCGGAAATGTTCGCCACAACGTCCTTGTCGACGCCACGGCGTGCATTTGCACCCGCGTCGTTCTTATCTGCCCAGCCGTATTCGTAATTGCCGATTCCGTGGAGTTCGGGGTTCTTCTCCAGAATCTCGGAAATTACACCCGGGTCGGCAGACTCCTGTGCAATCTGATCCGTCATCGCGGCCTCTCCTGCTTCGTGAACTGAATTCGAGTTCTCTTCTCGGCGCGCATCGGCGCCTTTTCACGCCCCACAGGGATGTGGGTCGTGCACACGTGTCCGCCACCGGCCAGGGTCGACAATCGTCGAACATCGACACCCAGCAAGCGGGCGAACATTTCGGTTTCCATGTCGCAAAACACCGGAAACTCTCGTGCCAAGTCTTGTATCGGGCAGTGCCCCTGGCATAGCTGCACGCTATGCATCAGAGCAGATGCCACTTTGGTATCCACTTTTCGGGTGTATCCCACGAATCCATCGGCACTGAGCAAATTGCCCAACACTTCGGCTCGTGCTTCCAAACCTTCAACGCCGACCAGCGCCTTGGCGTACCGCTCTTCCATGGATGCGAATCGATTACGCGCAAACTTGCGAATCGCGTCCTCGCCAGCCGCATCCCCGAGCATCTTCAATGCATCGGAAGCGATCTCCAGGTAGTCGTTGCCCAGCTTCGTCTGACCGCGGTGCGAAAGCACGTAGCGGCGGGACGGGCGCCCAGCACCGGTCTTCTGGTTGGCTACCAGCTTCACCTCGACGAGTCCCGATTTCGAGAGCGCGTCCAGGTGGCGACGGACCGCAGCAGGCGTGAAGCCCAGCTTGCTTCCAAGCTCGGCGGCACTGACCGGTCCGTCCTCTAATACTGCGTATAGGACGCGGTCACGCGTGCGCTCCTCGGTATCCCCAACTGCGCCAACCGTCGCGGCAGCGGAGCCACTAGCTGATTCTGAATTTGATGAATACACAACACAATCATGCGTAAATTTTTACTCTAGGTCTAGTAAGGAAGGACTTACTAAGGGCAAGCTTGCCCGACTAGGGCGTTGCCTGCTTCAAACCTCTTGCACTTCCATTGTCTCGCCCCCTTAAGCGGAACTCGAGGCTTGGTGACCAACCACTCAACTCAGCCAGTTCGACATGTCGTAGAATGTTCTAGTGTCTTCTGTATCCCCCAGCCTCGTCATCAACGAGCTGGCCAAAGATTTAGGTCCAGTCCCCGCCTTGGACAATCGCATGCTGCGAGTCCTGGAGTCCGTGTCCCTAAAAGCTTTCCCCGGTCAGGTCACCACGCTTTTAGGAGCTAACGGAGCTGGCAAGTCCACAACCCTTGCCTGTGCCCAGGGGCTGCTTCAGCCCGAAGGCGGCACAGTCGAACTCCTGGGCCAGAATCCGTTCGGCGACAACCCCGAATTGCGCTCTCGAGTCGGCGTCATGCTCCAGGATGGCGGGTTGCCTCCGTCAATGCGCCCGATTCCGCTCTTGCGGCATGTCGCATCCCTCTATCAGAAGCCCATTGACATTGATGCGTTAATCACACGCCTGGATCTCGAGTCATTTGGCACCCGCACGATCCGCCGTCTATCCGGCGGCCAGAAACAGCGCGTCGCATTGGCAGTCGCTCTGGCCGGAGATCCGGAAGTGCTTTTCCTCGATGAGCCAAGCGCCGGTTTGGACCCGCAGTCGCGCCAGGTGGTTTTCGACCTCATTGCCGAACTTCGCGATGCTGGCAAGACCATCATCTTGACGACCCATCTCATGGACGACGCACAACGCCTCAGCGACTATGTCTACATCATCGACAAGGGCTGTACCGTGGCGCAGGGCACCGTTGCGGAGCTGACTGCCCGCGCTGCCGAAGACCAGGACACCCGCCCGGTCTCCTTCTCGGCCCCAGCTGGCCTGCAACTGCCTGAACCGCCGGCAGGATTGCGTCTGGAAGAGACCGCCGCCGGCCAGTACCGCCTCGACGGGGTCAACTCCCCCGAACACTTGAATTGGCTCACGCAGTGGTGGCTGAAGGAAGGCATCTTGCCAACCGAGCTTAATCTCCAGTCTCGAAGCCTCGAAGACGTTTTCCTCGAAATCGCGATCAAGGAGGAAAAAGCATGAGCCAAGCACTCACGCGCTCCAATGCTGTCTCGCCACTGCGCAGAATCCTGAACCAAGGCCGATACGAATCCATCCAGATGCTCAGCAATGGCGAGCAACTCATTCTCGCTGTTGTCATGCCGCTCATTGCACTGTTCGTGCTCACCCTCACCGATCTGGTCAAGGACGTGGCCGACCGAAGCATTGATGCAGCTGTACCCGGCGTGCTCGCCCTCTGCGTCATTTCAACGGCATTCACCGGACAGGGAATCGGGACAGGTTTTGACCGCCGCTACGGCGTGCTGACCATGTTCTCAACGACCCCATTGGGAAAAACCGGACTGATTTTCGGCAAGGTCATTGCAGTGCTGTCCGTCTTGTTGATCCAGGTCGTCTTGATCTGCTCAGTCGCGCTGCTGTTCCTGGATTGGCATCCGAACCCCTGGGGAATCCTCCCGGGTATCCTCTTCCTGCTCTTGGGTGCAGCGGCGTTTACCGCGCTAGGCCTGCTCATTGCTGGCACCGTTCGCCCTGAAGCGACGTTGGCCATCACCAATCTCGCCTGGATCCTGCTGGCCGGCGCCGGCGGCGTCCTGTATCCCTTGAGCATGGCCCCAGATTGGGCACAGCCGACGCTGAATGCACTGCCTTCGGCAGCGCTGGGCGACGCCATGCGCGATGCCCTCATCCATGGCCAGTTCAGCATCGCTGGACTGATCTTCTTGATCCTTTGGGCAGCAGCCGGCTCCTTTGCAGCCATCAAGCTGTTCAAATGGAGCTAACCACCACTCAATTCCAAGAGGGAGATTTCCTTGTCTTCAGTCCAAGCCAAACAGAGCTGGGCCGATAAGTTGCCCGCGAAGGTAAACCGCCTCGTGCATGGTCTGGCGATCGCATCCTTGATCTCGCAGATTGGCATTATCGTCACCGGAGGGGCCGTACGGCTTACCGAGTCGGGACTCGGTTGCTCACATTGGCCCAACTGCGTCCCCGGCTCGATGACTCCTGTTCCGGAAATGGGTATCCACGGCATCATCGAGTTCGGCAACCGACTGCTGACCTTCGTCCTGCTGGTCATCGCCGTCGCTTTCCTGGTCTCCATCTGGAAGATGCGCCCGACGCACCGCACCTTGCACAAACTCGCCGTCGGCTTGCTCGCCGGCATCGCACTTCAGGCCCTTGTCGGCGCCATCACCGTATGGACTGGCCTGAATGCCTGGGTTGTATCGGTGCATTTCCTGATTTCCGGCGCTCTGGTCATCATGGCCACGTTCCAGGTGAACCGTACGGCCAAGGAACTGAAAAGCCGGGAGATTCCGCGGAGCACCAAGTCCATCGGCCAGATTTCATTTGCCGCATGGATCTTCTCGCTGCTCGCTGTCGCGTTCGGAACCGTCGTTACAGGCACCGGGCCGCACGCCGGAGATGCCGATGCTCCTCGCCACCTGTTCGACCCACTGTTCGTAACACGCTTGCACACGGCTCCGGTGTACTTGCTGGTCGCCGCCACCGTTGTTGTACTCATCTTGGCCTACAAGCAGGGCGGAAACAGCCAGCTCCGCAACGCCATTTGGTGGCTCGTGGCCGCTATCGCGGTTCAGGCAGCGATCGGCTACATCCAGCACTTCAATGGCCTGCCAGTTGCCCTCGTTCTCTCGCAT